>CALDYQ010000075.1 GCA_937944385.1 uncultured Burkholderiales bacterium | reverse complement strand
GACTTCTGCCTCGCCCGGCTCCACGGCGGCCCGTTCGGCGCCCGGCAGTGCTCGCTCGATCTCGATGGCGATGGCGTGGTGGTTGCGACCCGCGACATGCTGATCGCCACGCGGGTCGCACTCGGCCTCACCGGGCCGGCGGCGCTCAATGGCGTGAGCTTCGCCCCGCATGCCACCCGCACCACCTGGCCCGCGATCCGCAACTACCTCGTCAGCCAGTGCGGGATGAGCTTGGCGCCTTGAACACGGGCGCCGATGCCGAGCGGGCCAACCCGGCGGCCATTTCGGGGCGGCGACATTTCGGGGCGGCGATTCAGACAGCGGTTCCGGCGGCGGTTCGGGCAGCGTGCGGGGTATCCTGGCTGGTTTTCGCGCCCTGATTTTCGCGACCGTTGATCCGAGGGCCGAGCGGCGGGTCGAGCGGAGGGTCGAGCGCTTTCCGCTCGGCTCGGCTCGGCTCGGCTACGAAGTACGCGAAGCAACCGCCCCGCCCACCGAAGGCTCCGCCAGCTCAGCCAACTCTGCTTCGGTGAAGCCCGCGGCGCGGCGCGCCTCGAGATTGAACGGGCCGCGCAGCCGCGGCGCGCAGTGAAGCCGCGCAAGCTGCGCATAGGTGAGGATCGGATCGAGCCCGCGCTCGGCGCAAAGCCACCGAAACCAGCGGTTACCGATCGCCACATGCCCGATCTCGTCACGCAGGATGCGTTCGAGGATGTCGGCGGCCCCCGCGTCCCCCGCAGCGAGCAGTCGATTGCGAATCGCTGGCGAGGCATCGAGCCCGCGTGCCTCGAGCGTGCGCGGCACGAGCGCCATGCGCGCAAGCACGTCGTCGCGGGTCTTTTGCGCCATCTCCCAAAGCCCGTCATGGGCAGGGAAGTCGCCATACGCGAAGCCGAGTGTCGCCAAGTGTTCGGCAAGCAGAGTGAAGTGCAGCGCCT
Source organism: uncultured Burkholderiales bacterium (assembly GCA_937944385.1). Taxonomy (GTDB): domain Bacteria; phylum Pseudomonadota; class Gammaproteobacteria; order Burkholderiales; family Casimicrobiaceae; genus Casimicrobium. Next base: position 4,547 of record CALDYQ010000075.1, on the reverse strand, counting down.
CTTCCTGCGCCACACGCAGCCAGTCGCGGTAGAACGCCTCTGGCAACCCGGGAAAACGCGTGATCGCATCGAGCGCGAGGTTGATCGCGTTGAATTCGATGTGCGCAATCGCATGCAGGAGCGCAGCTCGCCCTTCGACCGTGTGCGGGCTGCGTCGCGGCACCTCGGAGGGGGAGACGAGCAAAGGTTGCGCGGGTCGCCCCGGAACGTCGGGAGCAGACCGCGGTGCACTCACGTCGATCCACTCGGCGACGAGCGTCCGCACCTGCGCGACCTTGCTCGCGGGGTCGGCTTCGCAAAGCACTGCGAGTGCCGCAGCACGCAGTTCAATGGTCGGCATCGCCCGGCTCCGGCGCGGCATCGGCTTCGCTCCCCCCGGGCGGTGGAGCGATTGCTGCGAGGAGGTCGAAGCGCAGCCGGGGATAGGCGGCTTCGGCGACGAACACGCCGCGTTCGATGCGAAGCCGTTGCCAGGTGACATGCTCACGGAGCGCCGACTTTGCGAGCAGGATCAGTGGCCAGAGGTCAGCCGCATCCTCAGGCGGCGCGAGCATGCGACCGTGGGCATCGACGACCGGAAGGAGCGCCCGATTCAGGCTCGAGACGAACACCGGCCGCAGCGCCCCCGCCGGCGGCAGCCAGAGCACGACGTGCAAGCGGCCGAGACCGCCCCGGGTGGAGGCATAGTTCGTCTCCTGCCAGCGGATCCACTCGTAATCCGCCGGCAGCTGGCTTTGGGAAAGGAGGGTTGCGGCCATCGTGTCGTGATGCTCGCACCGTGTGACACAGCACGCAACCCGGGCACGGAAAACGAGCGCCGCCTCCGCGCGCGCTGCGCGCTTCGGAATGCCCGCCCTGCCGCCGAAAGCCGCCCGCGCCCGCGTGATGCGGCCGTCCGCGTCGAGCGCGACGAGCGCTGCGGTCAGCACGGCCGAGATGTCCTGCTCGTTCCTTTTGGCGTTCTTGTACGCCGCGAGCACGAGCCGCGCCGCGCCACCCTGCGCGGCGCAGCGTGTGGGCACGACGAGCGCTCGCACCCATTCCCCCGGCACACGCGCCTGCCGATGGTAGTCGAGCTAGAGCGCCCCGCTCGACTTTCCGCCGCTTCGTTTCTACCAGCTCTGGCACGAGCGCACGCACGAGAGCGCGGCCGCGCGCTGGCTCCGCGCGAAAATCACGGCCATTGCACGCGCCTGAGGCGTGCCTTCGATCCAGCCATCCATGCCCGACGCCCTGCACACGACGAATCTCAAGAGTCTGCCTTTGCTCGCCCGCGGCAAGGTCCGCGACAACTACGCGGTCGGTGCGGACCGTATCCTCATGGTGGCGAGCGACCGGATCAGCGCCTTCGACGTGGTCATGAAGGAGCCGATTCCGGGCAAGGGGCGTCTGCTCACCGAGATGGCGCTCTTCTGGTTCGCTCGCCTCGCCGAGGTGATCCCGAATCACCTCTCGGGCGAGGCGCCCGAGAGCGTGGTTGCCCCCGAGGAGCGTGACCAGGTCGCGGGCCGCTCGATGCTCGTTCGTCGCTTGAAGCCGCTTCCCGTGGAGGCCGTCGTCCGCGGTTATCTGGCCGGCTCGGGCTGGGCCGAATACCGCAAGACGCAATCGGTCTGCGGCGTGACGCTGCCGGCGGGCCTGGGCAACGCAGCGCGGCTACCCGAGCCGATCTTCACCCCGGCGACCAAGGCCGAGATGGGTGCGCACGACGAGAACATCTCCTTCGAGCGCATGAGCGAGATCATCGGCCGCCCGCTTGCCGAGGCGGTGCGCACGGCAGCACTCGCGCTCTACACACGGGCTGCAACTTACGCACTCGAGCGCGGCATCATCATCGCCGACACGAAGTTCGAATTCGGGCTCGACGAACACGGCACGCTCACGCTCATGGACGAGGTGCTCACGCCCGACAGCTCACGCTACTGGCCAGTCGAAGGTTATGAGTCAGCCCGCGCGCGCGGCGAGAACCCGCCTTCGTTCGACAAGCAGTACCTGCGCGACTGGCTGGAGAGCGCAACCGTCGACGGCAAGCCTTGGAACAAGATGGCGCCCCCGCCGACGCTGCCGCCCGAGGTCATTGCCCGCACGGCGGAGAAATACGAAGAGGCGCGGCGGCGGCTCTTCGGCTGAATCCGGCGCGGGCGCGCCACGCTCTCGCCCGCTCGGGAGGCTCAGTCCTCGCCGGGGTCAAACGCCGCCTGGTTGAGCAGCTGCAGCTCGAGCGCGGCCGCACCGACCGGCGCCCCACCCGCGATGAAACCTTGATAAGCCTCACAGCCGAGTGCGGCAAGCAGGCGGCGCTGGCTGTCCCGCTCGACACCCTCGGCGACCACGCGAATCCCGAGGCGGTGAGCCATCGACACCACGGCCGCCACGATCGGGTAGTCGTCCTCGCCCGGGATATCCACACCGTCGGTGAAGTGACGGTCGATCTTGATCTCTTGGGCCCGCATGCGCTTCAACAGGGCGAGCGATGAGTACCCCTGCCCGAAGTCATCGATCGAGAGCCCCACGCCAAGTGCTCTGAGTTGTTCGGCATGGCCTCGCGCAGGACTCGCTGAGTCGATCAACACGTTTTCGGTGATCTCGACGGTCACGGCTTCCGTGGGGAGGCCGTGGCGAGCCAACTGTGCCGCGAAGTCGGCCACGAAATCACTCGCCATGAGTTCACGGCCGGACACATTGAGCGCAAGTTTGAAATCGACATCCGCCGCGGCGCGCCACGCCGCAAGTGCAGCGAAGGCCTGCTCCCTCATGCGGCTGCCGAGCACCGACATCAGACCGATGTTTTCGGCGACCGGAATGAAGACTTCAGGGGAGACCCGGTCCAAGACCTCATCGTTCCAGCGCAGCAGCGCTTCTGCAGCGACGATACGGTTGTCGCTCATGCGCCGGATCGGCTGGTAGGCGATCTCAAAGGCTTTGGTATCGATCATGCGCCGAAGCCGTGTTTCCAACTGCAACCGGCGCTGTGCTTGCTCGCGCAGCCGCTGGCTGAAGAAGCAATACTTGCCCCGGCCGCTCGCTTTGGCTTCGTAGAGCGCGGCATCGGCGGCTGTCAGCAGGTCTTCCGCGCTGCGTGCGTGTTGCGGGTAGAGCGCGATGCCAATGGAGGCGCCGACGGCGAGTTCGCTCCCGGCACGCGGAGACCATGGTCGCGCAATCTCGGCGAGCAGGTCGCGCGCGAGACGCTCGGCGTCCACACGCGGCTGACCGCCATCCACGAGGCAGATGAACTCGTCGCCCCCCAGCCGCGCAATCAGGGTCTCAGCCCCTGCGAGTTTTCGCATCCGCTGGGCGATTTCGACCAAAAGCCGATCACCGATCGCATGACCGAGCGTGTCGTTGACATCCTTGAACTGATCGAGGTCGATCAGGAGCACGGCGAATCCCGGGGTGCCCGCAGCTGCGTCTCGGATCCGTGTTGCCAGCGATTTCTGCCACGCCCAGCGGTTCGTAAGACCCGTCAATGCATCATGCTCTGCGTAATAGCGAAGGCGTCGCCCGGTACGTTCAAGGGCTGAACGCGCAGCGTGTTGCAGATCCCAATCGAGCAGAACGCCCGGGAAGTGACGCGCTCGACCGCTGGCATCACGCACGGCGCGTCCGCGGCCATGAAACCAGCGATAGCGGCCGTCGAAGCACAGCAGACGGTAGGTTTCGTCAAACGCGGTGTCCTCGGCGATCGAACGCTGCACGGCCGCGATGGCGCGGTCTCGATCTTCGGGATGCAGGCGCTCGCGAAAGACGAAGTCGGCGTGAAAGTCGCGCCCAGAATAGCGCAGCAAGTCGATGAAGCTTTGCGAGTATTCGACGACGTCGCTTGCGAGATGCCAATCCCAGGTGCCGGCATTGCTCGCCTCGAGCGCAAGACGGAGCTGCCGCTCACTGCGCTCGAGCACCGCATGCTCGGCCTCGCTTTCCCCGATCGTCTGCGCGATCGCGAGCGTCAGCGGTCGATCGGTGGCCTCGTTCGGCGCGAGCCGATGCGCAGAAACCCGAAACCAGACAGGACGGTCCTTGCCATCGAGAAAGCGCACGTCGGCTCGGTAGGCCTTGATACTGCCGGAGGCCAGGCGCTTGAAGCGCTGGGAGGCGCCTTCACGATCGTCCGGATGCACCCGCTCGGTGAAGTGACAACCGACGAGGCAATCCGCGCCGCCGCCGAGCACGCGGCGCGCCTCGGCGTTGAGCCAGGCAAAGCACGCGTCATCATAGATCGCGTAAGCGACGACCGGCAAAGCTTCGAGCGCAGCTCTCCAATCCGTCATGACCGTTGCTCCGAAACGTGCGCTACGACGTGAGGCCCGAACCGATGTCTATGATGACATCAAGGGGCTCAGACGCCAAAGACCACCGTCCGATTTCCGTTCAGGAGCACCCGATGTTCTGCGTGCCAGCGTACTGCGCGGGCGAGCGCCCGGCATTCGAGGTCCTGGCCGGCCTCGGTCAGCGCCTCGGGGCCCATCGCGTGGGTCACGCGGGTGACTTCCTGCTCGATGATCGGCCCTTCGTCGAGATCGCTGGTCACGTAGTGCGCCGTGGCG
>CALDYQ010000074.1 GCA_937944385.1 uncultured Burkholderiales bacterium | reverse complement strand
CGTAGCCGCCACCCACGAACTGCCGACCGATCAGCCGCACTTCCGAGGCCTTGGTCATGGCATCGGCCGCCTCGATGGCGGGCACGAGGCCGCGGGTTTCAATCATTCCGAGGGCAATGCCCATTTTTTCGTTTGCCATGTTTGCTCTCCTGAGTTGGCGGTGGGGTGAAGTAAAACGGTCCTGTCTGCATCGCGGCAGGCCGAATGACCTGCCATTTCGATTCCTTCTCGGCCGGGTCAGCTGCGCCAACGCGCTTCGTCCCAGTCGTCGATGATTCCCCCGATCGTGAGATCGGTCGTGATCTTCGGGTTACCTGCGGCAATCCTTGCCGCCGACACCCCGATCGTGATGACGAAGTCTCCGGGCTTGGCGCCCACTGGATCGAGCGCTACCTCGAGGTTGCCCTTGTGGTCCTCGACGACCCGTAAAGGCTTAGCCTGCAGCCACCAGTTGCGTTTGGTAGTGACGAGGTCGCGCACGACACGCTGGATGAGCATGGCTCAGCCCGCCTTGCCCGTGGAGGCCGCCGACGACGGCTCCTCCCAGTAGTCGATGATTCCGACGATGGTCAGATCGCTCGGGTAGTCCTTGCTGCCGGCCGCATCACGCGCGGCTGACGAACCAACCACAATGACCCAATCTCCAGGCTTGCAGCCCACCGGATCGACCGCCACCTGCTTGCCGCTCGAGCCCCTTTCCTTGACGACCAGGAGGCGACGGTTCTCGAGGCTGCCGATGCGGGCCGTGGCCACGAGCGTGCCCTCGACTTGGCAGATCTTCATGCGTGATGTCCTTGATTGACTGAGCCCTCGAGCCCGCGGAGGCTCGCTGGCGTGACGAATTCGATGCGACCCTCGCCATCGACGGTGGCGGCACGCACGACAAGCGATGGCCCTGAAGCGTTCGCATGCCGTTCCCCGATGGCGGCGGCGTGGCGCAGTGCACGCTCTGCTGCCCGCTCACGGGCACCCGGCAGGCGCGCATCGAAGCGCGCAGTCGCGAGCACGGGCACGGCCAAACCGCGAGCTGCATGGGAGTGACCGAGCAGACCGATACCGACCTGGATATCGCGCGCGCCCTCTTCAAGCGTCGAAAACTGGGTCTGAAACGCAAGATTGCGCAGTTGCACCTCGTCGATCGGATCACCGGCTACGATTAAGCGTTCAGCATGCCCGAGGTCGGGGTAGCGACCGCCGAATGCCTGATGCACAGCCTCAATCTGGCCGATGTTGTTTTTGAGCAGGTACCCGCAGAGCCAGCGCATGCCTTCTGTCGCCCGGTCGTCGACGGACGTGCCAGCGCAAGCCGCAACCCGGTCACGGATCAAGAGCTTGCCTGCTTCACGAGGCAGGGGGCGCGTGACGTGGCGCAGGTCGGCGCTCGATACATAACGCTCGATCGAGACCATCCCCTGCGCGTCCGGCACGTGAACCCGAATCGAATCGTCGTCTGTGTCCACCCCAACGAGCAGGATCGCAATCCTCGTGTCGTGCAGGCTCTCGATCGCGCCCCGTAAGGCCTCGAGGCGCTCGAGCAGCGCTCTCATCGCGCGATGGTCGTCGCTGCCGTGAGCGGCACAGCCTTCGTGGCGCGGCTGCGAACCGCTGAAGTGGTAGGCGCCGACCTTCAGAAAGCGCGTGCTCGCTGGTGCTGCACCGTTGGCGAGCGCCTGGCGCAGCCGCTCAACCTCGACCGCCCTAAAGGCAGCAATCGCCTCGTCCACATCAAACATGGCCCCGGCGTACGAGCGGCGGGCGGTGATGACGGATGGCGGAATGCGCAGGATGTGTTCTGTCAAGCCGGCGAGACGTCCGTCCGCGCAAGGCGTGATGTCGATTGCGTGAAAACCGAAGCGCTTGACGACGACTTCTGCCGGTTCGCCATCAACGTCGGCGAGACCCGCAGGCGACTTGAGTTCGCGCGCCAGCTGGGCGAAGGTCGCAAGCACGCAATGGGCGTAGACCTCACCCCAGGGCAGCGGACGAGCCCAATGGAAGGTCGGCAGCGCGCCGCCCGAAGCACTGGCGCGCAGATCCACGCCCCAACGTGAGGCAATGGCTTCAAAAGCCTTCCCGTAGCCGCGTTCGTGTATCGCTTCGTGTGCAAGCCGCTCGATCGTCGGCTCGATGTCGTCAAATGCGCGCTCCACGAACTCCCTGCGCTCGCGGAGTGCGCGCTCGAGCGCACCGTCTGAGAGCGGATGCGCCGTGGCATGAGTCGACAAAACCTCAGCCGCACGCCCGTCCATGCCCTGGTAATTCGCGGCGGCTCCGCGCGTACGCACGGACTCGAGCCAGGCGGCCGGCTCAACCGGAAACACCCGACCGCGCGGTGCACGCGTTGATAACGAGCCAATGCTGCGAGCGACGGTGAGCATCATCGATTATCCCTGCGCTCCGCCGGACAGCGTGACCTTGGCAGCCGACTTGGGGGACCAACCGACCATGCCGGTGACGATCTGACGCGGGTCCTCGTGCTGTGCCTTGCCCTTGAACAGACGCGCTCCGGCAAACGGCTCAGCCTTGCCGCCCCGCTCGCTCGGGTTGCGCTCCTGCGAGATGTAGCCTTCGGTACCGGTTACGCGCTCGTGCGTCGACCATGCATCACCGGTGACCTCCGCTCTGCGCGTGCCGCCTTCGCCTGAGACGCGCGGCAGTTTCTCGCGGTCAGTGGCTGCGCGTCGCGGCGTAAACCTGAACTCCACATTCCCGGTAATCTTGCCTTCCCCTTGAGCGAAAGTGCCGGTGACTCGGCTCTGCGCTGTCGGCGCGGCCAGCGGGTCGACGCGGTTTTTGAGTTGCGCACTGCGCTGCGGCGAGCGCACGCTGAAACCAGCGTCGATGGCGGCGACCGGGTCAGCCGCTGCGGTAGGGCCTGCAAGCGGCTGGTAATAAGGTGTTCCGGTGATGTCGCGTGCAGCACCACGTTCGGTGCCGGTCACGCCCTTGACATCGAGCGGAAGATCGCCGGTGACTGCGACCGCGGCGGAATGCGCCTGCCGCCACTCGGCTTTCGCCGCGTCCGTGTTTTCGCACCAGCCATACATCGTCTGCGGCCCCTGGTAAGGTGTGCCGGTGATCGCGCGGCAACTGCCAGCCTCGTCCCCGGTGACCGCGGGATCATGCTCGACGGAGCCGCCGGTGACGCGCGCGCCACCCCACGTGGAGGAGACGGTCACCTTGGCCCCGGTCACCGGATCGCGTCGGCTGTTCTCGGAGCTGTCGCGTGGCGATGCGGTACCGCCGCCCTGCCCGCCGCACTCGGCTTGACGGGCGCCCGGTGCGAGATACTGATCTCCAGTAATGACACGGCAACTTCCGGACTCATCACCAGTGACTCGGGCGCTTCGTCCCACGGCGGAACCAGTGATGGCGAGCCCGCGCTCGGTCGTTTCGATTGGGCGCTCGCGTTCGCGCGACCGCGATCCCGCCGCAACGAGAGAGCGGCCCAGGTTGGTACCGAACACCGTGTGTCCGTGGGGGTTCGCCTGACGCGCAAACTGCGCGATGCCGTCGTACTGGGTACTCTCACGCGGTGTGCAATCGTCCTCGATGCGACCATCGAGATCGCCGGTGATGCGCTGACGCTCGCCGACTTCGTCACCTGTGATGGAGACACGATTGCGGACGAGCGTGCCCGTGACCTTGAGCCCCGCGGCCGTTTCCGCCACGCCAACCTTGGCGGCCGGCGCCCGCAGCGCGGCATCGCGCGGCGAGATGTATTGCGTCCCGGAGATTGGTTTGCCCAACCCCATGTCGGCCCCAGTCACCCGGGCGCGGTCGGTGGTCTTGAGCCCAGTGACCGCTTGTCCCCCGGTGGTCGTGTCGACGACGACCTTGGGCGGGTAGCTGAGCTTGCCGCGACGCGCCGGTCGGTCTGGAGCGATGCCCTGTTGCGCCTTGGCTAGCGCCCGCTCGGCACGCATGCGGCGGGCAAGTTCATGGCCCCGTGCGGGGGCCGTGGCGAACACCGAAGACGCGCCCGGAGCTGCGGCGCTTTCGGTGAAGGGCGTCACCGGCTCGCGATGCGCCGGCGGTGTCGGTGCAGATGTTGCAGAAGATGTTGCAGAAGATGTTGCAGAAGCTGACGCAACCGCTGGCATGCCGCTGCCGAGTGCGGACTTGCCCGCGCTCTGCTGACGACGGCGAAGCATCGACATGAGACGGCCGGTGATCTCGCCGGCAAAGCCACCGCCAAAGCCACGGCTAAAGCCACCGCTCGAGCCGCCGGAGGTGGCCGGGACGGTCGACACATGCGCGGAGGAGACGGCCGCTGGAGTCACGGCAGCGGCGGGCATCGGCGACGCACCGGTTACCGGCAGGGTCGCGGAGGTCTTGGTGCGCTCCCGTGCGGGCGGCAGCGCGCCCTTGCCCTGCGAGATGGCGCGACGCCGCTCGAGCGAGGCGCGACGTCCTTCGGAGAATGTGCTGTCAGCCACGGCGACGTCCTGTGCAGAGGGTTGAACGAGTACTCGGCATTGCGATCAGTGGGTCGAGGAACGTTTGAACGATTTGTCGCGAGCGAAGCCATGACGAAGCGCGAGTGATCGGGAGGCGTGTCCTATCTGGGAGATAGGCAAGCCTTGAGCGGTCGAGCAACGGCGCATTGGCAAGCGCAGCAGAATCGTTCACACGTTCTCAGCGCATCGGGGCGCGATAGACGATGAACGCCGTCCCCTGCGACTGGGCATAGTTGTCGTAGCCGATCAGGCGCACATGGTGGCCTGGGTTCGCGCGGTGGCAGGCTTCGAGTTCCTGCATGACGCGCTCAACCGACTTCTCACCGAAGAAGGGCAGTTTCCAGAGGTACCAGAAGTTTGAGAACGACTTCTCGGGCTCGGTGTGCTCGATTGCGGGGTTCCAGCCCTGCGCGATCAGGTAGGCGACCTGCTTGCGCAGCCGCTCCGGCGTCATAGGAGGCAGATAGGAGAAGGTCTCGCCGCGACGCTCGGTCGGCTTGTAGGCAAGGATTTCAGCCATGAGGGGCTCCGTCTATTTGGGGTTGAGTGGGTCTGCTGGAGTAGCGATCAGCGTGAAACGTCGAGCTTGTCGACCACGTCGAAATCAAACTTGATCTCTTTCCAGACCTCCATGGCGATCGCAAGTTCGGGCGAGTGCTTGGCAGCCTCGCTGAGGATCTCGCGACCCTCGCGTTCGACCTGGCGACCCTGGTTGCGCGCCTCGACACAAGCCTCGAGCGCGACACGGTTGGCGTGCGCACCTGCGGCGTTACCCCACGGGTGCCCCAGCGTGCCGCCGCCGAACTGGAAGCAGGCGTCGTCACCAAAAATGGCTGTGAGTGCCGGCATGTGCCAGACATGGATGCCACCCGAAGCCACCGGCATGACCCCCGGCATCGCACCCCAGTCCTGATCAAAGAAGATGCCGCGCTTGCGGTTCTCCGGCACGAAGGGTTCGCGCATGAGGTCTACCCAGCCGAGGGTGGCCTCGCGATCGCCTTCGAGCTTGCCGACGACTGTGCCCGAGTGCAGGTGATCGCCACCGGAGAGACGCAGGCACTTGGTGAGCACGCGGAAATGAATGCCATGCATGGGATTGCGATCGATCACCGCGTGCATGGCACGGTGGATGTGCAGGAGCATCCCGTTTTCACGACACCAGTTGGCGAGGCCCGTGTTGGCCGTAAAACCCGCAGTGAGGAAGTCGTGCATGATGATTGGCGCGCCGAGCTGCTTGGCAAATTCGGCCCGCTTGTACATCTCTTCGGGTGTGGGCGCGGTGACGTTCAGGTAGTGCCCTTTGCGCTCACCAGTCTCGGCCTCGGCTTTCTTGACCGCTTCCATGACAAACTCGAAGCGGTGCTGCCAGCGCATGAACGGTTGGCTGTTGACGTTCTCATCATCCTTGGTGAAATCGAGACCGCCACGCAGGCACTCGTAGACCGCGCGCCCGTAATTCTTGGCTGACAGACCAAGCTTAGGTTTGATGGTGCAGCCAAGCAGCGCGCGCCCATACTTGTTGAGGCGATCGCGTTCCATCTGGATGCCGTTGGGAGGACCGCCGCAAGTCTTGACATAGGCGAGCGGGAAGCGAAGGTCCTCGAGACGCAGGCTGCGCACGGCCTTGAAGCCGAACACGTTGCCCACGAGCGAGGTGAGCACGTTCACGACCGAACCTTCCTCGAACAGGTCGAGCGGGTAGGCGATGAAGGCGTAGAACGCGTTGGCGTCACCTGGAACCGGTTCGATTCGATAGGCGCGGCCTTTGTAGTATTCAAGGTCTGTCAGCAGGTCGGTCCAGACGGTCGTCCAGGTACCGGTGGAGGATTCCGCCGCAACAGCAGCTGCAGCCTCTTCGCGCGGCACGCCGGCTTGCGGCACGACCTTGAACACGGCCAGCAGGTCGGTGTCCAGCGGGATGTAGTCCGGGGTCCAGTAGGTCTTGGCGTAATCCTTGACGCCGGCCTGATAGGTGTTCTTCGACACGGTGCGCTCCTGGCAATGTCCTGACAATGAGTCGTCTGTTCAATCGTCTGTTCGACGGGGCGGTGCAGCTCGATTGGGTTGGTGACTCGCCCGCGTTGGCGAGCGTTCGGGTTCAGGCGAAACATTAGAAGCCTCTACGCATCAGGTAAAGTCAGATAAAATTTCTTTTCCATAAGGCGCGCTGATACCTTTTGTGCACATCACCCTTCGCCAGCTCCGCATCTTCGATCGTGTAGCCCACTTCCGCTCGGTGTCTCGCGCGGCCGAGGCGCTCCATCTGACCCAACCCGCTGTGTCGATGCAGGTGAAGCAGCTGGAGAGTCAGGTGGGCATGGTGCTGGTCGAGCAGGTCGGTAAACGGCTCGAGCTCACCGAGGCAGGCGAGGAACTCTGGATGCACGCGCGCCGCGTGGCCGCAGAAGTCGACGAGCTTTTCTCGGCCATGCGATCGCGGCGCGGCATGCAACGCGGACGGGTAAGGCTTGCGGTCGTGGCGACCGCCAACTACTTCGTGCCGCGCGCGATCGTCGCCTTTCGCCGTCGGCACCCTGCGCTCGCAGTCGAGCTCTCGGTTGGCAACCGGCAAACCGTATTCACCCAGCTCAATGATCGTGCGGTGGATCTCGTGGTCGCCGGCCAGCCGCCCGAGGACATGCACAGTGTTGCCGAGCCGTTTCTCGACAATCCGCTGGTCATCATCGCAGCGCCGGATCATCCGCTCGCGGGGCGCAAGCGCGTCGGTCTGGCGGAACTCTCGGTCGAGCCCTTCGTGCTGCGCGAACCGGGCAGCGGCACGCGCGACGCCCTCCTTCGGCATCTCTCCGCAGCGTCGATCGAACCGCGGATCGCCGCCGAGCTGCCCACCGTGGAAGCCGTCAAGCAGGCGGTACAGGCCGGGCTCGGACTCGGTGTGGTGTCGGCGCAATCCGTGGAGCTGGAGGTGAGCGCCGGGCGTCTCGTCGTGCTGCCGGTGACGGGCTTTCCGATCCTGCGCCAGTGGTATGCGATTCAGCGCGAAGGCAAGACGCTCTCACTCGCAGCCCAGGCCTTTCGCGAGACGCTGATCGAGACCTTTCGGCCGCCCAAGCGCAAAGCCACTGCAGCTCGGTGAGATGGCACGACATACCGCAACCTTCAGCACCTACACTGAGTGCCGAATCCCCCTGTGAAAGAGCGAAACGTGAAAGCCACCAAGATCGTCGCCACCATCGGCCCTGCAAGTGAAGCCGTCGAAATCATCGAGGCAATGATTCGTGCGGGGGCTGATGTGTTTCGGCTCAACTTCTCTCACGGCAACCCCCAGGAGCACGCCGGCCGTGCAGCGAACATTCGTGAGGCCGCGCGCCGGTGCGGCCGCGAGGTTGCAATCATGGGTGACCTGCAGGGACCGAAGATTCGGGTCGGCAAGTTCGCCGAGGGGCGGGTTCATCTCGAGCCCGGCGCACGCTTTGTCCTCGATGCTGCGCTCGACAGCACGTCCCCGGTTGGGACGGCCGAGGCGGCGAGTCTCGACTATAAACAGCTTCCCGAAGACGTACGCCCCGGCGACACGCTCGTGCTCGCCGACGGGTTGCTTTCGGTGCGCGTGGAGACTGTCGAAGGCACGAGGGTGGTCACCCGCGTTCTCGTCGGCGGCGAGTTGTCCAACAACAAGGGCATCAACAAGGTGGGCGGCGGGCTTACCGCTCCCGCGCTCACGGCCAAGGATCTCGCCGACATCCGCATGGCGGTGGACATCGGCTGCGACTACCTCGCGGTCTCCTTTCCGAAGAGTGCAGCCGACATGCAGACCGCACGTACCGTCCTCGCCGCCGCCGGCGGAGAGGCGCGGCTGATCGCGAAGATCGAGCGCGCCGAGGCGATCGTGCCCGAAACGCTCGATGCCATCATCGAGGCGAGTGACGGCATCATGGTCGCGCGCGGCGACCTCGCGGTGGAGGTTGGCAACGCGGCCGTGCCCGCGCTGCAGAAGCGCATGATCCAGCGCGCGCGCGACAAGAACCGGCTCGTCATCACCGCCACCCAGATGATGGAGAGCATGATCACTTCGCCCGTTCCGACGCGCGCCGAGGTGAGTGACGTGGCCAACGCGGTGCTCGACGGCACCGATGCGGTCATGCTCTCGGCCGAGTCTGCCGTCGGCAAGTATCCCGTGGAGACGGTGGCGCAGATGAGCGCGGTCGCCCAGGCGGCCGAGCGCTCGATGGCCTATGCACTCGACCGCGACTTCATCCACCAGCAGTTCGTGCGCATCGACCAGGCCATTGCCATGTCGGCGCTCTTTACCGCGTTTCATCTGAATGCACAGGCAATCGCCGCCTTGTCTCAATCCGGATCCACTGCGCTCTGGATGAGTCGTCACGACAGCGGCGTGCCCGTCTACGCGCTCACGCCCGAGGTCGCCGCAGCGCGCCGTGCCGCGCTCTATCGCGGCGTCCACCCGATCCTGATCCCGCAGGAGACCGAGCGTGAGCGGGCGCTGCTCGCCGCCGAGCGGGCGCTGGAAAGCGCAGGGGTCGTCAAGCGCGGCGACCTGCTCATCCTGACCGTCGGCGAACCCATGGGCAAGAGCGGCGGCACCAACGCGCTCAAGGTCGTGCGCGTGGGCGAGCACGGCTGATCTGCGTGTGCCGCACACCCGTCACGCCCTTCCTCAGGACGATACACCTCCAAATCCGTCTTGGACATGCGTGGGGACGAAGCCACGCCAACACCGATGACGATGGTCGCAGACCATGATCTGCAGTTCCGATCGACCGGCAGCCGCCCTCGCGCCTGTTCTGGCAACTGCTTTGGCGACTCGTCCGGAGCGCTCCGCCAAAGGCCGCTTCGGACGCATCCTGATGAAGGTCTGAGTTCACATCGAACATCACTGGATACCCCACGACGATGTCGTGCCGCTCGGGCCAATTGACTCGCATGAGGACTCGCACGAGCCCAAGCCCTCCGCCCGCCTCCGATAGAATCGAGCGCCTGCAAGCTGCTCACGCTGCCGTTGCGGATTCGACAACGCGTTCTGAGTCTTGCGGATGAAGCGGGCATCGAGGTCACGGGCGTCGCGGCAGCGCAGGTCGTTCGCGCTACGCGTGAACGGGCCGACTCCGATCCGCTCGCGCACGTCTTCTACCGTCGTAGCCGAAGCCCCAGTGTTCGCGCGCGTCGCGCTGCGCCCATCGTCTTGCTTTCTCCCGGCCGAGGGTCGCCGCATCGCGTGTCCGACCCAGTGGTGTCCGACCCAGTGCAAGGAACGCTTGGCCGAGCGACAGGCACTGCGCGAGACCAAAGGGTGCGTGAGCGTTCCGTGCTTCCTTCTATGACCTACACGCGGACCCGAGCCCCTGCCGTGGGCCGGTATCGCTCATTCATCGGCCCGCGCTCACCCCGCGGGCAGAACATCGAAATCCAAACAGCATGTTGAAATCACTACGCAGGGAATGGCTCTCGAACGTTCCCAATGATCTCCTTGCAGGCATCGTCGTTGCGCTCGCGCTCATCCCCGAGGCGATTGCGTTCTCTCTCATCGCAGGGGTCGACCCCAAGGTCGGCTTGTACGCCTCCTTTTGCATCGCAACCGTCATCGCGTTCGCCGGCGGCCGTCCGGGGATGATCTCAGCCGCCACCGGCGCGATGGCGCTCTTGATGATCACGCTGGTCAAGGAGCATGGTCTGCAGTACCTCCTCGCGGCCACGGTGCTCACCGGCGTGCTGCAGATCCTCGCCGGATGGCTGCGGCTCGGCGAACTGATGCGCTTCGTCTCCCGTTCGGTCATCACCGGTTTCGTCAACGCGCTCGCCATCCTGATCTTCCTCGCCCAACTGCCCGAACTGACCAATGTGACCTGGCACGTCTACGCGATGACAGGCGCAGGCCTTGCCATCATCTACCTGTTCCCTTACCTCACCAAGGCCGTGCCTTCGCCCCTCGTGGCCATCATCGTGCTCACCGCGTTGCACTGGGCGCTCGATCTCGACATCCGCACGGTGGGCGACATGGGCGCACTGCCGGACAGCCTGCCCGTCTTCCTTTGGCCCGATGTACCACTCACCTTCGAAACGCTGCGCATCATCTTCCCGGTGTCGGCGACACTCGCTGCGGTCGGCCTACTCGAGTCGCTCATGACCGCCTCGATCGTGGATGAGCTGACCGACTCGAACAGCAACAAAAACCGCGAATGCGTCGGTCAGGGCGTCGCCAACGTGGCGAGCGGTTTTCTCGGCGGCATGGCAGGCTGCGCAATGATCGGGCAGTCGGTCATCAACGTGAAGTCGGGCGGTCGCGGTCGTCTCTCTACGCTCGCCGCCGGCGTCTTTTTGCTGCTCATGGTCGTCTTCCTCGGCGACTGGGTCGCTCGAATTCCGATGGCCGCCTTGGTTGCCGTGATGCTCATGGTCTCGATCGGTACCTTCAACTGGGCCTCCATCCGCCACTTGCGAACCCATCCGCGCAGCTCGAGCGTCGTGATGCTCGCCACAGTGGTCACCACGGTCAGCACCCACGATCTGGCCAAGGGCGTGCTGGTTGGCGTCCTTCTCTCAGGGTTCTTCTTCGCGCACAAAGTGGGGCAAATCCTGCGCGTGAGCTCACGCACCGAGGACGACGGCCGGACACGGGTCTATACAGTGACCGGTCAGGTGTTCTACGCCTCGGCGGAACGTTTCGTTCGATCCTTCGACTACAAGGAAGTGATCGAGAAAGTGCGGATCGATGTGAGTCGGGCACATTTTTGGGACATCACCGCCGTGAGCGCGCTCGACAAGGTGGTCATCAAGTTCCGGCGCGAAGCGACCGACGTCGAGGTGATTGGTCTCAATGAGGCGAGCGCCACACTCGTCGATAAGTTCGCGGTGCATGACAAGGACGGCGCCGAAGACATGCTCATGGGCCATTAAGAGAGGGGACGCTTCATGACCGACGACAACAAAATCCTCGCCTGTGTCGACCAGTCGCGTTTTGCCGAGTACGTGGCCGACTATGCGTCCTGGGCAGCCCGACGACTGGATGCGCTGCTTGAGTTCCTGTACGTCATCGACCGTCACCCTGAGCGCGCAAGCGGAGAGGACCACAGCGGCGCAATCGGCATCGATGCCCAGGAGAACCTGCTCAACAAGCTCTCGGCCGAGGATGCAGCGCGGACCAAGGCCGCGCGCGAGAGCGGTCGCATCTTTCTCAACCGACTCCGCGAGCGCGCAGTCGCTGCAGGGGTCGCGCAGGTCGACGTGCGCCAGCGCCACGGTGAACTCGAAGAGACGCTCACCGAACGCCAAGAAGGCGTGCAATTGGTCGTGCTGGGACGCCGCGGCGAGGCCGCCGAGCAGACGTTGCGCGACCTCGGACGAAACGTCGAACGTGTCGTGCGCGCGCTGCAACGACCGATCCTCACGGTGACCGAGGGCTTCAGGGTGCCTGAACGGGTCATGATTGCCTTCGACGGCAGCGCAGTCACGCGGCGTGGGGTGCAGATGGTCGCGACCAGCCCGCTCTTTCGTGGGCTGTCGATCCACGTCCTGATGTCCGGCAAGGAAAGGCAGGACAGTCGACGACAGCTCGAGTGGGCACGATCGACGCTCGAAGCAGCGGGCTTCGCCGCCACCGCCGCCTTGATTCCCGGGGACCCCGAAAGCGTCGTCGCGAGCACGGTCAAGGAGCAATCGGTCGATCTGCTCATCATGGGCGCATTCGGACACTCCCCGCTGCGCAGCCTGCTGTTGGGCAGCAAGACCGCGGATCTGCTGCGCTCGTCCGCAGTACCCACGTTGTTGCTGAGATAGCCCGCTGCTGCGCGCGACGCACCCCGTTCGGGCCCTCTGACGGGCCTGACGAAGGGCTACATTTCCTTCCCATCTTGTCTGTCATCCAACGAGGCGCTCGCCATGTGTGGCATCGTCGCTGCGGTCTCGGCCCGCAACATCACCCCCGTCCTCGTCGAAGGCCTGCGCCGGCTCGAATACCGCGGCTACGACTCGTGCGGGGTGGCGGTTCACAAGGACGGCACGCTGGCCCGGGCGCGGACCGTGAGCCGCGTCGATGAGCTCGCCCGCGAGATCGAGGCCACCGATCTCGCTGCAACGACCGGCATCGCGCACACGCGCTGGGCTACCCACGGCGCACCTGCAGTCGCCAATGCGCACCCGCACTTCTCTCCGAATGCGGCCATGCCGCGCATCGCGCTCGTACACAACGGCATCATCGAGAACCACGACACGCTCCGCGGCGAGCTGCGCTCGCTTGGCTACACCTTTACGAGCCAGACGGACACCGAGGTCATCGCGCACCTCATCGATCACCACTACGACGGCGACCTGCTCGCCGCCGTGCGGGCCGCAGTCGCCCGGCTCGAGGGCGCCTACGCGATCGCCGTGTTCTGCCGCGACGAGCCCGATCGGGTGGTCGGTGCACGGGCCGGCTCGCCGCTCGTCGTGGGTGTCGGAGGCGGGGAGCACTTCCTTGCCTCGGATGCCATGGCCCTTGTGGGCGTGACCGACCGCATCATCTACCTCGAAGAAGGCGATGTGGTCGATGTGGCCCGCGACCGCCTCCGGATCACCGACCACACGGGGCGCGCGCTCGCTCCCGAGGAACGCCCCGTCCGCATCGTACAGGCGCATTCGGGCGCGGTCGAACTCGGCCCGTACCGCCACTACATGCAGAAGGAGATCTTCGAGCAGCCGCGCGCGCTCGCCGACACGCTCGAAGGCGTCGGAGCGATCACGCCGGCGCTCTTTGGCGCTGCAGCCTCATCGGTGTTCTCCGCCATCGATCGTGTGCTGATCCTCGCCTGCGGGACGAGCTACTACAGCGGACTCACCGCCCGATACTGGCTCGAAGCGATCGCAGGCATCCCGACCGCAGTGGAGATCGCGAGCGAATACCGCTACCGCGAAAGCGTGCCGGACCCACGGACACTCGTGGTCACGATCTCCCAGTCCGGCGAGACGGCCGACACGCTCGCAGCACTTCGCCACGCGCAATCGCTCGGCATGAAGCAGACGCTTACGATCTGCAACGTCGCGACGAGCGCCATGGTGCGCGAATGTGCGCTCGCCTACATCACGCGCGCCGGGGTCGAGATCGGGGTCGCCTCGACCAAGGCCTTCACGACCCAACTCGCCGCGCTCTTCCTGCTCACGCTCACGCTCGCCAAGCTGCGCGGACGGCTCGAGCCCGAGGCCGAAGCCCGGCAGCTCGAGGCACTCCGGCATCTGCCGGTCGCCCTCGGGCGCGTGCTCGCGCAGGAGCCGCAGATCATCGCCTGGGCCGAAGAATTCGCACGCAAGGAGAACGCCCTTTTTCTCGGCCGCGGGCTGCATTACCCGATCGCGCTCGAGGGCGCGCTCAAGTTGAAGGAGATCAGCTACATCCACGCCGAGGCCTATCCGGCCGGGGAGCTCAAGCACGGACCGCTCGCGCTCGTCACCGGGGCGATGCCCGTGGTCGTCGTCGCCCCCAACGACGCCTTGATCGAAAAGCTCAAGAGCAACATGCAGGAAGTCCGCGCCCGCGGCGGCGAGCTCTATGTCTTCGCCGACGACGACAGCCGTGTCACCCCGAGCGAGGGCGTGCACGTGATCCGACTGCCGGAACACTACGGGGCGCTCTCGCCGATCCTGCACGTGGTGCCGCTCCAGTTGCTCGCCTATCACACGGCGACCCAACGAGGGACAGACGTCGATAAACCCAGAAATCTGGCCAAGAGTGTCACCGTCGAATGACGCGCAGCGCGCCGTCAGCGGTCAGGCGCGCGGAGCAGCCACCCCATCGATCATGGCGCTGATGCAGAGCGATCGGCCGGTCGCAATGGCGCGCTCTGCTGCAGCCACTGCCTCGGTGAGCGATCGTGCATCGGTCACGTGGATCCCTTCGACCCCCAAGGCGGCGGCCACTTGGTCGTAGCGGGTCGGCAGCAGTTCGCAGCCGTGCGTCCGCTCAGGGCCGTACTCTCGCAGTTGAGTCTGGTGCTCGGCGTTCCAGCGTGCATCGTTCCCGATGAGCACGATCACCGGCAGGTCGTGACGCACGGCGGTATCGAGCTCGCTCGCGTGGAAGCCGAAGCTTCCATCGCCAAGGGCGGCGATGACTGGGCAGCCGTGGCTCGGGCCGAGCGCAGCGCGCGCACCCAACGCCATGGGAATCGAGGCGCCAATGCCGCCCGCCACGCCGTTGATGAGTCGATGGGGTGCGTCGAGCATCGCCTGCGCCCACTGACCAAACTCGCCGCCATCGCCCACGAACACGGCGTCGCGTTGTGTGGCAAGCAGACGCGCGAACGGTGCCAGAAACTGCGCCGGATGAAGCCGCCCGTTGTCGACCGCGCCATTCTCGGGTGGCACCGGGCGGCAGGCGAGGGCCGTGCGCACGACCTCCCGCCACGCAGCATGCCGATCCGGATCGTTTCCGAGCCGCACGCCAGCCGCAAGCAAGCCGCCCATCGCGGTGGGCACATCCACCGTGTCCGCGCTGACCTCAAGGCGTGAGCCGAGGCCGTCGCGCGCGTTGGCGCGCTCGGCCGAGTCACAGTCGATCTGCAGCCAGCGGCAATCGGCGTCGAACGGCGCTTCGCCGAAGGCCACCGTGAAATCGAGCCGCTTGCCCAGCAGGAGCACGCAGTCGACCTCGGGCAGCAGGGCACGCAGCCGACCGAGCGCCGGATCGTCAATGCCGCGAGGACTCTGCATGCCGATGACCGGCACGCCCAACCCCGACTCGAGTGACGCGGCGAGCTTTCGGCCTTGCCGCGTAAGCAGGCCCGGACCGATCAGGACCAATGGATGACGCGCCTCGGCGAGCGCGCGGCCGATCCGCTCGGCCTCCTCCGCAGCCAGCGGGATCGGACGCGGCTCAAACTCGCTGACGGCCGTCAGGGCGCCCCCCTCCACGGCGGCGGTCAGGAGATCCACCGGCAGGCTCACATGCACCGGCCCCGGCCGACCCGAGCGCGCGAGTGCGACGGCGCGCGCGACGTCGGTCGCGAGCCCGTGTGCCGACTGTGCGAGCCACGCGGCCTTGCAGACCGTGGCCGCCATTTCGACCTGACGCATCTCCTGGAAGGCACCCCGCCCCAGCCGTGACAGAGGCGCATGTCCGGACAGAAGCACGACCGGCGACTCCGCGAGAAGGGCCGAATACAGCGCTGCGCAGGCGTTGGCGTGGCCCGGCCCCCCGGTGACCAGCGCCACCCCCACCTCCCCGCTCACGCGGGCGCAGGCCTCAGCCATGTGCACGGCCGCGGCCTCATGCCGGACGTGCCGCAGCGCGATACCGCTGCCGATCAGCGCGTCGTAGATCGGCATGATGTGGTTGCCCGACAGGGAAAACAGCTGGCGGATCCCGGCTCGGGCAAGGGCGCGAACCACTTCGTGCGCGCCGCGATGGACTGAGTGCTCGCTCACTGCGACTCTCTTCTTCTTGTCGGGATGAGCGATTGTGACTTTCAGGTCATGCTCGTCGCATCGGGAACGACCAAACACATGGCCTGCCCAACCGTGTGTCGACCCCCCGCCGGTCAATCGTCCCCTGCAGTCAAGCACTGACTTCGCCACGGCGTAGACTTCCCTCGCGCGCTCCTGACCGCGCCCTGATCACGACCCTCCAATCCTCGATGAACACCGCGCAAACGCAGCCCTCCCCGCGATTGAAATCCGATCGCTCGCGTCAGCGCGCGGCCCTGCATGTGACGCTCGTGGGCGCCGGGGTCGCAGCGGCGAGCGCCCTGTGGGCTGGACCGCCCCTCGCGGCCTGGCTCGTGGGCGCAGGGTTTCTGATCCTGCTGCTCGGGCTTGCGATGTTCGCGTGGGCGGCACGCGACGCACAGGGCGGTCCGAAGTCGGTGGATACCGACTACGTGCGCCGCTTCTACGAGACCGCGCGCGGGCTGAGCCAGCGTGCCAAGGCCAGAACGGGCACAACCGAGCGGGCCGCGGTCTACATTCCCCCACCGTTCGCGCCCCTGGAATGGTCCGAGGCCCTCATCCTGAATCTCGACTGGCGCCGCTTCGAGGTGGTCGTAGAGGCCCTCTACACACAGGCGGGTTTCATCACGCGTATCAAGCCGCATGGCGTCAATGGTGGTGTCGACATCTGGCTTGCCACGCCCAACGCACCCGAGACTCCGATCGGCGTCGTCCAGTGCCGCTACTGGCGCGACCGACCGATCGGTGTGGAGAAGCTCCAGGCCCTGCACAAGGTGATGCAGGAGGATCGCCTGAAGCGGGCACAGTTCGTCACGACAGCCGACATCACCAATGACGCGATTGCCTACGCACGCAACCACGGCATTCATCTGATCGGTACCCGGCAACTGCTCGAGCTGATCGCACGGCGTACGCCTGAGCAGCAGGCAGCGCTGCTCGAGGTCGCAACCGAAGGGGAGTGGTGGCGCCAGACGTGTGGCGCCTGCGGTGCGAAGATGGTCGAGCGCGGCGGCAAGCGGGGCGCGCCCACCTTCTGGGGTTGCGAGAGGTTTCCCCAGTGTCGCCACACAATGCCGAAGCGGCCCGCAGTTCCCCGCTGATCTGCAACAAGCGGGGGCGCTCCGCCCGGGCCAACCGCAATCACGGCGGTTTCAACGCCCGCCCCCGCAGGCACAGGGGATTCCGTATCAAATGTCGGCACGATGATCCCACTCTCGCTCGATCTGCCCTGGGGCCGCGGCATGTCCCCGGTCCACGACCATCGCTTCATCGATCTCGGGGCGCGGCCGACGGCGGAAGTCCCGCGGCCGCAGCTGCCGCGGGGACTCGGCCGGAGCTACGGCGATGTCTGCGTGAACGATGGCGGGGTGCTCCTGCACACGTTTCGCCATGACCGGCTGCTCGCCTTCGATGAAACCACCGGTTTGCTGAGCGCCGAAGCCGGTGCAACGATCGCCGACATCGCAGCGACCTTCCTGCCGCGTGGCTGGTTTCCGCCCGTGGTGCCCGGCACCCGCTTCGTCACTCTGGGCGGCGCGATCGCCAACGACGTTCACGGGAAGAATCACGCAACGACGGGGACCTTCGGCCGACATGTCACTGCGCTCACACTCCTGCGCTCGGATCGGGCCGATGCGCTCGAACTGGCTCCGGGTGATGCGCTCTTCTCGGCCACGGTCGCCGGACTGGGGCTCACCGGTCTCATCGAGCGCGTGCAACTCAGACTCGAACGGGTGGCGGGGCCGCTGATCGAGCAGGAGACGCTCGTCTTCCGAGGCATCGAGGCCTTTCATGCACTCGAAAACGCCAGCAGCGCCTGGCCGTTCACCGTCGGCTGGCTCGACACGCTCGATCGCCACCTGCGCGGTGTGTTTTTCCGTGGGCGTTTCGTCGCAGCGGAAGGTGTTTTCTCCGCGCTGGCGACGCCGCGCCGCCTGCCGCCGATCTCACCGCCCCGCTGGTTGCTCGGGCGACCGAGCGCGCGACTCTTCAATGCGCTCTACTTCAGGAGCCAGCAGGCCGCCACGGCCGCGCGACGGCGGGTCTCACCCTGGGTCTACTTTTGGCCGCTCGATCGACTCGCCGACTGGAACCGGCTCTACGGCCGCTGCGGCTTCATCCAATACCAGTTCGTCGTGCCCACAGACAATGCAGCGCGCAACGTGGAGCGGGTAATCGCCCTCTTGCGCGAGGCCGGGGTGGCGAGCTATTTGTCCGTCATCAAGCGCTTTGGCGCGGTGGCCTCACCGGGGCTCTTGTCCTTCCCGATGGCCGGAACGACGGTCGCGCTCGATATCCCCAGCCCGGACACGCGAACGTTCGAGGTGCTCGACCGCGCCGACCGGCTCGTACTCGAAGCCGGTGGGCGGCTCTACCCGGCCAAGGACCGGCGCATGCGCCCCGAAACCTTCAAGGCAATGTATCCGCAGTGGCGTGAACTCGAGGCGTTGCGCGATCCGGCCCTGTCGTCCTCATTCTGGCGACGCGTCACCGCCTCGTGCGCGCCGCACGCGTGAGTCGCTCAGTTTGGCCGATGGCCTGCACCCTCGACGATGGCGCCACGGGCAGCGAGGGCGAGCGCATCGCGCGCGACGATGGCGACCTCACGGCCCTCGAGGCGGATCCAACCACGGCGCTGGAAGCGCGAGAGCACGCGGCTCACGGTCTCGAGCGTCAGCCCCAAGAGCCCGCCGATCTCGGCGCGGGTCATCTTGAGCAGGAAACGCTCGCCCGAGTAACCGCGCACCTGAAAGCGTGCCGAGAGATCGAGCAGGAAGGAGGCGACACGCTCGTCAGCCGACAGGGCACCAAGCGTGACCATCCAGCCATGCTGCTCGCGTAGCGCATGGCCGAGCCGGGCGAGCAGCAATTCGCCAATGCGCGGATCCTCGGCCAAGGCGAGGTCGAGGCGCTCGGGCGCAATTTCGAGCGCGAGGGACAACTCGAGCGCCTTGGCCGTCGCCTGATAGTGACTGGCGCCGAGCGAGGCCAGCCCCAGCAGATCACCCGAGAGTGCGAAACCGAGCACCTGCTCCCGGCCGTCAGGCTGCAGGAGCGTCCGCTTCACTGATCCGGCGCGCAGGAGGTACAGGGCGCGAAAGGGCTCCCCTGCGTTGAACAGCGTTTCGCCGGCCTGGAAACGACGCTCCACGCCCAGGGGTCGCAGACATTCGTGAAGGGTGGCCGGTGGCAGGTCGAGCGAACGCTCCGTGGCACGGCTCGGTGCCTGCGCCAGCGTTCCTGGCAGCGCTCCCGGCAGCGGTCCCTCGGCGGGCGCGCTCGGACGATGCGGCGCGCTTCTGCCGAGCACATTCGTTCGAGCCATGACAAACCTCCTTCGATCGAACTGAAACACCGGGCTGATGCGGATCAATTCCCGTGCCAAACCGAAACATCGCGTAGCAGAGAAAAAAGCCTGTCTGAATCAAAGAGATGGAAACCCCATGGTGGCCAGCAGGCACAATCGATCACGCTCAGTTTCTGCCAAAAGTGGCAGTCGTGGCACACTTATGACAGTCGTCAACGCCGCGCGGGAGGGCTGAGAGGAATTCGTTGCGAGCGCAGCAGACTCTCCCGTCCTCTGAGCCATGACACTGCCCACCGACGCACTCGCCGCCTACCTCGAGACGCTCCCCGAGCCGCACATCCTGATCGGTGAGGACTACCGCATCGTGACCGCAAACGCGGCCTATCGCAGGGCGTTTGGCGCGCGGACGAGACTCGAGGGTGCGCACTGCTATCGCATCTCCCACGGCTACGACGTGCCTTGTGATCAGGCTGGAGAGATCTGTCCGCTCGCTCGCGCCCGTCTGTCGGGGGTCCGAGAGCATGTGCTGCACCGGCATCACAGCCCCGAGGGTGAGGCGTACGTCCAGATCGAACTCACCCCGGTGCGCACACCCGATGGCCAACTTTTCGTCGAGCGCATCGAACCACTCACGATGGACGCCGATCGATCGGACCAGGCCGAGATGGTCGGCCGTTCGCCCGCCTTTCTCGCCACGCTCGAGTTGATCGCGCGCGTCGCCCCCTCGAACGCTGCCGTGCTGTTGCTCGGCGAGTCCGGCAGCGGCAAGGAGTTGGCGGCTCGCGCCGTCCACGCAGCGAGCCCGCGCCGCCACCGGCCCTTCGTCGTGGTCGACTGCGCCTCGCTCACCGGCACGCTCTTCGAAAGCGAACTCTTCGGCCACCAAAAGGGTGCATTCACCGGTGCCTCGGCCGCAAAGCCCGGCCTGGCCGAGGTCGCCGATGGCGGTACGCTGTTCCTCGACGAGTTGGGCGACATCCCGCTCGACATGCAGGTGAAACTCCTGCGCCTGATCGAGACGGGAACCTATCGCCGCGTGGGCTCGGCCGAATTGCGCAAAAGTGACCTGCGCTTCGTATCGGCCACCCACCGCGATCTGACGACCCTGGTCCGCGAGGGTCGCTTCCGAGAGGACCTGTACCACCGCATCTCGGTCTTTCCGATTCGGCTGCCTGCACTGCGTGAGCGGCGCGAAGACCTGCCCGAACTGGCGCAGGCGCTGCTCGACCGGGTCAATCAGGGCAAGCCGCGGCGCCTGACGGCAGGCGCTCTGGCGCGGCTCGCCACGCACCCCTTCCCGGGCAACATCCGCGAGATGCGAAATGTCATCGAGCGCGCCTCGCTACTCACAGCCGACACCGAGATTGGCACGGAGGTGATCGAACAGGCTCTCCGGCTGGGCGCTCCGCTTGCAACCACGACCCACGGCCTTTCGGCGACCGTTGCCGGACCGACCGGTGGGCCCGGCCCGGCCCCAGTGCTCACCGACGACGCGCTCGCAGCACTCGCGGCGCGCTATCCGCGCTCGCGGCGAGACCTCGCACGCGAGCTCGGCATGAGCGAGCGGACCCTCTATCGGCGGCTCATGCGTGCGCGCCCGCCTCGGTGAGTCAGGTGACACACCGCAAGCAAGTCTCCGCGATGTAACGCGCGTCTTGGCCCTGCACCAACGGAATACCCGCGAAATCGACGGCCCCGGTGACACGCGGTATCGGAACGCGTGAAGGTGGCGGTGCGGCAGCCCGACCCATGGCGCGGCCCTCGGCACCCGTGATTTGGTTGGCCCCAGCGTCCGCTGCGGCGCCAACGATGATGCGCGTGGCGAAGGGCATGTTGCGAATCATGTCGCCCAGGCCCGCAGTGACTGAGTTCAATCCTGCCGCGGTGGCGGCCTGCGCCAGTGCAGACCGAGCCGAATCCCCCTGCACAAGCGCCTGCGCCCCCTGGAACATGCCCGCCATGCCACTCTGGATCACGATGATGGTTCCCGACGTTGCCTCTGGTGACGCGCGCGACATCAGCGCCTGCGAACCCGCAGCGCCGCCCCCGCCAGCCAAAGGTATCGCCCCCACGATGAACGTTCCGGTGGTCTGAATCAGGGCGGCGCCGACATTGCCCGTCTCTTGATAAGTCGCCGTTCCGCGCAACACCGAACCGGCCCCTAGCACCGCGAGCGCCGCCCCGCCGGACAGCAGGCCCGCACCGACGACGAGAATCGTGGCCGAGGCGTCCCGCGTCAACTCGGCTGCGCCCAGCGCGCGTTCCCAGCCCCGCACGTTCGAATCGATGCTCTGCGCAGAGTCGCGACTGGCACGTTCCTGCATGGCGCGTACGGCGAGGATGTCGCTTCGCGCTTCGGCAGCGATCATCGCAAGCTGGTTGGACACCATTTCGGGCCATGCAATGGCATCCTGCCACATGCCCTGAAACATCGGATCGGCGGTCTGCGTCACGGCCGTGCGCAGGCCATCCCAGCGTGTCTCGACGTGCCAGGTCGTGGGCAAGAGCCAGCCTGCTCGGTGCTCGACAATGCGTGTTTGTTCCCGAATCAGTCTCGCGCGTGTGGCCGCGCGAAGAAATGCATAGAGCCCATCGCCGTCGAGCTCCCATCCCCGGCGGCGTGAATCCATGAAGCTGTAGCCTCGCATGTGCGCTCCTCGATCGAGTTGGTTCACCGTGGATGGACGCATCCGCCCTGGCGCCCGTGACACGTCGGTATTCGGGCCACTGGGCATAATCGGTGCCCATGCAGCACGTCCTCGTGGTGGGTGCCACTTCAGCGGTGGCCCAGGCTTTCATCCGCGAACGCGCACGACGTGGGGAGCGGCTCACACTCGTTGCGCGCAGCGCCGAGCGGCTCTCGCCGATCGCAGCTGACGCCCGTGTGCGGGGCGCGGCCGAGGTCGTGACCCATGTGCTCGAACTGACCGACGTCTCCGCACCCGCCGCGGTGCTCGAGACGGTGGCGCAAGCGCCGGTCATGGCTGCGCTCATCGCCCATGGCAGCCTCACGGATTCCGCTCGAGCCGAGGACGATGCCGCCTACCTTGCGCAGGAGCTCACGGTCAACATGACCTCGGCCTGCCTGTGGGCGCAAGCGCTCGCCGTGCACATGGCCAACCACGGCGGCGGCACGCTCGCGGTGATCTCCTCGGTCGCCGGGGACCGGGGGCGGGGCTCAAACCATGCCTACGGTGCGGCAAAAGCCGGTCTCACCGCGTTCTGCTCAGGTCTGCGCGCCCGCATGCGCCAGCGGAGCGTGCATGTGCTCACCGTGAAGCCGGGTTTCATCGACACACCGATGACCGCACACGTCGAGCGCAAGGGTGTGCTCTGGGCAAGCGCGGAACAAATCGCCCGCGGCATCGATCAAGCCATGATCCGTCGCCGCGACGTGGTCTACCTGCCCGGCTTCTGGCGGCTCATCATGACCGTCGTCCGGCTGCTCCCTGAGCCCCTGTTCAAACGACTGCGTTTCTGAGTCTCGGTTTTCCATGTCCACTCCTGACCTCTCCAAGCTCTCGCTCGATCGAGCGAACCCGGAGGCGCAACTCGCCCGTCGGCGTCGCAGTCGCTGGCTCAAGTGGGGCCTGACGACCCTCCTGGTCGCGGCCTTGGCGGGTGCGTGGGCCATCCGTAAGGCCCAGGCACCGCTCGAGGTCGACCTCGCCACGGTCGGCACCGCCTGGCCGAGCCAGTCCTTCACCCTGTTGAACGCCACCGGCCGGGTCACCGCAGCGCGCAAGGCGTCGGTGTCAGCCAAGGCCACCGGAAGGCTGCAATGGCTCGGCGTGCAGGAAGGCAGCCGCGTCAAGGCCGCAGAGGTGATCGCACGGCTCGAGGCCCTCGATGTCAAGGCCGCCCGGGATCAGGCCGAGGCTGCAAAGGCGGCCGCGCGCGCAAACCTCGCCCAGGGTCAGGCGGAGCTCGCCGATGCCGAATTGAACTTGCGACGTCAGCAAGAGCTCTTCGCGAAAGGCTTCGTCTCACAAGCCGTGCTCGATGCGGCGGAAAGCCGCCTCACCCGTGCCCGCGCCGCCATTGCAAGCCTCGAGGCCGCCATCAACGTCTCGGCGGCGCAGGTCCGCTCTGCGGATATCTCGGTCGACCAGACGGTGATTCGCGCGCCCTTCGACGGCGTGATCCTCACCAAGAACGCGAACGTCGGCGACATCATCACACCCTTTTCCTCGGCAGCGGGGACCCAGGGGGCTGTGGTCACGATGGCCGATCTCGACACGCTCGAGGTCGAGGTCGATGTGGCCGAGGCGTCGATCGGCAAGGTCGCCGTCGGGGCGCCCGCCGAGATCACGCTAGATGCGCTGCCCGAGGTGCGCCTGCTCGGCAGCGTCTCGCGCATCGTGCCCACGGTCGACCGCTCGAAAGCGACCGTGCTCGTCAAGGTCGCCTTCACGGAGCGCGACCCGCGCATCCTGCCGGAGATGAGCGCGCGGGTAGCCTTTCTTTCGCGCGCTCCAACGGCGGATGAACGAAAGCCGATCACCGTCGTGCGCAAGGACGCCGTGCGCGAGCTCGACGGTCGGAGCATCGTCTTCAAGGTCGAGCGTGGCGAGCCCGATCGCGCCCGCGCGGCTGTCGTTCAGCGCGGACGGGAACTCGGCGACCTCGTTGAAGTCTTCGGCATCGCGCCGGGCGACAAGATCGTCGCCAGGCCGTCGTCCGCGCTGCGTGACGGGCAGGCGATCCGCCAGCTCACCGACAAGAAGTAGCGTACGCATGAACCCTCCGGAGCGACCACGCGCGACCGCGCCTGTACTCATCGAGCTCCGCAACGTCGCAAAGCACTACGTACGCGGTGATCAGCTCGTGCCCGTGCTGCACGATGTGAGTCTCGACATCCCCGAGGGCGACTTCGTCGGGCTCATGGGACCCTCGGGTTCGGGTAAGTCGACGCTGCTCAATCTGATCGCCGGCATCGACAAGCCTACCTCGGGCATGATCACCGTGGCCGGGCTCGACATCGCCGCGCTCGACGAGCAGGAGCTCGCCGACTGGCGCGCGGCGAACGTCGGCTTCATCTTTCAGTTCTACAACCTGATGCCGGTGCTCACCGCCTTCGGGAATGTCGAACTGCCGCTCATGTTGACCGGGCTCTCACGCGCCGAGCGGCGCGAGCGCGTGGCGCTCGCACTCTCCCTCGTGGGCTTGGCCGACCGGATGGACCACTACCCGAATGAGCTCTCCGGCGGCCAGCAGCAGCGCGTGGCGATTGCCCGGGCGATCATTGCCGACCCGGCCCTCATCGTCGCCGACGAGCCGACCGGCGACCTCGACCGCAAAAGCGCCGAGGACGTGCTCGCGCTGCTTCGGCAACTCAACGACGAGATGGGCAAGACGATCATCATGGTCACGCACGACCCGAATGCGGTCAAAGCGGCCCGACGGGTAACCCACCTCGAGAAGGGCGAGCTTCTGGGCACCGAGGTCCTCCGGTGATCGTCTCGCTCATCCTGCGCAACCTCCTCCGTGCCCGGCTGCGCACCGGGCTCACGATCCTTGGACTCACGGTCGCAGTGATCGCCTTCGGCATGCTGCGCACCGTCGTCGACGCCTGGTACGCCGGGGCGAACATGGCCTCGGCGAACCGGCTCATCACCCGAAGCGCGATCTCGCTCACTTTCTTATTGCCGATCGCCCACGGGGAGCGCATCCGCGCGGTGCCGGGCGTCACCCGCGTGGCCATGAGCACCTGGTTCGGCGGCATCTACCAGGAACCGCGCAACTTCTTCCCGCAGTTCGCAGTGAGCGTGCCGGAGTACTTCGCGCTCTTTCCCGAGTTCATCGTGCCGGAGCAGGAGATGCGCGCAATGCTCGCCGATCGTCGCGGCGCGCTCATCGGCCGCAAGCTCGCTGTGCAATACGGCTGGAAGGTCGGCGATACGATCCCGCTCAAGGGGACGATCTACTCAGGTACCTGGGAATTCACCGTGCGCGGCATCTACGACGGCCGCGACGAGACAACGATCACGCGGCAGATGTACTTCCACTGGGACTACCTCAACGAGACGATGCGGGAACGCTTTCCGCGCGCAGCCGACCGCACGGGCGTCTTCGTTGTCGGCATCGACGACGGGCAGCGCGCAGCCGAGATCTCGCAGTCGATCGACCGAGAGTTCGAGAACTCGATCGCCGAGACGCTCACCGAGACCGAGAAAGCCTTTCAGCTCGGCTTCGTCGCCCAGTCGGAAACCATCGTGCAAGCGATCCGCCTCGTCTCATTCGTGGTCATCATCATCATCCTTGCGGTGGTCGCCAACACGATGGCGATGAGCGCCCGGGAGCGCACGAGCGAATACGCGACCCTCAAGGCGCTGGGTTTTTCGCCCGGCTTCGTGGCCTTGCTGATCGTGGGTGAATCGCTCCTGCTCACACTCATCGGGGCGGCCGCTGGCATTGCGCTCTCGTTCCCGGTGATCGACCTCTTCAAGGATGCCGTCGGCACCGCCTTCCCAGTGGTCAAGATCAGCACTGAGACGATGCTCTGGCAAGCTGGAGCGATGGCCGTCGTGGGTCTCGTTGCGGCGGCAGTGCCTGCGCTTCGCTCGGCGCGCATCCGTATCGTCGAAGGGCTACGTCACGTGGCCTGACAGCTATGAAGATTCCCCTTGCCTACATCGCCCGCAACCTGTGGGTTCGCCGGCTGACCACCACACTCACGGCGCTCGGCATGGCGCTCGTCGTGTTCGTCTTCGCGGCGGTGCTCATGCTGGATGCGGGGCTCAAGCGCACGCTCGCGGGCACGGGTAGCCCAGACAACGCGATCCTCATCCGCCAGGGCGTGCAGACCGAGATCCAGAGCGGGGTCTCGCGCGAGCAGGCCGCGCTCATCGAGACGCTGCCCGGTGTGGCCCGAGGCACCGCCGGCGAGCCGCTGGTGTCGAAGGAGATCGTCGTCTTGATCGGCAAGCCCAAGCGCGGTGACAACCGGCCCCAGAACATCGTCACGCGCGGCACCTCGCCCGTCGGTGTGGCCATTCGGCCGGATGTGCGTCTGGTCGAAGGCCGCTGGTTCGCACCGGGCGCCAACGAGATCGTGGTCGGTAAAAGCGTGGCTCTCGGCTTTGAAGGAATGGCGCTTGGCGAGACCACCCGCTTCGCGGGCCGCGACTGGCGCGTGGTCGGCGTCTTCGATGGCGGGGCCACCGGCTTCGATTCCGAGGCCTGGGGCGATGTCGAGCAGCTCGGGCAGGCCTTCCGCCGCGTGGCCTATTCGAGCGTGATCGTCCGGCTCGACGAACGCGCCTCCTTCGAGGCGCTCCGCGCCGCGGTCGAGGCGGATGTGCGGCTCAAGCTCGACGTGAAGCGCGAGCCCGACTTCTACGAGGAGCAGAGCCGGGCGCTGTCAACCTTTTTGAACGTCCTCGGGCTCGCGCTCTCGGTGATCTTCTCGATCGGTGCGGTGATCGGCGCAGCGATCACCATGTATGCGGCGGTCGCCAACCGCGTCGGCGAGATCGGCACGCTACGAGCGCTCGGCTTCCGGCGGGGGGCGATCCTCGCCGCCTTTCTCGGGGAGGCGCTGCTCCTCGCCCTCGTGGGCGGCGTGACGGGACTCGCTGCGGCGTCCCTGCTTCAAAGCGTCACCGTCTCCACGCTCAACTTCACCTCCTTCTCACAACTGGCCTTCGGGTTTCACCTGACGCCTGCGATCGGGGCCCAAGCCCTGCTGTTTGCGGGGTTCATGGGGCTCGTGGGTGGATTTCTGCCCGCGCTCCGCGCGGCGCGGCTCGAGATCGTGGAGGCACTGCGCGCGGGCTGAGGCCCGGGCGCCGGCGGTCTTGCAACATGCGAACATGCAAACATGCGAACATGCGCTTCAACAATTATTTGAATCGTTTCGATTGCGACGATGCGGCAGCTATGATCGTCGGTACGTCGTCTACCGTTCAGGACGGCCGAGCACTCTGCGTGCTCGTCGTCTCCCGCTGGATGCGATCCGGCCGCGGGACCATTCAATGATGTCAGGAGGGAATTTCGTGTCAGCGTGTCATCCGTTTCGAGTCCATGCCCCGAAGGCGCTCATCGCTGCCTGTGGCCTGCTCGTGTCACCCGTCATCGCCCAGCAGGTCGATCCCGCCGTGCAGGCCTACCGTCAGGCTCTGGCCGACAAGGATCTGAACCCGGGCCTGTTGATCGTCGATCAGGGCAAAGTGTTGTTCCACAAGAAAGACGGCCCCAAACAGGCGAGCCTGGAGCGCTGCGACTTCGGTCTAGGCCCGGGCGTGCTCAAAGGCGCCTACGCGCAGATGCCGCGCTACATGCCCGACACCGGTCGGGTCGAGGATCTCGAGACGCGGCTTTTGCACTGCATGGTGACCTTGCAGGGCAAGGATCCCGATCAGATCAAGGCCAAGCGCTTTGCCAACGAAACGAAGAATGAACGCAACACAGATTGGGAAAAAATCGTCGCCTATGTTGCAACCGAGTCTGACGGCATGCCACTCAAGATGGCCGACTCACCCCAGGTCCGCGAGGCCGTTCGGATCGGTGAACACCTCTTCTACAAGACCGTCGGTCCGATGGACTTCTCCTGCGCCACTTGCCACGCGGAGAACGGCAAGCGCATTCGCTTGCAGTCGCTCGCCAACCTCAACGAAAAAGCCGATGCACAGAACGTGATGCGCGCATGGCCGACTTATCGGGTTTCGCACAGCGCGATTCGGACGATGCAGCACCGGATGTGGGACTGCATGTGGCAGATGCGCTTGCCCGATGTCGACATGGGCTCGCCTGCAACCGTCGCGCTCATTGCCTACATGACCGACAAGGCGCAGGGTGTGACGCTCGACTTGCCCGGCATGCGGCGCTGACCTGGGTTCTCGAGCAAACCTGCTCGCCGATGCATCCTGCATTCCTCGAATTCGAATTGAGATCACATCGATGAACACCGTCTACTCGAAACGCGCCCGTGGCGCGCTCTACCTTGCTGCATTCGCCGCAACCGTCGGTCTCTTGGGCTGCGCACACACCCCAAACACTTCGTCTGCTTCGGCCGGCGACGCCAAGGGGGAAGACATAAAGGTCGCTTTGAGCCCTCAAGAGCTCGACAAGGCGGAAGTGTGGTTCCGCTCGAGCTTTCGCGGTGGGCCCGGAATGGCGCAGGAACTCGCCCGACTCAACCAGGACGAAACCCAGCGTGTCTGCGGCCTCTACAAGAATGACCCGCCCGCTGCCGAAGCCAATCGGCTCGAAGCGCTCAACAAGGCGATGATCCAGTATCCCCCCGACAATCGGATCATGGGCGACTGGAAGGAAGGACAGAAGATCTTCAACGCCGGCTTTGCCTACCGAATCGGCACCTTCATCCCCAGCTCACCGACGGCGACCCGGGGCGGTAATTGCTATGCCTGCCATCAGGGCGAAGCACAAGAGGTTGCCTACGGCAACTTGGGACCATCACTCCTGCACTACGGCAAGCTTCGCGGCCAGTCGCCAGAGATTCAGCGATACACCTATGAGAAGATCTTCAACGCAAAAGCCTACAACGCGTGCTCGGGCATGCCGCGTCTGGGACACAATGGCTTGCTCACGCCGACCCAGGTTGCGCATTTGACCGCCTACCTGCTCTCGCCGGAGTCGCCGATCAACAAGTAGCGGCAACGGCAGCACATTCCGCCAACCCATTCTCATTCGCGGGCCAGTGTTCGACACGGCCCGCTTTTTTGGCTTCGATCGCTTTGAGCACTTCGAGCGCCCGCTCGTGCGCTCTGACCAGATCCTTGATCATCTGCTCGGCCTGAGCCGAATCTGGCGCGAACTGGCGAATGCGCAGCGCCAGACCGTCGACCTCGTCGCTGCGCTCACCCGGCAGACCGTAGCCCGACTCACAGCGCGAGTTTCCTGACCATGAAATCGAAGGGCTCGCCCCCGCGGCCCTTGCCGTGGAAGGTAGCGAGGTCTCGCTCCAGATTGCGCTGCGAAATCTCGTGCACAACGCGTTCGTCCACAACCCGCCCGGGAGTCGGCTCACAGTCGAGCGCGTCGAGCCTCCGACGACGCTCCTTGCGCGGCGCCACAGCACCAGGGAGCCCCGTGACGCTCGGACACCACGGACTGAGCGCCGGGCGCGCGCTCGTCGAGCGCATCGCGTCGGCGCATGGCGCCGCGCCTGTGTCCGCGCTGCAGGCGCGTCCGGTCGCGGCCACGATAACCTCTACCCAACGCATCTTGGTCTTCTCGAGATCTGCGCGTCGGTGTGTGACCCGAGTCTCGACCTCTTCGCCGCGTGCGCCCAGCCCTCCCGCGCGGGCCAGCCACCCAACGGCGGCTAGCATCGCGGCATGAGCCGCCGTCCCCAACCGTCCCAGCCGCCGCCTGGCGCACGCACACATCCGCGCGCGTTGCCCCGCCCGCATGACGCACCGCGCGAGGCTGCCTGGCCCATCGTCCGCCTGCGCGGTGAGCGGATCTATCACCACCCGCTCATCTTCCAGCGCGCGGTGGAACGCCCGAGCGAGCGCATCCCCGTGGGCAACATCGTGGAGCTGCGCGGGGCAGATGACCGCTTCATCGGCCGTGGCTTCTGGAATGGTCAGGCCCCGATGGCGGTGCGGCTGCTCACCGAGCGCGAGGAGGAGGCGATCGACCAGGATTTCTTCCGCCGTCGCATTGCGGATGCAGTTGGCTTGCGCCGCAATCTGCTCAGGCTCGACGCCGTCAGTAACGCCTGGCGCGTCGTCCACGCCGAGGGGGACGGTCTCTCCGGCCTCGTCGTGGATCGCTTCGATCAGACGCTCGTCGTCGCCTTCTACGCGGCCGGCATGTGGCGGCACCAGCACTGGGTGTTCGATGCGCTGCTCGAGGCCTTTCCGGGCGCCAGTATCCAAGCCTTCGCCGATGAGCATGCGCAAGCCCAGGAAGGCTTCGAGGCCCCACCTCCTCCCGCGGCGCGGCCAGTCCAGATCATGGAACACGGCGCGCGCTTTCACGTGCCCATCGGCGGCAAGCACAAGACGGGATTCTTCTGCGACCAGCGCGAAAATCGTCGGCGCTGGGGGGAGCTGATCGCCGCCAGCGAGGCAAGAACGGCGCTCGACCTGTGCTGCAATTCGGGCGGCTTTTCGGTTTACGCCGGCCGCGCGGGCGCGAGCGAACTGACCGCAGTCGACCTCGACGAGGAGGCGGTGGCCTACGCGCAAAAGAACCTGCGTCTCAATGCGCTCAAGGCGCGCGTCGTGCAGGCCGACATTTTTCCGTGGCTGCGCGAGGCCATCGCCGCGGGTCGCCAGTGGGATGCGGTGGTCCTCGATCCGGCCAAGCTCACCCGCTCGCGTGACGAAGTCGAGACGGCGCTCAAAAAATATCTCGACATGAACCGGCTCGCGCTCTCGGTGGTTGCACCCGGTGGGCTCTTTCTCACCTGCTCCTGCACCGGCGTGGTGAGCGAGGAGGCTTTTCTCGATATGCTGCGCCGCGCGGCCCATTACGCGGGGCGGGCGGTGCAGGTCCTCGAGGTGCACGGCGCCGGCGCGGATCACCCGTGGCTTGCCCATGTGGCCGAGAGCCGATACTTGAAAGCCGTGTTCTGCAGGGTGCTCTGAGCTCGACCGTATGAAGCTCACATTTCTTGGTGCTGCGCGCGAAGTGACCGGCTCGTGCTTTCTGGTCGAGACCGAACACTGCCGCTTTTTGGTCGATTGCGGCATGGTGCAGGGCGACCGACAGGCCATCGAGAAGAACCGCCGCGCCTGGCCGTTCGACCCGAAGTCAATCCACTTCGTGCTGCTCACGCATGCGCACATCGACCACTCCGGGCTTTTGCCAAGGCTGGCCGCGCTCGGCTTTCGGGGCACGATCCACTGCACGCGCGCCACAGCGGACCTGCTCGAGCCGCTGCTCCTCGATAGCGCACACATTCAGGAGAACGAGTGGATCCGCGCCCAACGTCACAGCGCGCGGGGCTTTGCCGCAACCCTGCTCTACACGGTCGCCCAGGCGCGCGACAGCCTGCGCCTCGTGCGCGGACGGGACTACGCGATCGACTTCCGCCCGCACCCGACGGTGCGAGTCCGTTTTCAGGATGCCGGGCACATCTTGGGCTCGGCAGCGATCGAGGTCTGGGTGAGCGAGGGTGAGACGACGCGCAAGATCGTCTTCTCGGGGGACATCGGTCCGAAAGGCCGACCCATCGTGCGCGACCCGGTGCCGATCGCCGAGGCCGACTACGTCGTCGTCGAATCGACCTATGGCAATCGGGAACATCGTCCCTACGCCGCCACGGTCGAGGAGCTCACCGAGGTGCTCTCGGGCGCGCTCGCCCGCGGCCGCGGCAATGTCTATGTGCCCGCCTTCGCGCTCGGCCGCACACAGGAGTTGTTGCACTTGCTGATCGAGCTCACGCGCGCGGGACGGCTGCCCCGGCTCGACGTCTTCGTGGACTCCCCGCTCGCCGACAAGATCACTGCGATCACCTGGAAGCACTACGACTATCTCGATGACGAAGCACGCGCACTCCTCGCCTGCCGCACGTGCGCCGACGAAGGCATCCGCCTACGCTTCACGCAGACCCCCGAGGAATCGATGTCCCTCAACCGCATCCGCTCGGGTGCGCTCATCATCGCGGCCTCTGGCATGGCCGAGGCGGGGCGCATCCGCCACCACCTGCGGCACGGGCTGCCGTATGCAGGCAACGCGGTGGTCTTCGTGGGCTACCAGGGGCAGGGCACACTCGGGCGGCAACTGGTCGATGGTGCGCGCGAGGTTCGGCTCTTCCAGGAGCGCATTCCGGTGCGGGCCTCGATCCACACGATCAATGGCCTCTCCGCCCATGCCGACCGTGCGGGCCTGCTCGACTGGTTGGGGCACTTCCGCGCCCGGCCGCCGCGCAAGGTCTGGGTGACGCATGGCGAAGGCGACATCGCACTCGGCTTCGCCCAGACCATCGAAGAACGGCTCGGCTTTGCGGCGCATGCGCCCGAGCTGGGGCAGTCTTTCCTGCTTTGAGCCCCACGAGCGCAGGGGCGAGGGTCGCGATGACAGAGCAGTCGACCTACGAATGCGTCGCACGGGCCTGGGTCGAGCACGAGCAAGAGCTGCTCGCGTTTCTGCGGCACCGTATGCGGGATGCGGATGCGGCCGAAGACCTGCTGCAAGAAGTGTTCATCAAGGCGATGCGGCAGGGCCGGGCCTTCTGCGACCTCGACAACCCCCGGGCATGGCTCTTCGAAGTCGCCCGCCACGGCGTGATCGACGCGGCACGCCTGGCCAAACCGCACACGGAGCTCTCGGACGAATTGGCCGAATCACTCCCCGCCCCGGAGGCCGAGCGCGCACCGGTTGACGAGCTCGACGCGTGTATCGAACGCAACCTGCCACGACTCGAACCCGAGGACCGGCACATCCTTGCCGCCTGTGAGCTGGGCGGGCAAACCGTCCGTGCCTACGCTGATGCGCACGGGCTGACGCTCGCTGCCGCCAAGTCTCGTCTGCTCAGAGCCCGAAAACGGCTCCGCGACCGCCTGATCGAGAACTGCGGCGTCCGCTTCGATGACACCGGGCGGGTGTGCTGCCACGCCCCCGGGTCGGGAAGCTGAATCCGGCCGGCGAGCCGCCGTGCGCCTGAACCGCTCTATGCCCTCAGGCTCTCCTTCCACTCGGACCTGAATCCTTTCGGCGGTTCATTCGTCTTCTGAGCGAGACGGTGTGCGCGGCAGCAGCCGCGCCGCCCAAGCCAAACGGATTCGACCCATGCCGACCCTCGCCCTGCGCACCCTCGCCCTGCGCTTGAACCAGCGCAACCCCCTGTTGTTCCTCGTCCTCGCTGCCCTGCTCTGGCTGGGCTTGTATCAATCGCTGATCCCGGCCTCCGAGGCCCTCGTCGCCGTTCTGCCGGTCGACCGAGCGAGCCATCTCGCTGCGGCCCTGCAGTTCTTCTTCTATGACGCGCCCAAGGTGCTCCTGCTCCTCGCGGCAGTGGTGTTCGTCATGGGCATGGTCAACAGCTACTTCACCCCTGAACGAACCCGCGCGCTGCTTGCCGGCCGCACTGAGGGGGCGGCCAACGTGATGGCCGCCTGCCTGGGGATCGTCACCCCATTTTGCTCCTGCTCGGCGGTGCCGCTCTTCATTGGCTTCGTTCAGGCCGGGGTACCGCTTGGCGTGACCTTCTCCTTCCTTATTGCGGCGCCGATGGTCAATGAGGTGGCACTCGCGCTCCTGTTCGGCCTGTTCGGCTGGAAGATTGCAGCGCTCTATCTCGTGCTCGGCCTCACGGTTGCGATCGCTGCCGGCTGGATCATCGGCCGACTCCGGATGGAGGCGCATCTGGAGGACTGGGTCCGGGAGATGCCCAAGATGTCAGCGGACTTCGAGGCCACCGAGATGACGCTCGCCGAGCGGGTGCAGGCGGGTTTGGCCTCGGTGCGCGAGATCGTGGGCAAGGTCTGGCCTTACATCCTCGCCGGCATCGCCATCGGCGCCGGCATCCACGGCTGGGTGCCCGAGGATTTCATGGCCAGCATCATGGGCAAGGAGGCCTGGTGGTCGGTGCCGCTTGCGGTGCTGATCGGGGTGCCGATGTACACCAACGCTGCAGGGGTGATTCCGATCGTGCAGGCCCTGCTCGCCAAGGGGGCGGCGCTCGGCACGGTGCTCGCCTTCATGATGAGCGTGATCGCACTGTCGCTGCCCGAAATGATCATCCTACGCAAGGTGCTCAAGCTTCGGCTGATTGCCACTTTCGTGGCCGTGGTCGCCGCGGGCATCCTGCTTGTGGGGTTTGTCTTCAATCTACTGTTGTGAGGAGAGTGAAATGAAAGAGATCAAGGTGCTCGGCACCGGCTGTGCCAACTGCAAGAACACCCTCGCCCTGATCGACCAGGTGGCCCAGGCCACGGGCGTCGAGGTCAAGCTGGAAAAGGTGGAAGACCTGCGCAGCATCATGAGCTACGGCGTCATGTCCACCCCCGGTGTCGTGATCGACGGCAAGGTCGTGCACGCCGGCGGGGTGCCGAGCCGCGACAAAGTCGAACAATGGCTCAGCGCTTGAACTGAAAAGGAGAACCGAACGATGAATACCGTCCGCCCGTTGGAAGAAGCCAAACAGGTCTGCCCCACCACTACCCGGCGCCTCATCCAGGAAGGCGCCTTGCTCGTGGACGTGCGCGAGCCGAACGAGGTGGCGCGCTTGGCCTTCGATGTACCGGCGATCGTCAACATCCCGCTCTCCGCGCTGGAGCAGCGCTGGTCGGAACTGCCCAAAGACCGCGAGCTGGTACTCGTCTGCGAGGTGGGCTCGCGCAGCCTCAAGGCCACCTACTACCTGCAGTATCAGGGCTTCACTCAGGTGAGCAACATGGAGGGCGGCATCCAGAAGTGGGTGCGTAAAGGCTTCCCTGTCATCGGGGATGCGAATGAGGCTCTGGCTGTCATGGAGAGAGCGCCGGGTGGCTGCTGTGGCGAGTCGACACCCGCGTCGGGAGCTCAGGCCAGCGCCTGCTGCGACAACACTGCAACTCGATCATCGCCCCGCGCAGCGAGCGCCTGCTGTGGCGGGTCGACACCCGCGGCGAACCCACTCGCGAGCGCTTGCTGCGCTCCGGCAATGGAAGCCGCCTGACCGTCCTCCAGCCGCGCATGAGCACACTCAGACGACGACGCATCGCCATTCGCCCGGGCTGAGCCCCACGAGTCGCCACGGCCCGATCGCCACCCGGATGAGCCGCAGCGTGGGCAGCCCGACCGCGGCCGTCATCCGCCTCACCTGACGGTTACGTCCCTCATCGAGGACGAGCTCGATCCAGCAGGTCGGAATCTGCCGGCGGGCCCGGATCGGCGGCACACGCGGCCAAGGCTCGGCAAAGTTGGGCAACAGGCGCGCTTCGAGCGCACGCGCAGGTCCGTCGTTGAGCATCACCCCGGCACGAAGCCGGGCGAGGTGTGCCTCGGTCGCCTCTGACTCTACCTGCACGTCGTAGGTCTTGCTCATCGTGCGCGCGATGCGGGCCTGAAGTCGGCCGTCGTCAGTGAGCACAAGCAGGCCCTCGCTGTCGGCATCGAGCCGCCCGCAGGGGTAGACATCAGGCACGTCGATGAAGTCGGCGAGCGTTTGCCTCCAGCGGCTGCCTGGCTCAGCTGTGAACTGGCTGAGCACGCCATAGGGTTTGTTGAAGAGCACGACCATCGGGTCAGTCTGCCGGCCGCCAGCGCCTGAGCAAAAGCGCATTCAGCACGACCGAGACCGAGGACGCCGCCATCGCCGCCCCGGCCACGATCGGGTTCAACAAGCCGAGCGCCGCTAGCGGTATACCCACCGCGTTATAGATGAAGGCCCAAAACAGGTTCTGCCGAA
>CALDYQ010000073.1 GCA_937944385.1 uncultured Burkholderiales bacterium | reverse complement strand
GTGCGACTTGAGGAGTGCGATGGCCTGATCGAGTCGCCCGACCTCGATGTAGACCTCTGCTTCCTCCGTGACATGCGACAACTCCTGCACATCCACGTCGCTCGCGTTGGCCTGAAAGGCCGATGTCGTGGAAAGCGACGCCGCCGCTGCGCCAGGGCCGG
This sequence comes from uncultured Burkholderiales bacterium, assembly GCA_937944385.1. Classification (GTDB taxonomy): domain Bacteria; phylum Pseudomonadota; class Gammaproteobacteria; order Burkholderiales; family Casimicrobiaceae; genus Casimicrobium. The sequence goes on along the minus strand of CALDYQ010000073.1, from coordinate 31,043 downwards.
CGGAAACTGGCGTACCAGTGCCTGCGGCAATCGGGGCGGGCGCCGGTGCAAGCGACAGGTCGTCAGCGTTCGGAGGCGGCTCATCGACGATCTCAAACGATTGCGCCGGTGGGGCGATTACAGCGGCGACAGGAGCAGGACGCTCATCGGGCGGCTCGACGGGGGGCAGAGCGCGCGGTGCAGGAGGAGTGGGGGGTGGTGGCGCGATGATCGTTGCCGGGGCTTCTTGCTCGTCGACATCGTCATCTGCCACCGTGAAGGGCTCCGACACCGCTGCGCGGCGCCGACGTGACCAGAGCAAGCCGAGCAGGAGCAGGAGGACGGCGGCACCTCCGATCAGCGCGGGCAGCCACGTCGAGAGCCAATCCTCCGCGTTCCGTACCGTCGTCGACGCGGCTTTGGAGGACGCTTCAGCGGGCACAGCAGGCCTGGCCGCAGGCGCAGTCTGCGCCGCGAGCTGCGCCTGCAGTTCTTCGATCTTGCGCCTGGCGACGATGAAGTCCGCCTCGAGGCGGGGCGGTAGGTCCTCCTCGATCGGCGCATCCCGGAGCCGGGCACGACGTGCATCCGCGATGGCCCGTTGCAGCGGGTCGTTCGGGAGCGCCGAATTGCCCAGCGGCTGCGCCCCTCCGCCAAGGTCGAAGCTGATTTCCGGCGTCAGCCGAAGTCTGGGGATGGCGAGGGCGGCAAGCGCGGCATCGTCGATGGAATGCAATGACCGGGCGGGCTGATCGATCCTGAGTCGGCCCCGGTCACCGGTCGCCACGCGGGGCCGAGTGGGGGCGGGCAGCGACGCCGCTGCGTGCGTTCCGCGCGCGCGCGCAGTGCCGCGCTCGGGGGCCGGTCTCGCGGGCGCGCGTTGCGCGCTCCTCGCAGTCTCTGGCGGCGTGACCACGGCCGCTGAAGCCGTTGCTGCGGCCTGATCAGGTGCGGGCAACGCGGGTGCCTGAGCAACCGACGGTTCGGCCGCGGGCGGCCGCACGCGTTCCACCAGACCGCCGCGGCCCGGACCGACCACCATGAGGGGCGGATCGAGCAGGAGCACGTAGTCCCGACGAGAGGTTCCGTCGCAGGTGGCGACGAGGCTGACCCGCACCGCAGGATCGTTGACCGGACGTGCCGATCGGAGCACGAGCCACGGGTCGCCTTGTCGGCGCTCGAGGGTCAGGGTCCCTTGAGTGATCTGAGGCAGGCCATCCGAGGCACCACTGGTCGCGAGCCGAAAGCAGGTTGCGTCGGCGAGTGCTTCTGGTGTGCCCCGCAAACGGAAACTCGCCACGAGCGGTTGACCAAGCGCGGACTCGACCGACTCTGCACCCAAGGTGATACCCTGGGCGGATGGAACGAACAGTGTCGAGGAGCCGGCGAGGATCGCGGTCGTCAGGGCAGCGAAGGGGGAGCGATGGCGTACGTGCACTGGATGTCGGGCAAGGACTGCTCAACACTGAGCCACGCAGTGTAGCTTTGGCCGATCGTGACACCAATGTTTCGGTGTCCGATAAATGACGTCGTCATCGCGTCCACTAGCCTCATCGGCTTTCGTGTGCACTGCGCAACGCAGTATCGAGAATTACCAGACTTCGCTGAGCGGCGTGACGCGCTTCGGGTCTGCGCTCGGCAAGTCGTGAAGCGGTTGGCCGTTGATGGACTCGACGCCGATCTCCAACAAGGGGACGACCACGAAGGACCTCGAAAACAGTCGCGGGTGCGGCAGCGTCAACCGCTCTGTGGCGATCGAAAGATCGTCGTAGCAGAGCAGGTCGATGTCGATGGTCCGTGCCGCGTTGCGCCGACCCGTCGGCCGCGTGCGTCCGAGGCGGGTTTCCAACTGGGCGAGATCGCGCCAGAGATCATGCACATCCCGCGACGTCGTCAGCGAAAGAACGGCATTGAGGTAGTTGGGTTGCGGCTCATCCGTCTCTTCGGCAACCGATTCGTACATGCAGCTCGTCGCCACGATACGCACGTGGTCAAGTGCAGCGATGCCACGCCGTGCCGACCGAAGATGCTCGGCCCGGTCGCCGAGGTTGCTGCCGAGAGCCACGCACGCGACACAGGCGACCGGGGCCGCACCTGACGGGCGGGGGCTCGAGATCACTCGGTCGCCGCGTCTGCAGCTGGCGCGGCCTCATCCCCGGTGCGGCTGCCGCGCCCTCGGCCAAGCCCGCCGCGTCTGCGACTGCGCCCGCTGCGGGTGGCGCTTACCGCGCGTGCCTGGGCACGGCGACGTTGTTCGATGAGGTCTGCGCGGATCGCCGGGTCCGACTCGATGAAGTGCGTCCACCAGTCGGCGAGTTCCTGATCGCACTCTCCCGCCGCGGCCCGCAGCAGCAGGAAGTCGTAGGCCGCACGAAAACGGGGTTGCTCGACCATGCGCAGTGCGCTCGAACTGGTGCGCACCTCGAATCGGGGCTGCATCAGCCAAATCTCGCGCGTGATGCCGGCGAATCGCTGCGGCAGGGTAATGGTTTCGCGCTGCTCATCGAGCACCTGCTCCATCGCCGTGTGGAGCGCCGGGATCCGGTGCTCGCCGCTGGCGACCAGCGCCTCCCAGCGCTTGGCCACTTCGTGCCAGAGCAGACAGGCGAACAGAAAGGCCGGAGAGACAGGTTTGTCTTCGCGAACCCGCTGGTCGGTGTTCGCCAAGGCGAGGTCGATGAACTTCTGGCCGCCAGGTTGCCGGTAGATCAGGTCGAGCAGCGGGAGCAGGCCCTCAGCGAGCCCATACTCGCGCAGCGCGGCGAGCGTGCTCTGAGCGTGCCCCGACAGGAGCAGCTTCTGGACTTCGTCGAAGAGTCGCGCTGCGGGGACATTCCGGATGAGTGGGGCATTGCGCCGGATGGCCTTGGCCGCGGCCGGCGCAATCGTGCAGTTGAGCTTCACCGCCAGGCGCACGGCGCGAAGCATCCGCACGGGGTCTTCCCGGTAACGCAGATCCGGCTCGCCGATCACGCGGAGCGTGCGCGTCTTGATGTCCTTGAGGGCGCCGACATAGTCCACCACGTGATCGGCGAGCGGATCGTAATAGAGGGCGTTGACCGTGAAGTCCCGCCGCGTGGCGTCTTCGAGCTGGTTGCCGTAGACGTTGTCGGAGACGATGCGGCCGGTCTCGTCCGCCTCCACCTCATCGCTGCGGTTGGCGCGGAACGTCGAGACTTCGATCGTCTCGTCTCCGAAGATCACATGCACGAGGCGGAAGCGCCGACCGATGATGAACGCGCGCCGGAACTCCCGCCTGATCTGCTCGGGGCGGGCGTCGGTGACGACGTCGAAGTCCTTCGGCACGACGCCGAGCAGGGCATCGCGCACCGCACCGCCGACAATGTAGGCCTCGAATCCCGCGCTCTGCAGGCGTTCGCAGACGGTGACCGCGTTGCGGCTCATGCTGGCCGCGGAAATGCCAAGACTCTGGCCTGAGCATTCGCGGCGCTTCGGGCCGCGGGAAGGGAGGACGCGTTCGAGCAGGGATCGGATCAAGACTGGCTCCCTGCCGATCCCAAGCGAGGATCGGCGATGGTGGGCAGGGGAGGAGGCAGACGCCTGCCGCGCTCGAACCGAGCCGTCATGTCGATGCCGACCGGGGAAGACACTGCGCCGAGCCGGCCGATGCAGCATGGAGATGACGCGGTCCGGAGGGCGAACTGACAAGCGAGGGATCGCTCCGCCGACGCGCGGAGTATATCGACCGGCACTTCCTCGAGGCTCCGGCCGGGCTGGCCGGTCACTCGATCGATATTAGCTCCCTGCGCGCCGTCAGGCCGGGGCAAGGCGGCTGCCTAGAATCCTGTCCAGTCTCCATCACCCTTCATGCGATGAGCTTCAGCAATCTGACCCCGGGCAAGGATGTGCCCAATGACGTCAATGTCGTGATCGAAATCCCGATGAACGGCGAGCCGATCAAGTACGAAGTCGACAAGCAATCGGGCGCGATCTTCGTCGACCGCTTCATGTCGACCGCCATGCACTACCCGTGCAACTACGGCTATATCCCGGCGACTCTATCGGGCGATGGCGATCCTGTGGATGTCCTCGTGCTCTCGCCGGTACCGCTGATCCCGGGTGTGGTCGTCCGCTGCCGCCCAATCGGGATGCTCCGGATGCAGGACGAGGCGGGCAGCGACGAGAAGATCCTCGCCGTGCCGGTGGACAAGCTGACCAGTATCTACCGCAACGTGCAGAGCCCACGGGACTTGCCGCCGGTCGAGATCGACCGAATCACGCACTTCTTCGAGCATTACAAGGATCTCGAGCCGGGCAAGTTCGTCAAGGTCACGGGCTGGGCCGAGGCTGCCGACGCGCGCTCCGAGATCGTCAACTCCGTCGAGCGCTACAACCGGGGTAACAAGGCCGCGTGAGCCTCAGGGCGTGAGCCCGACGCAGCGTGGCGCCGACGTGCGCCAGCGCGCGGCCCAGTCGTCCTCGGGGGGCCAATGCCCCAGGGCGAGGGGCCGACGATCGGCTGCGTCCACGCACCAAAAGCGTGTCGGTGCATCAGGGGCATCCGATCGCGCGGTCAGTTTCGAAACGACGTGCTCGCTCATGAGTCGGCGCCATTCATCGACCTGACGGTCGGTCATCGGCACGACGAAGTCGACGGCGGGTGCGACATCGGCGCTGCGCCGCGCAGCCAGCGCGAGGATGCCGCCCTGCGCATTGCGAAAGAGCGGCACCGGGCCTGCGCGATCTGCCAGCATCACGAGGCCGTAGCCTCGGTCGATGCGATGCGCGCGGACGATCTGCGCGATGGCATCCGCCGCGCGCTCGACCTCGACGCTGGCGTGCTGCCATAGCCATGCTGCCTTCGCGAACAGCAACGTGCCGGGCGTGAGCAGGATGAACGCCGCAAGGGCCACACCGATCGACCGCAACTGCGGCCAGCGCGCGGCCAGCCCAGCGAGTCCCGCGCCGAGCAGGAGCGCGTGCGCCGGTGCGGCCGGGTAGTAGAGGCGTGCGCCGTCCGTACCGGGCGCCACACCCGGGAAATGCAGCGCCACCGCGGCCAGAACCGCACCGATCCACAGGACGGCAACGATACCCATCCGTCTCAATTCGCTTCGGCCCGAGGCCATCGCGAACAGGAAGGCCAGCGCGGTGACGGCGACGAGCGCGATACGGCCGACCTCCGACGCGATGCCAAGTCCCGGCGCGTGCCCCTGCATGGCCATGGCCTGTGCGTGGGCCATCACGGCCGAGAGAAATTCCTGCCCGGGTGAGAACAGGGGGGCAGTGTCGTCAGAGGCCCGCGGGTAGGCGGCAGTCGACCATGTGCCTACTGCAAGCGCGCGGAGCATCAGGTAGACGAGGGCCAGTGCGACGTGGGCAGCGAGCGCAATTCGCGTCTCCGCCATGCTGCGACGACGCAGACCGCTCGCGTAGATCAGGGCAACCCAAGCCGGCAGCAGCATCGCGCTTTCCTTGCTGAGGTACGCCCCGGCTGCGGCGAGAAGCGAGAGCGGCAAGGCCCGACCGACGCGTGGGCCGGAGCGATGGGTGGTGAGCGCGAGGAGCGACAGCAGCATCAGGCTCACAGCCCACCCGTCGAAGCGGCCGACCAGCCAGAAGATGACCTCTGCCGCCCACGGGCTGAGCAGCATGGCCGCGAAAGCGGCTGCGGCGGCCAGACGGTGCCGCATCAGCCGCCAGGCGAGCAGGGCCGTTCCGGCGCTGGCTGCTGCGTGGAGCGCGAGGTTGGTCACATGCCATGGCCGACCGTCGGCACCCCATAGCCACGCGTCCAGCGTGAGGCTCGTGTACGCCCATGGCCGCCACATGGTCGAACCCGGGCCCCAGAGCGGACCAACCCAGCGCTGCCACACGGATTCCCAGCCGGCGGCGGTACCCGCGTTCTTCGCCAGATCGTGGGTCAGCCCGAGATCCTCGGCAAAACCGTGCATGCCGAGCGCCCAACGCGCAGCGAGCGCGAAGATGGCGCCCGAGGCAAGCACGAGCATGACGACCAGCGATGTCGCCGGATATTCGGGAGTACGGTCTGAGTGAGGCAGAGCAGTGCCGGGCATGATGCGGTTTTACTGCGACGCAGCAGACGCCGTTATATTTATGGGCTCGGACACCGTGGCGTTCTGATCCTGCCCGCCGGGCAGGGTCGAGGGCACGCGGGCTTTCGGGATACTCGTCCACAAGACGGCGCCCGGGCCCGTGCAGAACGCGCGCGAGGCCGTGTACCCGCAGCGATATGCCCTCAGGGGCCTTGCGTCCACCACCCCACGGACGCGAGGCGAAAGCCAAACTCTTGAGGATGAACATGACTCAGAAAACAACCCCCGGTCCGCAGTTGACCGGCGCGGAAATCGTCGTCCGCTGTCTCGCGGAAGAAGGCGTGAAATTCGTCTTCGGGTACCCCGGTGGCGCGGTACTCAACATCTACGACGAGATCTTCAAACAGGACAAGTTCAAGCACGTGCTCGTCCGGCACGAGCAGGCGGCCGTCCACGCGGCAGACGCCTATTCCCGATCAAGCCAGGACGTGGGCGTCTGTCTGGTGACGTCCGGCCCCGGCGTCACCAATGCGGTCACGGGGATCGCCACCGCGTACATGGATTCCGTGCCCATTGTGATCATCTCGGGGCAGGTGCCAACCCATGCGATCGGGCAGGACGCCTTTCAGGAGTGCGATACCGTCGGCATCACGCGCCCGTGCGTCAAGCACAATTTCCTCGTGAAGGACGTGCGCGACCTCGCGGTGACCATCAAGAAGGCCTTCTACATCGCAAGGACGGGGCGACCCGGCCCGGTGCTCGTGGATATCCCGAAGGACGTGACAGCCAATAAATGCGCGTTCGAGTATCCGCGTGAAATCTCGATGCGCAGCTATCAGCCGCAGGGCAAGGGCCACGGCGGCCAGATCAAGAAAGCGGTGCAACTGCTGCTCGATGCGAAGCGTCCGATGATCTACACGGGTGGCGGCATCATTCTCAATGACGCCGCGCCCGAGCTCACGCGCCTCGTCCGCCGGCTGGGCTATCCAATCACGAACACGCTGATGGGACTGGGCGGCTATCCGGCCACCGACCCGCAGTTCCTCGGCATGCCGGGCATGCACGGCACCTACGAGGCCAACATGGCCATGCAGGAATGCGATGTGCTCATTGCCATCGGCGCGCGATTCGATGATCGCGTGATCGGCAATCCGGGGCATTTCTACCGCGAGGGCCGGAAGATCATCCACATCGACATCGATCCCTCGTCGATCTCGAAGCGGGTGCGTGTGGATGTGCCGATCGTCGGCTACGTCAAGGACGTGCTTGCCGAGATGAATGACCTGATCGATGCGAGCGAGAAGCAGCCCGATCAGGCGGCGCTCAAGGCGTGGTGGACGCAGATCAAGACATGGCAGGCGAAGGAATGCCTGAAGTACCGCAACTCGGACGAGGTCATCAAGCCGCAGTTCGTGGTGCAGAAGCTCTACGAGATCACGGGGGGCGATGCGTTCATCACGAGTGACGTCGGCCAGCACCAGATGTGGGCCGCGCAGTACTACAAGTTCGACAAGCCGCGCCGCTGGATCAACTCGGGGGGCTTGGGCACGATGGGTGTGGGGCTGCCCTACGCGATGGGTGTGCAGTTGGCGCACCCGGACGCGACGGTCGCCTGCATCACGGGCGAGGCGAGCATCCAGATGTGCATCCAGGAGCTCTCGACCTGCCGCCAGTACCACATCCCGGTGAAGATCGTGAACCTGAACAACCGCTACCTCGGCATGGTGCGGCAGTGGCAGGAGTTCTTCTACGGCAACCGGCACGCCGAGAGCTACATGGACGCGCTGCCGGACTTCGTGAAGCTGGCCGAAGCTTACGGTCATCATGGCATCCGCATCGAGAAGCCGGGGGATGTCGAGGGCGCGCTGCGCGAGGCGTTCAAGCACAGGGAGAAGTTGTTTTTCCTCGACTTCATCACGGATCAGACGGAGAACGTCTTCCCGATGGTGCCCGGCGGCAAGGGGTTGACCGAGATGATCCTGGCCGAGGAGCTCTGATCATGCGGCACATCCTCTCCGTGCTTCTCGAAAACGAACCCGGCGCACTCTCCCGCGTCGTGGGGCTCTTCTCGGCCCGCGGCTACAACATCGATTCGCTCACGGTCTCTCCGACGGAGGATGCGACCATGAGCCGCATGACCATCGTCACCCATGGCAATGACGACGTGATCGAGCAGATCACCAAGCAGCTGAACAAGCTGATCGAGGTGGTCAAGGTGGTCGATCTCACCGACGGCAACCACATCGAGCGCGAGCTCATGCTGGTCAAGGTCCGCGCGGCGGGCAAGGACCGCGAGGAGATCAAGCGCATGGCCGACATCTTCCGCGGCCGCATCCTCGACGTCACCAGCAAGAGTTACACGATCGAACTCACGGGCGACGGCAGCAAGCTCGATGCCTTCCTGGCAGCGATCGAACCCGAGTTCATCCTCGAAACAGTGCGCACGGGTGCCTCGGGCATCGGTCGCGGCGAACGCATTCTCAAGATCTGATCACACCACAGGGATATCCACATGAAGGTTTACTACGACAAGGACTGCGACCTCTCGCTGATCAAGGGCAAGAAGGTCACCATCGTCGGCTACGGCTCGCAGGGCCACGCCCATGCGCAGAACCTGAACGACTCGGGCGTCAAGGTCACCGTGGGCGTGCGCAAGGGCGGCCCGAGCTGGGACAAGGCCAAGAAGGCGGGACTCAAGGTCGCCGAGGTGGCCGAGGCCGTCGAGGGGGCCGACGTCGTCATGATTCTGCTGCCCGACGAGCAGATCGCATCGGTCTACAAGAACGACGTCGAACCCAACATCAAGAAGGGCGCCTCGCTCGCCTTTGCGCACGGCTTCAATGTGCATTACGGACAGGTCGTGCCGCGCGAGGACCTCGACGTCTGGATGGTCGCACCGAAAGCGCCAGGCCATACCGTGCGTTCGACCTACACCCAAGGCGGCGGCGTGCCGCATCTCGTTGCCGTGCATCAGAACGTGAGCAAGAAGGCACGTGATCTGGCACTTTCCTACGCGGCCGCCAATGGCGGCGGCAAGGCGGGCATCATCGAGACCAGCTTCCGCGAGGAGACCGAGACCGACCTTTTCGGCGAGCAGGCGGTCCTCTGCGGCGGCACGGTGGAACTCATCAAGGCCGGCTTCGAGACGCTGGTCGAGGCGGGCTACGCGCCCGAGATGGCGTACTTCGAGTGCCTGCATGAACTCAAGCTGATCGTCGACCTCATCTACGAGGGCGGCATCGCCAACATGAACTACTCGATCTCGAACAACGCCGAGTATGGCGAGTACGTCACCGGGCCGAAGATCATCACGGATGCGACCAAGGCGGCGATGAAGCAGGCGCTGCGCGACATCCAGACCGGGGAGTACGCCAAGAGCTTCATCCTCGAAAACCGCGCCGGCGCCCCGACGCTGCTCTCCCGCCGTCGCCTGACGGCTGATCACCAGATCGAGCAGGTGGGCGAGAAGCTCCGTGCGATGATGCCTTGGATCAAGGCCAACAAGCTCGTCGACCGGTCGCGCAATTGATGAGGCACTTTGCTTCTCACCGCAGGGCATCATCTTCCGCGCGCCTGCATGCGCGCGGACCGTCGCGCTGAAAGGCCGCCGCAGAGGCGGCCTTTCTTTTCGCGCTCCGTGCCTTGGATCAAGGCCAACGAGCTCGTCGACCGGTCGCGCAACTGACGCTGAAGTCGCCGAGCGACGGCCGCGCCGCCGAGATTTCTGGCGACATGCCCGCGGCAGACTTTGGGCGAGCGTTGCGGCCGGAGCGGCGAGCGGGTCGCGAGCGATGCCGGCACTTCAGCTCAACGTGCAAGCAGCGCGTCCAGACGCGCCCGCGCGCGCGGGTTACCCTCGAGCGCGGCGCGTACGCGGTGTTCGACGTCCTCGGAGGCGGGCGCATCCGCAGTCGTTGCGGATGGAGCGGATGACGTGATGGCGCGCGCCAGTGCTTCTGCGGTCGCGCGCTCCGTCGCGAGCTCCTGACGTTGGGCGACGACGGTCACTGCAAGCCAGGTCATGACACCCAGCACGATCACGGCCGCGCTACCTCCAGCGAGCGCAATGGCCGCATGCCGCTCGAACCAAAGCCGGGCGCGGTGCACCCGGTCATGCGCGCGAAACGAGGTGGGGCGGCGATCGAGCCACGCTCCCAGGTCGGCGGCGAACGCAGCCGCCGTCGGATAGCGCTTCTCGGGTGCGAGTTGCATGGCCTTGGCGATGATCCGATCGAGGTCGCCCGCGAGCCGTCGCGCATCGTCGGGGGGCGGCAGGTGATCGACGATCTGCCGCGCGCGCTCCGAGGTCGCAATCGAGCGTGAAGCAGTCGGCGGCTCGCTGTTGAGGAGCGCGTATTCGAGCGCAGCCCGTGACGTGTGTTCGGCGAAGGGGCGATTGCCCGTGGCCAGGTGGAAGAGCAGCACGCCCAGCGAGTAGACATCGCTCGCGGGGGTCGTGGCCTCCCCGGCCACCTGCTCCGGTGAGGCGTATTCGAGCGTGAGGGCCCGGCCGGTGAGTTGCGTGAGCTTGGTGTGCGGCTCTTCCTCGGGCCGTTCGATGAGCCCGGCGACGCCGAAGTCGAGCAACTTCGTCTGCCCGTCACGCGTGACCAGTACGTTCGAGGGTTTCAGGTCCCGGTGCAGCACGAACTGGTTGTGCGCATGTTCCACCGCGAGCGCGATCTCCCGCACCATCCGGACGCGCTCGTTGAGGCCGGGACACGCCTCCCGGATATGTTCGAGCAGTGGCCGTCCGTCGATCAACTCGAGCACGAGATAGGCCGTGCTCTCGTGCACGCCCGCGTCCAGGAGACGCGCGATGTTCGGATGATTGAGCCGCGCGAGCACCGCACGTTCCCGGGCGAAACGGGCCACGAGTGCTCGCTGGTTGGCCGATGCATCGGTGCGCAGGAACTTGATCGCGGCCTCGGCCTGGTAGAGCCCGTCCGCGCGTCGGGCGCGCCATACCTCGCCCATGCCCCCTCTGCCGAGGCACCGATCCAACGTCCATGCGCCGAAGCGGTGACCGGCGGCGAAGGCGGATTGCTTCTCGGCCAGCGCCTCGGACAGCATGGCGTTGAAGGGCTCGCTTCCCACGGCTTTCGTGCGCTCGACTTCGGCCGCTGCGACGAGCATCGACATCAGTTCGCGCGCGAGGTCCGGCTCGGTTGCCCACAACGTCCGGACGAACGGGATGCGCTCGGTTTCGGGCAGGTCGATCACATCGTCGAACAGCTTCGAGACGCGCCGCCAGACCTCGGGCGAGAGCTGGTCGAGCCGGACGGGTGCCTTGGGCATGGCGCGCCGGCCGTGCGTTCAGGCTTCTGCGCCCGAGGGTGCGACGGGCTGCCCGCCAGCTGTGGCCTCCGTCTGGCCCAGTGCCCGGGCGAGCAGGGTGCGCGCCTTGAGCAGATCGCGGTTCACGGTGCGCAGATTGACGCCGAGTTCGGACGCCACCTCGGGCAAGGTGAGTCCCGAGAAGACGTGAAGTTCGATGACCTGGTAGAGCCGCTCGTCGAGGGCGCGCAACTGCTCGAGTGCCTCGTCGAGCGCGACCAGATCGCCCACGTCCATCCAGGGCGCGGGCACACCGTCAGCCGCGGACAGGGTCATCAGGGTCAGGCCGGCGCCCCGCTTTTCGGCATCCCGCTCGCGCACGAAGTCGATCACGATCGAGCGCAGCACCTTGCCCACGTAGGCAAAGAATTGCAGGCGCGTCTGGCCCTGCAGGCCCTCGCGCTCGGCCATGCGCATGAAGCCCTCATGCACGAGGGCGGTGGCGTTCAGACCGGTCACGCCGCCTGCCTGCGCGAGCCGAGAGCGGGCCAGACGCTTGATGTCCGGATAGAGGTTCGCGAACAGCGCACGCATGGCGTCGTTGTCGCCGCTTGCGGCGCGCTGGACGAGAAGGGTGGGGGTCGTTTCCATCGCAGGTGGCATTGTGCTCGCGTTCGTGCGCCATGAACAGACGCGCGGCGGGACGGATTTGCGTCAGTGACCTGACCGAGCGAAGCCGAAGTGCCGCCCGGGCGCGCTCGCGAGCAGGCGCTGCGTGTAGGGATGCTTCGGGGTGAGGAACACCTCGCGGGTCGCGCCCGCTTCGACCACTTCACCATGGGCCATGACGAGGACGCGATCGCAGATCTGCGCTGCGACCCGGAGATCGTGGGTGATGAAGACGATCGCAAGCGAGAGGCGGCGCTGGATGTCGGCAAGGAGTTCGAGCACCTGGGCCTGCACCGAGACGTCGAGCGCGGAGACGGCTTCGTCACAGATCAGCACGTCGGGTTCGAGGGCAAGCGCGCGGGCGATTGCGATGCGCTGGCGCTGGCCGCCGGAGAACTGGTTCGGATAGCGCGAGAGCGCCTCGGGGTCGAGCCGCACCAGTCGCATCAGCGCCCGGGCGCGCTCGAGCGCGGTGGCCCGCGGGACGCCGAAGTTGAGCGGCCCTTCGATGATGGCCTCGCCCACGCGCTGCCGCGGGTCGAGCGAACGGTAGGGGTCCTGGAAGACGATCTGGATGTGCTTTCGCACGTGCTTGAGGCTTGCGCGGTCGCCGCGGTCGAGCCGTGCCTGCCCGAGCCAGATTTCGCCCGCGGTCGGGTCGATGAGGCGTGTGATCGCACGAGCGACCGTGCTCTTGCCTGAGCCGGACTCGCCAACGATGCCGACCGTCTCGCCGCGATCGAGGGCAAAGCTCACCGCGCGCGCGGCGACCGTCTCGCGCCGTCGTTCGAACCAGCCGCCACTCGAGTAGGTCTTGCCGAGATCGCGCACGACGAGCACGGGTGCCCCGCCGGTCGCGCGGGTGGGCCGCTCCGGCGGATCGAGGCTTGGCACGGCTGCGATCAGCATCCGGGTGTAGGGCTCGCGCGGCGCACCGAGCACCTGCGCCTTTGCGCCTGCCTCGACCACGCGGCCCTGCTCGAGCACGACCACGCGGTCGGTGATCTCGGCCACCACACCCATGTCATGGGTGATGAAGAGCACGGCGGTGCCGCGCTCGCGCTGCAGCGTGCGGATCAGGCAGAGCACCTCGGCCTGCGTCGTCACATCGAGCGCAGTGGTTGGCTCATCGGCGATCAGAAGCCGCGGCTCGAGGATGAGCGCCATCGCGATCATGATGCGCTGACGCTGTCCGCCTGAGAGCTGGTGCGGGTAGCTCGTGAGCATCCGCTCCGGGTCGGGCAGGCGCACCGACTCGAGCATGGCAAGCGCGCTGGCGCGGCGCGCCTTCGCATCGAGCATGGTGTGCGTGGCGAGCACTTCGTCGATCTGCGCACCACAGGTCATGACCGGATTGAGCGCAGTCATCGGTTCTTGGAAGATCATCGCAATCTCGCGCCCGCGCCGGGCACGAAGCGCCTCCGGCATGAGCCCGAGCAGGTTTTCGCCCGCGAGCTCGATCGTGCCGGCGGTCGCGCGCACGCCTTCGGGCAGGAGGCCCATCGTTGCATAGGCAAGCATCGATTTGCCCGAGCCGGACTCACCGAGCAGGCAGACGATCTCACCGGGGTCGACAGTGAACGAGACGCGCTCGACCGCGTGTTGGCGATCTCCTCCTTGCGGCAGCGCGATCGTGAGATCGCGGATCGCGAGCACGGGGCCGACGGCACTCATCGGCGCGCCCCTTCGGTGCGCTTCATGAACTTCGGGTCGAGCGTGTCGCGCAAGCCGTCACCGAGGAGGTTCACGGCCAGCACCGTGGCCGAGAGCAGGAGCCCCGGGAAGAGCATGTTGTGCGGATGCTGCGAGAAGGTGACCCGTGCCTCGGCCATGATGTTGCCCCAGGTCGGGATCTCGCTCGGCAGGCCGAGCCCGAGAAACGAGAGGATTGCCTCGAGCAGGATGGCCGAGGCGCAGACATAGGTGCCCTGGACAATGAGCGGGGCGATCGCGTTCGGCAGCACGTGCCGGAGCAGGATCTTCCACGTCGGCGTGCCGACCGAGATCGCCGCCTCGATGTAGGGCTCCTCGCGGATCGAAAGCGTGAGTGAGCGCACGAGCCGCGTGACGCGCGGGATCTCGGGGATCGCGATGGCGATGATCACGGTTGCGAGGCTCGCGCCCCAGGCGGCCACGAGCGCGATCGCGAGCAGGATGCCCGGAATCGCCATGAGCCCATCCATCACGCGCATGAGCACGGCATCGATCGCGCGGAAATAGCCGGCGAGCAGGCCGCAGACCGTCCCGGCCGAAAGCGCGACGAGCGCGACAGCGATACCCACGACGAGCGACACGCGTGCGCCGTAGACGACCCGCGAGTAAACGTCGCGGCCGAAGCTGTCGGTGCCCATCCAGAGCGTACGTGGTGCGGTCTGGTTGTCCGGGCCGGTCCACTCGACCGTGGTGAGCGGCTTTTGGTTCATGTTGACCGCATCGAGCCACGCCGGATCGACCGTGCCGAGCCACGGCGCGGCGAGCGCTACGAGACAGAGCACTAGGAGGACGGTGAGTCCGAAGCGCGCGGCGCCATTGGCGAGGACGCGGTGAGCGGCGGCACGCATGTCAGTAACGGATCCGCGGATCGAGCGCCACGTAGGACAGATCCACCACCAGGTTGATGAGCACGTAGAGCAGCGAGAAGAACAGGATCACGCCCTGGATGACCGGGAAGTCGCGCGCGAGCACGGCATCCACGGTCAGCGTGCCGAGTCCCGGGATCGAGAACACGCTTTCGGTGACCACCACGCCGCCCACGAGGAGGGCAAAGCCGATGCCGATCACGGTGACGATCGGCACCGCGGCGTTGGCGAGCGCGTGGCGCACGAGCACTCGCCATTCCGGCAGCCCCTTGGCCCGTGCGGTGCGCACGTAGTCCTCGGTCAGCGCCTCGGCCACGCTCGCGCGCGTCACGCGCGCGATCAACGCGACGTAGACGGAGGAAAGCGTGATGGAGGGCAAGACCAGGTGCTGAAGCCAGGGGCCAAGGCCCGCAGCGAGCGGACGGTAGCCCTGCACAGGCAGCAGATCGATGCGCATTGCAAGCAGGTAGACGAGCAGATAGCCGATCACGAACACCGGAATCGAGAATCCGGCGACCGACAAGCCCATGAGCAGCCGGTCGAGCAGCCCGCCGTGGCGCCATGCGGCAAGCGTGCCAAGAGGCACGGCCACGAGCACGGTGAGCACGATCGTCACGAGGGCGAGCGAAAGCGTGGGCCCCACGCGGCCGGCGATCAGCGCGATCACGTCCTGCTTGAAGAAGAACGATTGGCCCAGGTCACCCGAAACGAGCCCCGCAAGCCAGAGCGCAAACTGCGCGAGGAACGGGCGCTCAAGGCCCAGTTCCGCGCGAATGCGGGCGATGTCCTCGTTCGTTGCCATGTTGCCCGCGATCACCGCTGCTGGATCACCCGGTACGATGCGGATCAGCAGAAAAACGACGAACGCCACGACTGCGAGCACGGGGATCGTTGCCGCGAGGCGTTTGAGGATGTAGGCGAGCATCCTTGGAAATTTACCCGACGGCATCCCCTACCGCGGCGGCGCCTTCGTCCGCCGAAAGGGGAGAATGACCGGCGTGGGTTTTCAAGCGCAGGAGGCTCGATGAGTATTGCGGACACCACCATGCACGCCATCGATCACGGCGGTGGCGGCCCCCCCGAGGTGCTTCGCCTGACCGAGATGCCCCGGCCCGTGCCGGGCGAGCGTGATCTTCTGATCGAAGTGCACTACGCGGGTGTCAATCGGCCCGACGTGCTGCAGCGCTCTGGCAAGTACCCGCCGCCCTCGGACGCCTCGCCGGTGATGGGGCTCGAGGTGGCCGGACGTGTCGTCGCAGTCGGCGCGTCGGTGACGGGGTGGTCGGTCGGGGACGCCGTCTGCTCGCTCGCCCCCGGCGGCGGTTATGCCGAGTTCTGCGTCGTGCCAGCCGAACACGCCTTACCGGTGCCCGAAGGTCTCACGCTGCGTGAGGCGGCCTGCCTGCCCGAGACCTTCATGACCGTCTGGGCCAACGTGTTCATGCGGGCGCAGGCGCGCTCAGGTGAATCGATCCTGATCCATGGCGGCGCGAGTGGCATCGGCAGCGCAGCCATCCAGCTTGCCCGCGTCTTCGGGCTCGGGCCGGTGTACGTCACCTGCGGCGATGCCCGCAAGCAGGACTACTGCCGGACGCTCGGGGCGACGGAGGCGATCAACTACCGGCAGGAAGATTTTGCCGAGCGGATCCGCGCGCTCACGGGCGGAGGCGGCGTGGACATCGTCCTCGACATGGTCGGCGCGCCCTATTTCCAGCGCAACCTGGACTGCTGTGCGGCGGATGGCCGTATCGCGCAGATCGCCTTCCAGCAGGGCGCACGAGCCGAGCTCAACCTGCAGGGCTTGATGATGAAGCGCCTCACCTGGACCGGCTCGACCCTTCGGGCGCGCTCGCGGGCCCACAAGGCCGGGATTGCAGCCGAACTGCGCACCCGGGTCTGGCCGCGCTTTTCGGAGAATCCGAACGCGCTTCGGCCGCATATCCACGCCGAGTTTCCGCTCGCCGCCGCGGCCGAGGCGCATCGAATGATGGAGGCCGGAGAGCACGTGGGGAAGATCGTGCTGCGGGTACGTTGATCGCTGTGATAGCCGAGGCATGAAACGGCGTCGCCCGGGAATGGGGGTGGCGGGTGACAACCGTCGAGGTATGGAACGCGATGCATCTTCTCCGCCCGGCACATCCCAGGGGCCGAGTCCGCCGCCGACGCTTCGTCTGCCTCGGCAGCTCCTCGTACTCGTCGCGCTATTGATCGTCGCGCACACCGCCTTCGTCGGCATCCGCATCTCCACCTCGCTCGCGGCGATCGCCGCGGGTGGTGGCGCGCTCTGGGTGGGCATCCTGACCGCGATGTTCAACCTCGTGCCGGCATTTCTAGCCATTCGCGCCGGACGCATGGTCGACCGGATGCCGCTTCGGCGGCCGCTCATGTGGGGGGCGATTGCGATGGCGGTCGCTGGTTTTGTGGCGGCGATCGCGCCGATGCTCGGCGTGCTCGCCGTGGCCGCCTGCGTGATCGGTGTGGGCTGGATGGTGGTCGCGGCCGCGAGCCAGTATGCGATCGGGGTGTTCGGGACGGAGGCCGCAGCCGGGAGGCCAGATCACGTCGGGTTGATGCGCGTGCGCGCGTTCAGCCTGATGGCGATGGGCTTTTCAGTGTCGAGTTTTCTTGGGCCGCTGGCCGCGGGGCTCCTGATCGACCGTTTTCATTACCCGGTGGCCTTTGCTTGCCTCGCGGCACTTGCGCTCGTGAGCGCGTTCGCCTTCTCGCAGCGGCGCATCATTCGACTGCCCTCGATCGCCAACAAGAATCCCGAGCAGCCCGTCGGCTCGGCGCGCGAGCTGCTTGCCCAGCCCGTCGTGCGCAACACGCTCGTGACCGGCGCGTTCATCACGGTGGGTTGGGACCTCTATCTGTTCATGGTGCCGGTGCTTGGCTCCTCGCTTGGGCTTTCGGCGACCCAGATCGGGTCGGTGATGTCGATGTTCGCCGCTGCGGTGTTCGTGGTGCGCTTCGCGATGCCGTGGCTTTCGGCGCGGCTGTCCGAGCGGCGGGTGATCGTCTCGGCCATGGTGCTTGCGGGGGCGACTTTCGTGGCGTTCACATTCGCCCAGTCCTACGCGGTGATGATGGCCTTGAGCTTCGTGCTCGGGCTCGGCTTGGGCTCGTCGCAGCCGATCGTGCTCTCGCTCCTGCACGGTGCGGCACCGCCGAATCGTATCGGCGAGGTGAATGGCCTGCGGATGACCATGATCTCGACCAGCCAGTGGACGATGCCGCTCGTCTTCGGCATTCTCTCGGCGAAGACGGGCCTGTTGCCGCTCTTCCTCGTCGTGGGGGGCGGGTTGCTCACGGGCAGCTGGTTCGCCAAACGCAAGCTGCCGCGATGAAGCCTGGCCGCGAACCGGTGCGCTGCCCCTGGGCAATAGGCGTGCCCGCGTTCTACGAGCACTACCACGACCATGAGTGGGGCGTGCCTTGCTTCGATGAAGCGAAGATGTTCGAGATGCTGATTCTCGAAGGCGCGCAGGCGGGGCTGTCGTGGCGGACGGTGCTCGCGAGGCGCGAGGCCTACCGTCGCGCGTTCGATGGCTTCGACGTCGAGCGGATCGCCCGCTACGACGAAGCCAAGATCGCGGCCTTGCTCGCGCCCGGCTCCGGCATCATCCGCAACCGGCTCAAGGTGGAGGCTGCAGTGACCAATGCGCGGGCGCTGCTCGGGCTGCGTGATCGGGCCGCACGGCCAGAGAGGGCGCTCACCGATCTGTTCTGGTCCTCCGTCGACGGTCGACCGAAGCAAAACGCGTGGCGCCGCCGGGAGGACGTGCCCGCAACCACGCCCGTCTCGGATGCGCTCTCGCGCGAACTCCGGCGTCTGGGCTTCAAGTTCGTGGGCTCGACCATCGTCTACGCCTACATGCAGGCCTGCGGGCTGGTCAACGATCACCTCGTCTCCTGCATGTGCTACGAAGCGGTGCGCGCGATCGGGCAAGCGCGGGGTGAATCGGTGTAGAGTCTGGTCGTCTTTCCTGTCCCTGGCGTGCCTAGGATTTGTCTTGATGACGCGAATCGCGCGCGCGGTGCAGTCGGCCCCACGACGAGCTCCGATAATGAACGTCGAGGCAAACGCGTGCCCGCGTAATGCGAACGCATCGATGACCGAGGAGCAATATCGCGGCCATTATTTGCAGGCAGACATCGCGCAGATGCGATTTGCGCTGCTGCTGCTCGCACTGCCGAACGTGCTCTTTTTCGGGGTCGACCTCATCTCGGGGTTTGACTCGCA
Source organism: uncultured Burkholderiales bacterium (assembly GCA_937944385.1). GTDB lineage: Bacteria > Pseudomonadota > Gammaproteobacteria > Burkholderiales > Casimicrobiaceae > Casimicrobium. The sequence goes on along the minus strand of CALDYQ010000073.1, from coordinate 12,279 downwards.
GACGCCTGCGTTGACGATGGGCCTGCGCGCGTTCTTTCTGTTCGTCTCGGCCGTCGTCTCGTACCGGCTCGGTCGCGTGAGCGACATCAAGCCGTTCGACCAGATGATGGTCCTCTGGAGTGCTTCGGGCATCGCGCTCCTCATTGGCAATTCGTGGGCGAGGCCGGCCGATTATTTTGGTCACTATCTCTACGAGATCTTTGCGGTGTTGACCTATTTCTCGGTCGTGCCCTTGATGCCCAATGTCAAGCTTCTGCTCAGCCTGCCCTACGCGGCGGCGTCGCTCGTCCTGCTTTTCTTCTTCAAGAGGTCGACGGAGGCGCTTTATGTGGCGAACACCGCGTTCCTGTTGTCAATGACGCTGATTGCAGGCTATCTGATCGCGCTTCGCATCGAAAGGTACCGTCGCGCTGCAGTGATCGCCACGCGTGAGCTCGAGGTCATGGCGCGCACCGATGCGCTGACGGGCGTGGCCAACCGCCGGGCGTTCATGCACTGGGCGGACATCGAGGTGTCGCGCGCCCGCCGTAGCCCGGAGGAGGGGCTGGCCGTGCTGATCATCGACATCGATCACTTCAAGGCGGTGAACGACGCCTTCGGTCATTCGGCCGGAGACCAACTGCTCGTCGATTTCTGCCGAAGGGTGGAGGCGGTCTTGCGTTACTACGATCAGTTCGCACGGATGGGCGTCGAGGAATTCGTGATCGGATTGCCGCGGTGCAGTCTGACGGGTGCGGCAGCGACCGCCGAGCGCATTCGTGCGGCCGTGGCTGACGAGCCCTTCGTGGTGAACGGCACGGCAGTGAGAAAGACCATCAGCATCGGCGTGGCCACGCTTCACCTGGGCGAAAGCGAGATCGACGCTGCCCTCGGTCGTGCCGACGCGGCGCTCTATGCCGCCAAGCGCTCGGGGCGCAATTGCGTGTTGACCGAGGCCGATCTGGATGACCGTGCCGCGCAGGACGGCCCCTGAGCCGCGGTCAGAGGTCGAGCAGGGACGAGATGAGGCTGCCGCTTCCGTCGCTCACCAGATCGAGATCGCCACCGACCTCGGCGACCGATTCGACGAGCGGTGCGGCCGCGGTATCGGCAACCGTGCCGATCGACGCGAGCGCCGTCAGCGTCTCGGGGGACTCGCGCGACAGTGCGCGCAAGGCATCGCCCGCAGTTGGCAGCGTGTTCGGCGCAACGGTCGCCGCGAAAGCCTCTGCAGCGGCGGTGCTCAGGAAGGCGGCCTCACGGGCGGGTGCGTTGAACAGCACATCCGTTGCGGTCGCCAACGGCATCTGATCCGTGCTGACGGGGGTGCGCAGCCCGCTCCAGCGGCTGAACCTAGATCCCAGCACCCAGAGCAGGTCGGCTGCGACATCCGTACTCTGCGCGGTGTCATGCCAGCGCCATCGATCCGGGCGTTTGTTGTCGCGAGGCCAAGGAGCGGGTGCGGGCTGGGGTCCAGCGTATTCGCGGCCGGTGCGTTGGGCCAGATAGTGATCGATCGCCTTCCGCGCAGCATCGCGGTCGAATACGGCGACGGTGGCGCGGCAGTAGCCGCAGGCGTCCTCGCGGGCCAGATCGACGGGCGCACCGCAGGACGAGCACTGGACCTGTCGCACGGTCGCGCAGAGGCGCTGGCGCTCCACGCGTGTCAGCTCCCGTACGAACTGCTTCTCCGCGGGGAAGTTGTAGAAGGTCGTGAACCGACCATGCCCGTTTGGGCAGGACTGGTAGACGAAGCGTGTGCTTCGGACCCTATCGTTGACCCGGCGCATCGGCTCGCGGCAAAGAGCGCAGCGCAGGCGCTGGTCGAGCGTCCGCGCGGCCGCACTCGCACTGCCGCCGCGTTCATGAATCAGTTGGAACAGCCCGACCGTCCCGTCCGCCGACAGTTGGGTGCTTTCCCACGGGTCGAACCAGATGGCGTTGCAGTCATGGCAGACATCGATCTCGACCTCTCTGCCGTAATGCCCGGGCAAGCGGTGCAGATGCATGGCGGTCTGGCAGTTGGGGCACGTCTTGCCTTCGGCGAGCGGTGCAGGGGTAGCCGCGGGCTGAATCAAGGGTCAATCCTTTCAGGCACGGTGAGGGATCACTGCAAGCGTAGCGCCACCGACCGGGGAGGATAGTGTGAGGGGGGTGACTGGGAGGTCGGGCGGGCCGATTGGCGTGCAGGCATGACCGACGGGAGGCATGTCGCGTGCGGCGAGCCGCAGGACGACCGCATCGCGGGAGCCGATGCACCGCCGGAACGGGACGGTCTCGGGGTTAGTCGTGGGACGACGGATCGAGGTCTGGCGCAGTGACCGCATTGGCCGCGACCCCTGCTGACGTAGACGCCGCCGGCACGATACGGAACGCGTCGGACAGATGAAATCCGCGTGAGAGCAGAAAACGGATCTGTCGCCGCCGCTCCCTCTCGTCCCGAGGTGGTGTGCCGAAGCGCCGTTGCCAGAGTGCGGCGGCCGCGGTGGCGTCATCTTGGTCGAGCTCGGCGAGTGCCGCCTCCGCCACGTCACGGGCGATGCCAACCTCGGCGAGCTTGCTTTGGATGTAACGATGGCTGGCCTGGCTCTTGAGCCGTCGGACCAAGGCCTCGGCGTAGCGCGCATCCGATTGCCATCCTGCAAGCGCGAGATCCTGCACGATGCGGGCGATCTCGTCGGAGGTGGCCCGTCCCCCAGCATCGGCGCGCGCACGTCGGGCGCGGCTTTGCTCGAGCTTTCGGAGCAGTTCCGCGTGAGAGTGCTCGCGCGTGGCGAGCAGGCGCAGCGCCTTCTGCCGCAGCGCGGAGGCGTCCGATGGAGGGGAGCGCGGGGTCATCGACACGTCAGGAGGCGCGAATCAGCCACGACGCGCTCACTCGTCGTCGGGCGAACCTTCGTCCTGGGAGACGGCGCCACCGACGGTGATGCCGATCTTTTCGCGAATCTTGGTCTCGATCTCACGGGCAATCGCCGGGTTCTCGCGCAGGAAGTCGCGTGCGTTGTCCTTGCCCTGGCCGATCCGGTCGCCCTGATAGCTGTACCACGCGCCGGACTTGTCGACGATGCCGTGCTGGACGCCCATGTCGAGGATCTCGCCTTCGCGCGAGATGCCGGTGCCGTACATGATGTCGAACACGGCTTCCTTGAATGGCGGGGCGACCTTGTTCTTGACCACCTTGACGCGCGTCTCGTTGCCGATGACTTCCTCGCCTTTCTTGATGGCGCCGATGCGACGGATGTCCATGCGCACCGAGGCGTAGAACTTGAGCGCATTGCCGCCGGTGGTGGTCTCGGGGTTGCCGAACATGACCCCGATCTTCATGCGGATCTGGTTGATGAAGATGACCAGCGTGTTGGTGCGCTTGATGTTGCCGGTGAGCTTGCGCAAGGCCTGGCTCATCAGTCGCGCTTGGAGGCCCGGCAACTGGTCGCCCATCTCGCCTTCGATTTCGGCCTTGGGGACGAGGGCGGCCACCGAGTCCACCACGACGACGTCGACGCCACCCGAGCGCACGAGCATGTCGGCGATTTCGAGGGCTTGCTCGCCGGTGTCGGGCTGGCTGATGAGCATCTCGCCGACGTTGACGCCGAGCTTTTGTGCGTAGACCGGGTCCAGCGCGTTCTCGGCATCGATGTAGGCGGCCACGCCGCCCATCTTCTGAATCTCGGCGACGACCGACAGGCAGAGCGTGGTCTTGCCCGAGGATTCGGGGCCGTAGATCTCGATGACCCGACCGCGAGGCAGCCCGCCCACACCCAGCGCGATGTCGAGGCCGAGCGAGCCCGAGGAGACGACCTGCAGGTCGTTCTCGATCGAGCCCTCGCTCATCTTCATGATGGAGCCCTTGCCGAACTGCTTTTCGATCTGGGAGAGAGCGGCGGCAAGCGCCTTCTTGCGGTCATCCATGGGGAGTGGGGTGGTCATGACGGTTTGCCTCTGAGGTTACAGGAAGCGACTTTCGGCGCGATCCGTACGCCGCGATCCGGGTGCGGTGCGGCATCGGTGTCGGTGCCCCGCCGAAGGTCAGGGACGTCTGGCAAAACGGTAAGGTGGCTTGGAGGTGGCTTGGAGGTGGCTTGGGGTGTCTTGCGTTCGGCCGAGCACTGAGCGTAGAATAACTGTATAGAACCACACTGTCAAAAAAAACACATATCGTGTCAAATCACTGTGTCTGAGCACTGTGTTGAGCGCTGTGTTTGAGCGCTGTGTCTCAGCAACATCCGTCAAAACCGCCCCCGACGGACTGCTGATGAATTCGTTGCAGGTTGGCCGTTCGCTTTATTCACTGGAATCCGCCATGCGCCCGCTCACCGCCCGTCAAGCCGAAATCCTCGCCCTGATCCAGGAGTTCATTGACGCGCAGGGCTTTCCGCCCACGCGGGCTGAGATCGCGGAGCGCTTGGGCTTTCGCTCGGCCAATGCGGCGGAGGAGCATCTGCGGGCGCTCGAGCGAAAGGGTATCCTGGACATTCTGCCCGGCGCCTCGCGCGGCATCCAGTTGCGACAGGCCGGGCTGCCGGGTCTGCCGCTCATCGGCCGGGTTGCGGCAGGCTCGCCGATCCTCGCCGAGGAGAACGTTCAATCCCGTCATCGGGTCGATCCGGCATTGTTCTCGCCGCCGGCGCACTACCTGCTGCGGGTGAAGGGAGACTCGATGATCAAGGTCGGCATCCTCGATGGCGATCTGCTCGCAGTGCATCGCACCTCCGAGGCGCGCACTGGGCAGATCGTGGTCGCGCGGATCGAAGGGGAGGTCACTGTCAAGCGTTATCGCCGGCGGGGCATGACGATCGAACTGCACCCGGAAAACGACGCATTGGTGCCGATCGTGGTGGATCCCACTGTCTCGGATTTCGCCATCGAGGGGCTGGCAGTGGGCGTGATCCGCGCAAGTGGTCTCCACTGATCTGGCATCGATGATTGCCTCTGATCTCTCCGACACCGATCTTGCTCAGGCTCTCGCCCGCGAGACCGGGCAGTTGCTCGTCCGACTGCGTCGGCACTTTCAGGGCATGGCCGCGGCGCGCGATCAGTTGGGCGCGGTTGCCGATCGTCGGGCGCATGATTTCCTCGTCTCCGAACTCGCTCGCCTGCGGGTCGGTGACGTCGTGCTCTCCGAGGAGTCGCGCGAGCCGGTGCCCCGGCTCGATGCGCGTCGGGTCTGGATCGTCGACCCGCTCGATGGCACGGCGGAGTATGCGGCCGGGCGGGATGACTTCGCGGTCCATGTCGCACTCGTCGAAGCAGGCAGCGTCACCGCCGCGGCGGTGGGCCTGCCTGTGCAAGATCGCGTCCTGAGTGGCGGGCGACAAGCGGCGGTGCAGACCGTGCGGCCGCGTGTGGGCGCCCCGCTCGTGGTCAGTCGCTCACGCCGGCCCGTGTTTGCCGACGCGGTGGCTGCGGCCCTCGGGGTAGCGGTCGAGGCGGTCGGCTCGGCTGGCGTCAAGGTTGCCCGCGTTGTCGAGGGCTCGGCGCGTGCCTATGTCCACGCAGGCGGCATCAACGAGTGGGATGTCGCCGCCCCCGCCGGGGTAGCGCTCGCCGCCGGGTTGGCGGCGACGGATCTCAAGGGGCGGTCACTCCGGTTCAACCAAGCGGACACGGTGCTTCGCGATGGTCTTGTCGTTTGTGCGCCCGAGGACCTGCCCGTGATCCTGCGCGCGGTGGCAGGCGCCTGAGCGACCGCCAACCAAGGAAGCGCTTCCCTAAGCGGCCGCGATCACCATGGCCGTTGCCGCAGTGACCTTCTTCGCGTAGTCGATGTGCAGGAACTCGTTGGGGCCATGCGCATTCGACTTGGGCCCGAGCACACCGGTCACCAACATCTGGGCATTCGGGAACTTGGCACCGAGCATGCCCATGAACGGAATCGTCCCGCCTTCGCCCATGTAAGCCGCGGGTTTGCCGAAGTAGTGCATCGAGGCAGCGTCCAGTGCCACCGTGAGCCAAGGCGCGAAGGCTGGGGCGTTCCAGCCGGTGGCCGCGCTGTCGGCCTCGAAGGTGACGTGCGCCTGATACGGCGTATTTTCGGTGACGAGTCGCTTCACCTCGGCAGCCGCAGTCGCACCGTCCACCGTGGGCGGGATACGCAGCGAGAGCTTGAGCGCGGTGTAGGGCCGAAGCACGTTGCCCGCCGCATGCGTGGGCGGCAGTCCGTCGGCACCGGTCACCGCAAGCGACGCCCGCCAGGTGCGGTTCAGGATCAACTCCACCGGATCGGTGCTCGTCGGCAGGGTGAACTCATGCGCTCCGCCGCAGCTCTGCCACGGGAAGCGCTTCCAGATGGTTTCGCCCAGGATCTCTGCTGCCTGGCGCGCCTGCGCGAGACGCTCCTGAGGGATTTCGGCGGCGAAGACCGGCGAATGGGTCATGCCAGTCAGCGAATCGTCGATGCGGTCGAGGAGTTGCCGTGCGATACGGAACGTCGAAGCCACGACACCGCCGGCATCCCCCGAGTGCACGCCCTCCGTCAGCATGCGCACGGTCATCGTACCGTTGACGAGGCCGCGCAGTGACGTCGTCGCCCAGAGTTGCTCGTAGTTGCCCGCCCCGGAGTCGAGGGCGACGACCAGCCCGACATCGCCCATTCGCGGTGCGAGCGCGTCGAGATAGGCCGGTAGATCGTAGGAGCCGGATTCCTCGCAGGTTTCGATGAGCCCGATCACGCGCGGCCGGGCGAGACCCTGGTGGTCGAGCGCGAGCACGGCCGCGAGCGCCGCGAACACGGCGTAGCCGTCGTCCGCGCTGCCGCGCCCATAAAGCTTGCCCGCTTCGAGAATCGGCGTCCACGGGCCGCCATCCTCACGCCAGCCCGTCATCTCGGGCTGCTTGTCGAGGTGGCCGTAGAGCACCACGGTCTTTCCGTTCGCCTTCGCCCCTGTGCCTGGGATGTCGAAGAAGAGAACCGGTGTCCGGCCTTCGAGCCGGATGACCTCGAGCGTCATCGCCTTGACCGGCTGGGCCGCGACGAAGTGCCGTGCCTGATCGATCGCGCGTTCGATCTGCCCGGCGCGTTGCCACTCGGCCTCGAAGGCGGGCGACTTGGCCGGCAGCTTCACATACTCGATCAGCTCGGGGACGATGTCGCGATCCCACTGGCTGCTCACGCGCTCGAGCACGGCGCTCGCAGCGTTCGGATCGAAGGGCAGGGTGTCAGGGCGGGCGGTCATGGATTTCTCCGTCGGAAGGGCGCATCGGCAGGATTGTCGGAGAAAACCGACCCAAAGCGATGGCTGCGGGCGTCGAGTGCGCTTCGTTCAGCTCTGAGCCGAAGCGATGCGCTTCGCGATCCACTCGCCGACCTCGCGCGTGCCCGCCGTGCCGCCCAGGTCGCGGGTGCGCGGGCCATGGGCGGTACTCGCTTCGATCGCGGCGAGGATTGCATCATGCGCGGGCCGACAGCCGAGCCAGTCGAGCATCATCGCGCCTGCCCAGATCTGGCCGATCGGGTTGGCGATACCCTGGCCCGCGATGTCGGGCGCGCTGCCGTGAACCGGTTCGAAAAGGCTCGGAAAGCGGCGTGTGGGATCGATGTTCGCCGACGGAGCGATGCCGATCGTGCCGGTGCAGGCCGGGCCGAGGTCGGACAGGATGTCGCCGAAGAGGTTGCTTGCGACCACCACGTCGAAGAAGGCCGGCCGCTGGACGAAGTGTGCGGTCAGGATGTCGATGTGGAACTTGTCCACCGTGACGTCCGGGTAGTCGCGCGCCATCGCTTCAACCCGCTCATCCCAGTAGGGCATCGAGATCGAAATCCCGTTCGATTTCGTCGCGCTCGTGAGGTGCCTCTTCGGTCGCGAGCGGGCGAGTTCGAAGGCGAATCGCAGAATGCGGTCGACGCCCTGGCGCGTGAAGACGGCCTCCTGAAGTACGAACTCGCGCTCGGTGCCCGGGAACATGCGCCCGCCGATCGAGGAGTACTCACCTTCGGTGTTCTCGCGGACGATGTAGAAGTCGATCTCGCCGGCGGCGTAGGCGGAACCGTCCTTGCGCACGACCGGCGCGGTGACACCCGGCATCAGTCGCGCCGGGCGTAGGTTCACGTATTGGTCGAACTCGCGCCGGAACAAAATGAGCGAGCCCCAGAGCGAAATGTGATCGGGAATCTTCTCGGGCCAGCCGACGGCCCCGAAGTAAATCGCGTCGACCCCGGCGAGCTGCGCTTTCCAGTCCTCGGGCAGCATGCGCCCATGCTTTTCGTAGTGCGGCCAGGACGCCCAATCGAGTTGGATGAATTCGAAAGGAAGACCAAAGCGCTGTGCGGCAGCCTCGACCGCGCGCAGCCCCTCGGGCATCACTTCTCGACCGATACCGTCACCAGCGATGACGGCGATTCTGCGGCTGCGCATCAATGGGCTTTTCCTTTAGGCTAGGCATCGATCCTGACGATCGGCAAGCATAGACCTCGACGCTTCTACTCTGACGCAGAGTCAGGGCACCTGACAGGACTTCCACTGAGGGCGCGGTAAAGCGATATCGAGCCCGAAGGCCGTCGTCCATGCCGCGCCCTACCCGCTATGCTCGACAAAGTCATCCTTTTATCTCGCACTGTGCAGGCATCGTATGAACCTTGCAGAGTTCCGTCGCATTCTCGAGGAAGAACGTGCACGCCTTTCGAGCGCTCGTGATCAGGCCCGCGCGTCTGCTGCCGTGGTCGAACTCGATCAGACCAGCGTCGGGCGTGTTTCACGCGTCGATGCGCTACAGCAGCAAGCGCTTGCGAAGGGGCTCCTGGCCCGGCTCGAAACGCGCGAACGTCGGATCGAAGCTGCACTCGCCCGGATCGAAGCAGGAACCTTCGGCCAGTGCTGCGAGTGCGGTGTGGCGCTCGATCAAAGGCTGCTCCTCTCGGACCCAACCGCATTGTTCTGTGCGGAATGTCTGGCGGAGAGGGCCGACATATCTACGCCCGGCGCACGGTTGCGCTGAGAGGTGATGCGAGCGAAGCTCTGCACAATGCGCGGCCGCAGTGCCGGATCATGAAGACTCCCGGATTGCTCTTCGTTCTGTTCCTCGCCGCGCTCGCGGCCGGCTGTGCCGGGGTCGGCACGGCTGGCCGCAGTGGAGCCGCGGCTGCGGGGCCCGAGCCCGCGCGGGTGATGGGGTCGCTCGCGTACCTCGAACGGATCGCCCTGCCGCCGGATGCCGAGGCGCTCGTGGCGGTACACGATGCGTCGTTGCCTGGACGGCCCGTGCTTGCCGAAGTGCGTGTTTCGCTTGCCGGACGTCAGGTGCCTGCGCCTCAGGTGCCTGTGCCTTTTGCGCTCACGCTTCAACCCGGGCTCGGTGGGCGGGCGCTCGAACTCGAAGCTGCCATTCGCATCGGTGCCCAGCCGCGTTGGGTGGCCGGGCCGATTGCCCTTCGTTTCAGCGCGGGCACGGCGGACGTGGGCACGGTGCGCATGAGCGCGTATCAGCCACTCGCCTTCGAGGTGCGCTACGACTGCGGCGGCGAGCTTGTGCGTTTCGGCATGGTCGGCGATCGCCCGACGCTCGTGATCGACGGTGAGCGCATCCCGCTCAAGCCCGTAAGCGCCGCTTCGGGCGCGCGCTACGAAGGTGAGGCTGATCCAACTGTGGAGTTTTGGAGCAAGGGCCGCGAGGCGACGCTCCGCTCGAAGGGCAAGGCGTGGCCGATCTGTCGAATGCTGGGCTGAAATCCGATCAGGGAGTGTGGATGCTGCTGGGCAGGGCGGTCGGCGCCGCAGCCCGACCGGGTGCGCGGACGACGCTTCGTGCATCGCAGGGCGCGAAGAGATCGAGCTCACGCCGGTAGACGCTGGTTTCGAGATCGAGCAGGCCGAGCAGCGTGTGATAGATGTTGTCGTGGCTCACGGAGTCGGCGGGCGGGTTTCGCACACAGGCATCGCTCCACCGTTCGAGGACGAGGAACGTTGGTGACAGCCAGGCCAGCATTGGCACACGGGTTTGTTCCTTGGGGGCGATGGCATAGGGCGCACCGTGCAGGTAGAGCCCGTGCTCGCCGAGCGATTCGCCATGGTCGGAAGCGTAGAGCATCGCCGTGGCGTAGCGGTCGGACAGCCGTTCGAGCATCGCCACGACTTCGCCCTTGATGTGATCGCTGTAGAGGATCGCGTTGTCGTAGGCGTTCACGATCTGCTCGCGAGTGCACGCCGACAGCTCATTCGATTGACAGGCCGGCGTGAAGCGCTCGAAGGCCTTGGGATAGCGCTTGTAGTACGCCGGGCCGTGGCTGCCCTTGATGTGCAGCACGACGAAGGTGTCGCGCGTGCTGGCGCGGAGGGTATCCTCGAGCCCCTCGAGCAGGATCGAGTCGAAGCACTCGCCGACCTCGTCGGCACGACAGTGGCGCGGGTCGCGCGCATCGGTCAGGTCCACATACTCAGCTGCGTCGCAGACGCCCTTGCAGCCGCCGTCGTTGTCCCGCCAGATCACGCGCACTCCCGCGCGGTGAATGACATCGATCAGCGTCTCCTGCGCACGCGCCTTGCGATCGGAGAACGCCTCGCGCGTCAGGCCGGAGAAGATGCAGGGCACGGAGGTTGCCGTCACCGTGCCGCAAGAGGCCACGTCCTTGAAGAGCGTCGTTGCGACCGCTCGCATCCGTGGCGTCGTTTCGCGGTCATAGCCGTTCCAAGAGAAGTTTTGCGCGCGCGCAGTCTCGCCGAGCACGAACACGACAATCCGCGGCTTGGCGAGCGCGTAGCGGGAACTCGCATCGAGGCCGACCGGCGTGCGCACGGTGGGTGTGTCGACGCGGCGCCACGCCGTCCCGCCTGCTGCAGCGAGTACGTTCAGAGGCGAAAGGTCGTAGAACACGATCGCCTTGTTGCGCGCCGCCGAGGCAAAGCGCTGGTACTGCGGAAACACCGTGATGGCGATCACCGCGAGGCAGGCGGCGACGAGCCCCGTCTTGGCGCCGAGGTTCCGCCACCACGGTCGCGCCTCGATGAGGGTCATGCGCCAAAGCCAGACGGCGGGCAGCACGCCCACGACGAGGCACCAGAGGATGAGCCGCCAGCCCAGCAGTTCGAGCGCCTCTCCCGCATGCGTCGCAAGCACGCTCTCGAACATCGCGCGATCGAAGCGCGTGCCGTAGACGAGCCCGAAATAGCTCACGGGGGCCGCGATCGCCACGCTCGCGATCAGGAGCAGCTTCATCGCCCGGCCGCGCAGGAGGAGCGACATCAGCGCGAAGAAGGCGAGGAGGAGCGCGAGTCCGATCGCCCAGCCGCTCACGGCAAAGATGATGCGGCTGAGCCCCGTACCCGCATCGGGCGCGCGCCAGAAGGCGAGGATCAGCGGGATGTTGGCAGTGAGCGACAACCACAGCGCACTGGCCAGAGTGGCCCAGCGGGAATCGAGCGTGGGGAGGAAAGGTCGAGTCATCAGGGGAAGGGGGGCAGGGTCGCGGGTTGACCCTGATGGTAGGGCAACCGATTCAGGCAGGTCTGGCGAGATTTCGTTCCGTGCTGGCCGTCAGATGCGTTCCCGCAGGAACGGCAGCGCCGCCTCGAGGAGTGCTTCGGGCGCCTCCTCGGGGATGTAGTGGCCCGAGGGCAGGGCGTGTCCGCGCACGTCGTCGGCAGCCGCGCGCCAGAGTGCGAGCGCATCGAAGCAGCGCTCGATCACCCCGTGGGCCCCCCAGAGCACCATCAGCGGCACTCCAACCCGGCGACCCGCTGCGCGGTCGGCGCGGTCGTGCTCGAGGTCGATCGTCGCGCTCGCCCGATAGTCCTCGCAGATCGCATGAGCGATGCCGGGCAGACGGATGCAGCGACGGTATTCGGCGAGTGCCTCGGGCGCGAACGCTGCGAGCCCCGCATGCCGGTTGCCCATCATCTTCTCGATGAAGAACCCGGGGTCGGCCTCGATCAGACGCTCGGGCAACGGCTCTCGCTGGATCAGGAAGAACCAGTGCCAGTAGGCCCGCGCGAACTCCATCGTGGTGCCTTCGTACATCGCAAGCGTGGGGGCGATGTCGAGCAGTACGGCGCGCTCGACTGCATCTGGATGGTCGAGCATCATCCGATGCGTGACCCGCGCGCCCCGGTCGTGAGCGAGCACACGAAAGCGCGGGAAGCCGAGACGCTGCATGAGGTCGACCCCATCGAGGGCCATCTCGCGCTTCGAGTAGGGAGCATGGTTGACGCTCGCGTCCGAGGCGGGGCGGTCGCTTTCGCCGTAGCCGCGCAGGTCGGGCGCCACGAGCGTGAAATGCTCGGCCAACACGGGCCAGACGCGATGCCAGATGATGTGCGTCTGCGGGTGGCCGTGGAGCAGCAAAAGCGGCGGCCGCGAACGCTCGCGGCTCAC
>CALDYQ010000072.1 GCA_937944385.1 uncultured Burkholderiales bacterium | reverse complement strand
TCGGCGCTACCGGATGCGCGGCGGCTCGAGCGCCCGGATCATGGCCGACTTTTTGATCGGTGCCCATGCATTGATTCAGTGCGAGGGGCTCATTACCCTCGACGCGGGCTTCCATCGAGACTACTTCAAGGGCCTACGGGTGATCGTGCCGGGGGAGCGGTAGCCTCAGGGTCCTTTGCAGGCCCCCAGATAGGTGACGGACATCGTCTGCCGCGTCCCGCTCACGCCTGATACAGGCGGTTCGTAGCGGTTGTCGAGCTGGATCTCGAAGCGACGCGCGCTCACCTTGCCGTGTGCTGTGCCGGTGAGCGTCTTGCCGTCGTCGCAGGCGAAGCGCAGCGCAACGGTCGATCCGTCGCGCCTCACATCCGAGGTCTGGCAGCGGTTGACGCTGCCGGGCGTGGGCTGGATCGAGAAGGCTCGGCCGGAGGCGAAGTCCTCTTCCGTGAGGCAGACATCGAAGCGGACGACCGGGAAGTTGACCCGCATGTCAGCAGGGACCGCGGCGAGGTCGGTCGTGATGGTGTAGCGCCAGAGGCCCGGAGTCGGCCCCGGCGGCTGGGCGCTGACGATCATCGGGGCGAAGGCAAGGCAGCCAAGCATGAGGCGCAGCAGACTGACCACTCGATCCGCCGTGTCACGCGGCAACGTCATCGGGCTGCACATTAGACCGTTGAGCATCTTCTCAGCAACCACCCAGACGCTTCGCACTCATCGTCATGTTCATCTTGCCGCCCATGGCCTTCGTGTGACCGCCGGTCATCGTCATCTTGGCGTCGAACTGGGTCGATGTGGCCATCATATCGTAGTCAATGACCATGGGCTCGGGCATGTCCTTACTGCGGCAGACTGCAGTGAACGTAAAGCGGTTGCCCATGGTTTTCAGGTCCTGGTACTTGCAGTCCATGCCCGCTTCCTTCTGCGCAGAGAGCGAACGGCCTTCGTCGATGTCTTTCTGGGTGACGCACTGATCGAAGCTCATGGGAATCGAGCCCATGCCCGGAATCTCGGTGCGCGTGGTGTAGGACCACTTGCCGGGCTGCATGTTGAAGTTGGGCAACTGGGCCACTGACGGCAGGCTCGCCGAGGCAGTGATCGTGGCGGTGATGATGAGGGTGAGGCGGGTCAGGGGGTGCTTCATGATGGGGTCCGATCGGAGAAGGAATCGCTCTTCATGCGATGACAGCCACAAGGACGTTGCCCCGGGCTGAATCGCGACACGGGCACTCGCCGGGCGGGGGGTCATAGCCCCTTCCAGAGCCCCGTTTCCTTGGCGCAGCCGCGGATGGTGGGGATGTATTCGGTGACGAAGCGCAGGGTTTCTGGGTTGAGACCGATCTGTTTGACTTCGTCGACGTCGCGTTCGAGCTTGGCGATGTCGACCTTGCTCGTAAAGCAGCCACAGAACCTCTGCGGGATCTGGCTTTCGGCAGCCACCGGCGAGACGGCGTCCAACATGCGCACGATGCGCTCCTGGCATTTGCGGTCGAGCAGCGCGCGCTTTTGCGCCTCCACCATGTTGGCGCAGCCCGTGACGGCGAGCGCTGCAATGGCCGCGATGACAGGGGCGCTCAGCGCCTGACCCGCCTGTCGATGAGCGTGTCGAACAATCGCCGAAACCCCAACCATTGCGTCTCCAGGAAACTCGTGCCGTAGTCGACCGCGCCGTAGGCGGGCAGTTGGTCGCGGATGCCGGTGGCCGGATAGGCATCGCGGTGATCCGCCGTGCCGAAGAGCTTATCCCAAAAGCTGAACACGACCGCGAAGTTGACACCCCGACGGGCGCCTTCTCGCCCGAGGTCGATTGCATGATGCAGCCGGTGAAATTGTGGCGAGACGAGCACATGCTTGAGCGGTCCGAAGCCCAGGCGCACGTTGGCATGCGAGAGCGATTCGATGAACTTGGTGGCGAACAGCACGAGGGGGAACTGTGCGGGAGGGACGCCGATCGCGAGCGCGATGGCGGCCATCCAAAACGCTGCGATCAGGTCGTCGAGCACGTGATTGCGGTCGTCGGTCCAGAAGGTCATCTGCTGCTGCGCGTGGTGGAGCGCATGCAGCTGCCACCACCAGTTCCAGCGATGCTGCAGCCGATGCCGCCAGTACTCGCCGAAATCGATGATGAGCACGTAAAGCAGGAGCGACAGCGCGGGCCACGACGCCAGGCCCGGAATCAGATCCTCGAGGCTCCACGGGGTGTAGCCCTGAAGCCTGAGCCAGCGCTCGAGCGGGATGAACACGAGCCAGAGCACGGCAAAGGCCATGAGCGGCATGATCCCGAGCTTGACCACGAGGGTGTAGATTACGTCGGTGTGCACATGGCGGCGATCGGTGATCGCCTGGGCCGGACGGAGCCGCTCGAGCGGGGCGAGGATCACGACCACGGCGAGCACGGTGAGCGCGCCGGCGAGCACGAACGCCGTGGCCTCATGCGCCCACTCGACCCAGGACATGAGCCCGAGCGTGTAGAGCGCCGGCACCACCGCCTCAGAGAGCAGCCAACCAACGGCGGATTCGAAGGCGTTGACGAGCGCGTCCATCGTGCCTCAATTCTTGCCAAGGGAGACGACCCGGTGATTCACGCCGGTCGTGAGCCGATCGCGCGAGAGCGGGGCGAAGCAGAAGCCGCGCGCCTTCAGTCCGGCGATCAGCGGATCGAGCATCGGCCAGAACGGATCCTTCCGGCTCCAGATGCCGAGATGCGCCATGAGGATGTCCCCGTCGCGCAGGCGGTCGAGCGCGCGGCGGAGCAGCAGGTCGTTCGGATGGGTCTCACTCGGCAGTTCGTCGCCGAGGAAGCCGGCTTCCGACCAGTGCACATGTCGCCAGCCGCAGGATTCGGCCCAGGCGAGCACGCGCGGCGTGGTCCTGCCGCCAGGCGCGCGCCAGAGCCCGTCGAAGCCGCGACCGGTGAGTTCCCGAAAACGGGCTTCCGGTTTGCCAAGCTCGGCGCACAAGCCTGCGCGGTCGAGCAGTCGTCCTTCCTTCGCGCCCCAGGGCACATAGCGGGTCTGCGCGGCACCCAGGTCGCCGCGGAAATAGTGGTGGTCCCAGGTGTGGCTGCCAAAGGCATGGCCCTCGGCTGCGAGCCGCTGCCAGAACGGCCCCTGCGCATCATCCAGCGTCCATGCGGTCGAACGCTCGCGGCTCAGGCCGGGCACCTTGACCTTTTCGTTGGCGATGAAGAAGGTGGCCTTGATCGCATGCTTGGCCAGGATGTCGGCAATCGCTGCCGCCGGCTCCATATGCCCGGTGTCGAAGGTCAGGTAAAGCGTGCCGGCGGGGCAGGCGGACTCACTCCTCGAGACAGCTGTGCCCACGCTCAAGAAAAACGTAGCAGCAAGCACGACCGAAAGGCGTACCACGACGCTTCGATTCCTAGCGGTCTCGCGGCGCATGCGAGCGAAAGTAAATGCCATGCGGCGAGCGGCCGACCCGGATGTACTCCGTGGGCTTTTGTCCGGTCAGATCGACCACGGCGACTTTCCCCTCCCAGCGCACGGTGACCCAGAGCTCCTTGCCGTCGGCCGAAATCTCCATGCAGTCGGCGCCAGCGCCGACGCGGATGGGCTTGCCGACGACCTTCAGGTCACGGTAGTCGACCTTGGTGACGGTGCCATCGACCCGGTTCGAGACCATGACGTGCTGCCCGTCGCCCATCGGGAAGATGTTGTGCGCCCCGCGGCCGGTCGGGATGCTCGCGATGATCGCCCGCTTGGCCGGATCGATCACCTCGACGTGGTCGCGGCCCATGGCCCCCACGAAGAGCAGCCCTTGCGGGCTCATCCAGATGCCGGCCGGCGTCTTGCCCACAGGCATCCGCCAGGCAAGCTTGTGCGCGGCGAGATCGATTGCGACCACTTCATCCGAGTCCTGCATCGTGACGTAGGCCATCGTCGAATCGCGCGAGATCGCTACATGGCTCGGTGTCTTTGCAACCGGGATGCGGGTCTTGAGCTCGTAGTGTGGCATCGCGTAGATGTCCACGCGGTCGAGCCGAAGGCTCACCGAGACGAACCACTTGCCGTCAGGCGAGTAGGCGAGCTGATACGGGTCCATGATGCGCGGCAGCCGGCGCTTGACCTCACCCGAGAGCGGGTCGAGGAAGACGAGGTCGTTCGAGGCCGCGTTCGCGATGACGAGATCGCTGTCATCGAGCGTGGTGATCAGGTGGTGCGGCTCCTTGCCCACGGGCAGCGTGCGCTCGACCTTCCGTGTGGCACGGTCGATGACCGACACCGTGCCTTCGCCCGAGTTGAGCACGATGACCTTCTCACCGGGCTTGAGCGCGCTCGCGGCGAAAGGCAGCCAGGGTAGCAGGGCAAGAAGCAGGCCAAGGAGGAGTCTCATGATCGGGCGGGGCAGAACGGGAGGGGCATTCTAGGAACGGCGACCGGTCGTGGTCGTTGACGGGGCGCAGGCTCGATAACATTCCGAGTCATTGCGAGCCCAAAGCGCTCCGCTGACCCTCAGATCCGCCATGACCCGTTTTCTCACGCTCTTCGTCGTCATCATGGCCGTGCTCTTCGGTCTGCAATTGACGCCTTGGGGGCAGGAGTACTTCGTCATTCCGTGGACCAACGGACTTGCGCACTTCTGCGCGACGCTCGTCGATGTCTTCGATGACCAAGCCGTCGCAGTGGGCAAAGTGCTCCAGAGCACGAAGAACGGCTTCGCGGTCTCCATCGAGGCCGGCTGCAACGGGCTCGAGGCGACCTACGTGCTGCTCGCGGCCGTGCTCGCGTTCCCCTCGACCTGGAAGCAGAAGTTCTGGGGCCTGTTCTGGGGATTCATCGCGATCCAGGGCCTCAACGTCGTGCGCATCGTGAGCCTGTTCTACCTCGGCCAGTGGAGCATGACCGCCTTCGAGTGGGCGCACCTCTACATCTGGCAGGCGCTCATCATGATCGATGCGCTCGTGGTCTTCCTCCTCTGGTTGCGCTGGGTCGTGCGCGAGGAGCAGCGCGGGGGTACGCCGCCCGCTGGCGGTGCAGAAAGCGGCGGCGGCGCAGCCGCAGCGCCCTCGACCGCCGCCGCTTGATGCGCCGGCAGGACTTCCTGTTTTCGCCGGCGGAGACGATCCGCCAGTTCTTCCTGCGGGCGATATTCTGGCTCGTGATCACACTCGCCTGCTGGTATGTGCTCGTACCGCTCCTGCACTGGCCGATCCGCTGGTTTCTCTCGGGTATGGCGCTCTTGGGCGTGCCGGAATTCGTGACCGGCGTGAGCCAGACGCTCGCAGGCTTCGAGTTCCAGACGAATCTCTCTCCAGGCGTCACCGCCGGGCAAGCGTTCCGGCCGGACGCGGTGATTGCGGTCACGGTCGATGCGCGGCTCTACAGCTACGGGACCGCGCTCATGGCCGCACTCGCACTCGCGGCCTGGGAGCGCGATCGCTGGCGGTATCTCGCCACGGGCTGGCTCGTCCTCCTGCCGTTTCAGATGCTCGCGGTCTACGCGGTGGGCATGAAACAGATCGTGATCGACGGCGGCGCAGCCGTGGCCGCCCAGATCGACTGGGCGCGCTGGCAGATCGAGACGATTGCCTACCTCTACCAGTTCTCGACCCTCATCATGCCGCCGGTGACCGCCATCGCCGTCTGGCTCGTGCTGCACAAGCGCTTCGTCGAACGCTTCGTTGGCGCCGATGTGCTGGCGCTGATCCGAAAGGCGGGAGAGAAGCAGAAGCCGAAGCGCACGGCCTGAGGAAGCGCGGGGCACCAAGCCCTCACACCCCGCGGCGTGTATTCGGCGGCCGCCTGCCTTTCTCAGGGCTTCGACGGCCTCGGGCGGGGTGCTTCGTGCGGCCATCATCCTCGGTTGCGAGATCCGGGATGTGATTGAAGGCGATCGCCATGCGGCCGTCACTGCGCGCTGCAAAGGCGCTGCCCCAAAACAGGGTCTGGTTGCCGAATTTGAGGTTCAGTCGATCGACCGTTCGGTCGAGCGCCTCACCGTGCGCATCATCATCGAAGAGGGCGCGCGGCACGGCCTGCGCCGGCACGAGTGCGGCGAGCGCCATGCCCACGCCGAGCGGCGCTCCGGCGCGAAAGCCACGGTCGAGTGCGAGTTGCGCGAGCAGCCGTTCGACGGCGGCGAGCAGGTGCGGCGTCCGGTCCGTGGGCTCGATCCGTTCATGGGCACGAAATCGCTCGCCGCCGCGCATCTTGATCGTGACCCCGACCCCACCGGCGAGATAGCCCGCATCCCGAAGCCGCATGGCCGCCTTCTGGGTCAGTCTCGAGAGCACGGCTGCCGCATGGGCGTGGCTTCGCCTTTCGGGAGCGAGCACATGCGAGTGGGAGATCGAGGCGGGTTGGGTCTGCCGCGGCTCGATGTCTTCGCCGTGGAGCTTCTGCCAGAAGCGTTCGCCTTCGATGCCGCCCCAGACCTCGCGGAGTTGCTCGGGCGGCGCGGACAGGAGCGCCGCAGTCGTCGTAATGCCGTGATCGGCGAGCCGGGCAAGCATCTTCGGCCCGATGCCGCAGAAATCCTTGAGTGCGAGCGTTGCCAGGCGCGATCGGAAGTCGGGTTCATCGAGCACGACGAGCCCGTCGGGTTTCTGCATGTCGCTCGCGGTCTTGGCGAGGAAGGCGTTTGGCGCGATGCCGATCGAGCAGGTGATGACTTCACCCAAGGCGTGCCGAAGCCGGAATTTGATCTCCTGAGCGAGCCGGAGCGCATTGTCGCGTTCACGGTCTCGACCGGTCAGACGGATCCACATCTCATCGATCGAGTTGACGCCGGCGATCGGCGCGCAGGCTTCGATGATTGTCCTGGCCCGTTCGTGGAACTCGACATAGAGCCGCGGCCGCGAGACCACGAACTCGATTGCGGGGCACAGCCGACGCGCATCCGCGACGTTCGTGAGCGTCTTCACGCCGAAGCGCTTGGCCTCGATCGAAGCGGCGATCGCGCAGGTGGTGTCGGCAAGCATCGGCACCACCGCGACGGGACGACCGCGCAGTTCGGGGCGGACCTGCTGCTCGACCGCAGCGAAGTAGCTGTTGAAATCGACGTAGAGCGCCCGGAGCATCGCCGAAGAATACTGGATGAAAAAGCAGTTGCGTGGTTGACGGCCTGTCAATCAACAGGCAGCTTTTGGCTGAACGCGAGCTTTCATAGGGCTTTCATGCACGAATCCGCTGAAGTCGACTTTCGTTTGAACATGCGCGCTCGCCCGATGCAATTGGGCATTCACGAAAAAGCTGTTACGTCGCGGTGGTAGAGTCTCCTCATGCAGTCACTTGCCATCTACGCCGGCCCGGCGGCGCGAAGACACCTCGAGCAGCACGGTCTCGCGCCGGACGATGTGCAGGTGATTCCCGCCGCGGCCGGCGGCCCCAAGGGGCTCATGCTCCTGCCGCTCGATCGGTTCATCTTCGGCGAATTCCTTGCAAGATCGACGAATACGGTCGATCTCGTCGGCGCATCGATCGGGGCGTGGCGCATGGCGGCCGCCTGTCTCGCCGACCCGGTGAGCGCGCTCAGCCAACTCGAGCACGCCTATATCCATCAGTCCTACGAGGTGCCCCCCGGCCGCACCCGACCGACGCCCGAGCATGTGAGCGAGCGCTTTGCCGCGGGGCTTGCGACGATGTTCGGTGGCCGTGTCCACGAGGTGCTCAGCCATCCGCGCTGGCGCCTGCATGTGGTCACCTCCCGCGGCCGCGGGCTGCTCGCGCGTGAGTCCCGCGGGCGGACGGGGCCCGGCTATGCAGCAGCGTGGCTGACCAATGTCGTCTCCCGAAAGGCCATGGGCACGTGGCTCGAGCGCGCGGTGTTTTCGGCTCAGACGGCGCCGCTGCCGTTCTCAGGCGAGGACTACCGTACGCGGCGCTATCCGCTCTCCGAGACCAACTTCGCCCTGGCGGTCCAGGCGTCCTGCTCCATTCCGTTCGTGCTCCGCGCGGTACATAGCATTCCGGGTGCCGCGGCCGGGGCCTACTGGGATGGGGGCATCACCGACTATCACCTCCACCTCGACTATCGGGCCGCCTGCGCACCCGGCGCACCGGACGGGCGCGGGGGGGTCGTGCTTTATCCGCACTTCCAGCGCGCCGTCGTGCCGGGGTGGCTCGACAAGTCGCTTCGCTGGCGGCATCGCGCTTCGCCGTTTCTCGACACCACGATCGTGCTCGCGCCGCGGCCCGACTGGGTGGCCACGCTGCCCAACGGCAAGCTGCCGGACCGAAGCGACTTTACGCGCTACGGCGCCGACCTCGCCGGCCGCGTGGCGGCGTGGTCGAAGGCAACGGCGATGGCCCAGCGACTCGCCGATGAATTCGCCGAGTGGCTGTACCGCGGGGCGCCGGCCGATCAAGTCGCCTCGCTCTGACCGGCGCTTGCGAGTCGTTCGCGTTCCTGCTCCCTGAGCACCTTGCGCTGGATCTTGCCGGTCGTGGTCATCGGCAGGCTGTCGACGAAGGCGAATTCCTTGGGGTATTCGTAGGGTGCGAGCTTGCCGCGGACGTGGGCGGCGAGTTCCGCTTCGAGCTCGGCCGAGGCTGCGAAGCCCGGCGCGAGCACGATGAACGCTTTGACGATCGCGCCGCGATCCGGGTGAGGCTTGCCGATGACCGCCGCGAGTGCGACCGCCGGGTGCTCGAGCAGACAGTTCTCGACTTCCGCGGGGCCGATGCGGTAGCCCGCGCTCTTGATCACATCGTCGGTGCGGCCTTCGTACCAAAGATAGCCGTCTTCGTCGAGCCGCGCCATGTCGCCGGTGCGGCACCAGTCGCCGGCGAACTTGGCCTGTGTTGCGGCGTCGCTGTCGAGATAGCCCAGAAAGAACACCGGGTCGGGATCGCCATGCCGGTCGAGGCGATGCACCGCCACGTCTCCCACCTCACCCGCCGCGAGCGGTTGGCCGCGTTCATCGATGATCGCCACCCGATGTCCGGGATAGGCGCGGCCCATGCTGCCAGGCTTTGCTGGCCAGAGCGCCGAGGCGTTGCCTACGACGTAGTTGATCTCGGTCTGGCCGAACATTTCGTTGACGGTGATACCGAGCGCCTCCTCGCACCAGCGGAATACGGCCTCGCCCACGGCTTCGCCAGCACTCATGATCGTTCGGAGGCGAAGCGCGAAGCGCTCGCGCGGCCGCGGCACGGCCTTCATCATCTGCTTGAGCGCGGTGGGGAAGAGAAAGCTTGCCGTCACGCCATGGCGCGCCATCAGGTCGAAGGCGCGCTCGGGATCGAACCGTCCCCGGTAGCCCACGAGCGTCGCCCCGCAGTAGAGCGTCGGCAGGAGCGCATCCCAGAGCCCACCGGTCCAGGCCCAGTCGGCGGGCGACCAGAACACGCCGTCCGCCTCGGCCCCCTGCCGGAACGGCCCCGCCGCGGTCGCGTGGGAGTAGATGAATCCGGGCAGGTTACCGAGCATCGCGCGCTGGGCGATGAGCGCGCCCTTGGGCGGGCCGGTGGTGCCCGAGGTATAGATCACGAGCGCGGGATCATCGGCGCGCGTGTCGGCCGCGGAGGTCGTTTCGGCGGCGCGCTCGAGCAGGCGATCCCAGTCGAGATCGGCCGCGGCGCCCGCACAGCCGATGACGGTGTGCAGCCTCGGGCAGCGTGCACGTACCGAGAGCAGGTTGTCGCGCGAGGCCGGATCGACGAGCACGATCTCACAGGCGGCATGTTGCAGGCGGTATTCGAGCGCGTCGGGTCCAAAGAGCACCGTAAGCGGTACGGCCACCGCGCCCAGTTGGTAGCAGGCGAGGTGGGCGAGCGCAGTCTCGATGCGCTGCGGCAGGCAGATCGCCACCCGGCTGCCTCGGCCGATGCCCAGCCCAGCAAGCGCTTGGGCCGCGCGGTGCGTGAGCGCGGAGAGTTCGGCATAGGTGAGGGCGCGGGTGAGGCCGCCTTCATCCTCCCAGCGGATCGCCACGCGGGCGGCCACTGCCGGATCGGCTGCCCAGCGGTGGGCGCAGACGTGGGCGATGTTGAAGCGATCGGGCACCTGCCACCTCCAGGCGGCATGGTGGGCTTCGTAGGCGTCGGTCGAGGCGTGATCCATCGGCTCAAGCGTAGACTGTGGGCGACGCTGAATGAAGCGCTGCAACCCGAAGGCTCGGCCGAGCCCCCGTACCGGCGGCCATGCGCCGCATCCTGCGCTCGGTTGCCTTTATCGGGCTCGGTATCGTGCTGCTTGCGCTGGTCTCACTCGCCTACCGCCAACCGAAGCTCTGGCTGAACTGGGCGGGCAGCGTGCTCAGCTGAGCCCGAGGCTGCCCCGGATACTTCGGCTGCGCCGTTGACCGCAGCGAGCGCGTCCCGCACCGCCTCGATGTAGGCGTAGCCATGCCGCTCGTCGGGTTCGAGGTATGTCCCCTCGGACCACTCATTCCAGGCGTTGATCCAGATGATGTTCTCGGGCTCGGGGCGGGGGGCCACCTGCTCGGCCAACCGGCTGAACCAATAGCGGAAACGCTCCGGCGAGGCGCCGAGGAAGAGCCGGGCACGCTTCTTGTAGCGCGGGGTGTTGTCCCAGTCCATGAAGGCGCCGGGCATCGCGGGTTTGCCGAGTTCCTGCGACGGGCGGGTCAGCATGTGCGCCCAGAGGGATTCGTAGTCGTACTCGGTGCGCTGCGGCAAGACCTGATCTTTCCAGCGGCGAAGCGTGTGTTGCCAGCGCTCGGGCAGACGACGCAGGGGCTGCAGCCAGCGCTCCTGCTCGATGCCTTTCGGTCCCGAGTAAGTCGGCGAGAACATCGCCTCGAACGGTGCGAACTGCATGATCGCGTCGAAATGCGAAATCAGCTCCGGGACGGGGAACTCGTACTGCTTGATCGCCACGAGATAGAGGCCCTTGAGGCCGCGGCGGTGCGCTTCGTTGCGCCAAAGCGTGAACATCTCCTCGAGCACTGTTGGCGCGAGGTAGTGCGGTCGGTAGACCATGAACACGGGTCGCCCGTCGATCGTGATCGCGCGCGGGTCGCTCCAGAAGCGAAACAGGTATTCGAAGTGCCGCATCCAGAGCGCCGGGTCACGTCGGTGAGTCTGCTCGATCAGGATGTGGTGGTTTTGTCCGTCCCAGCGGCGCGACCAGGTCTCGTTGGCCCAGGCGAGCGCGATCGGAAAATCAAGTGAGCGATCGGCGAGCACCATGTCGGTGGGCGTGTTGAGCAGCTGCTTGCCGTCGAACCAGTAGTGGTAGTGACAAAACCCAGACAGGCCATGGCGTTTGGCCAGATCGATCTGCCAGGCGAGCGTTTCGCGCTTCGACTGGTCGTAGTAATTGCCGCCGAGCGGCACGCGCGGCTGATCATGCCCCGGGAAGAGCGGCTGCGCCCGGCGGACGTTGTCCCAGTCGGTGAAGCCTTCGCCCCACCAAGCGTCGTTCTCCGGGATGCGGTGGAACTGCGGGAAGTAAAGAGCGTAGGCGCGGAC
>CALDYQ010000071.1 GCA_937944385.1 uncultured Burkholderiales bacterium | reverse complement strand
GTAGGCCTTCGCCTCACCACCAAACTTCCTCGACAACACCGTCGTGATCGCCGCCGTCAGCGTCGTCTTGCCATGATCGACGTGACCAATCGTGCCCACGTTCACATGGGGCTTGGTGCGCTTGAAGGTCTCTTTTGCCATTGTTGGGTTTCCTGTAGTCGTTGATTGCCTGATTGGTCAGCAACGGCCGCTTCAGTTGGCGACCATCCGTTGTGTGTATGTCAGCCTGCCTTGGCCTTGATCACTGCGTCGGCGACGTTCTTGGGCGCCTCGGCGTAATGCTTGAACTCCATCGTGTACGTGGCACGTCCCTGGGTGGCCGACCGAAGCGCCGTCGAGTAGCCGAACATCTCGCCCAGTGGCACTTCGGCCTTGATGATCTTGCCGCCCAGGACGTCGTCCATGCCCTGCACCATGCCGCGGCGAGAAGACAAGTCACCCATCACGGTACCTGCATAGTCTTCGGGGGTCTCTACCTCGACGGCCATCATGGGCTCGAGCAGGACCGGATTGGCCTTGCGCATGCCGTCCTTGAAGGCGATGGAGGCGGCCATCTTGAAGGCGTTCTCGTTCGAGTCGACTTCGTGATACGAACCGTCGAACAAGGTCACCTTGACGTCGACCACCGGGTAGCCAGCGAGCACGCCGGAGGCGAGCGTCTCCTGCACGCCCTTCTGGACCGCGGGGATGAATTCACGCGGCACGACACCGCCCTTGATGGCGTCGACGAACTCGAATCCCTTGCCAGGTTCCTGCGCCTCGAGCTTGAGCCAGACGTGTCCGTACTGACCCCGACCGCCCGACTGCTTGACGAACTTGCCCTCGACCTCGGCGTCCTTGCGGATCGTCTCGCGATAGGCCACCTGCGGCTTGCCGACGCTAGCCTCGACGCCGAACTCGCGCTTCATGCGGTCGACAATAATTTCGAGGTGCAGCTCTCCCATGCCCGAGATGATGGTCTGACCGGACTCCTCATCGGTGTGCACTCGGAACGATGGATCCTCCTGTGCGAGGCGGCTGAGTGCGATGCCCATCTTTTCCTGGTCAGCCTTGGTCTTTGGCTCGACGGCCTGCGAGATCACGGGCTCCGGGAAGACCATCCGCTCGAGGGTGATGATGGAGTTCGGATCACACAGCGTGTCGCCCGTAGTCGCTTCTTTGAGACCCACCGCGGCCGCGATATCCCCAGCGCGGACTTCCTTGATTTCGTCGCGCTCGTTGGCGTGCATCTGGAGCAGACGCCCAATGCGCTCGCGCTTGCCCTTGACCGGGTTGTAGACGGTGTCGCCTGACTGGACGACGCCCGAGTAAACACGGAAGAAGATCAGCTGGCCGACGTAGGGGTCAGTCATGATCTTGAACGCAAGCGCAGAGAACTTTTCATCATCCGACGCCTTGCGGATGACCTCTTTCTCATTTTCGTCCGTCCCCTTGACCGGCGGAATGTCGGTGGGTGCCGGCAGGAACTCGATCACCGCATCGAGCATGGCCTGCACACCCTTGTTTTTGAAGGCAGAGCCGCACAGCATCGGAACGATCTCGCCTGCAATGGTGCGCTGGCGCAGGCCGCGCTTGATGTCCTCGGGGGACAAGTCGCCCTCCTCGAGGTACTTGTTCATCAGTTCCTCGTTGGCTTCGGCGGCGCTCTCCACCATCTTCGCGCGCCACTCTTCACACTTGGCCTTGAGGTCGGCAGGAATCTCCTGAGCCTCGTATCTCATGCCTTGGGTGGCTTCGTCCCAGATGATCGCCTTCATGCGGATCAGGTCGACGACCCCCTTGAAGTGCTCCTCGGCGCCGATCGGCACCTGGATCGGCACCGGGTTCGCCTTCAGGCGGATCTTCATCTGGTCATAGACCTTGAAGAAGTCGGCACCGGTGCGGTCCATCTTGTTGACGAACGCGAGTCGCGGCACGCGATACTTGTTGGCCTGACGCCAGACGGTTTCGGACTGCGGCTGCACACCACCCACGGCGCAGTAAACCATGCACGCGCCGTCGAGTACGCGCATCGAACGCTCGACCTCGATCGTGAAGTCGACGTGGCCAGGGGTGTCGATGATGTTGATGCGGTGCTCGGGGAAGTTGTTGTCCATCCCCTTCCAGAAGCAGGTGGTCGCAGCCGAGGTAATCGTGATGCCGCGCTCACGCTCCTGCTCCATCCAGTCCATGGTGGCGGCACCGTCGTGCACCTCGCCAATCTTATGCGAGACGCCGGTGTAGAAAAGGATGCGCTCGGTCGTCGTGGTCTTGCCCGCGTCGATGTGGGCGGAGATACCGATGTTGCGATAGCGCTCGATGGGGGTGGTGCGTGGCATGGAACTGACCTCGTATCTGCGCCGGACTCGTGGCCCGGCGCCGACCTCATCTGTGTTGACTTAGAAGCGGAAGTGCGAGAACGCCTTGTTGGCCTCGGCCATGCGATGGACTTCCTCGCGCTTCTTGACCGCACCGCCGCGACCCTCAGCCGCTTCCAGCAGTTCGTTGGCAAGGCGGAGGCCCATCGACTTCTCGCTCCGCTTTCGCGCTGCATCACGCAACCAGCGCATCGAGAGCGCCACGCGCCGCGTTGGCCGGACTTCAACCGGGACCTGGAAGTTCGCGCCGCCAACACGGCGGCTCTTGACCTCGACCATGGGCTTGGCGTTGTTGAGCGCCGTCGAGAACACCTCGAGCGGGTCCTTGCCGCCTTTCTTCGCGATGATGTCGAGCGCGCCATAGACGATGCGCTCCGCCACGGCTTTCTTGCCGCGGGTCATCACGACGTTCATGAATTTGGAGACTTCGACGTTGCCGAATTTCGGGTCGGGGAGAATGTCCCGCTTGGGAACTTCGCGACGACGTGGCATGGGAATCCTTCGGTATCGGTAGGGCGTCGATCACGGACGCCCGGGGTCAATCAGGAAAGTGAACCGCGGCGGGGGCCAACCCGTCGACCGCGCGCTGACGACAGGAGCACTGTCCGTGCCCGCGAATCATTGCGCCCGGGTCAGGCCTTCTTGGGCCGCTTGGCACCGTACTTCGAGCGCGATTGCTTGCGATCCTTGACACCGGCCGTGTCGAGCGAGCCACGCACCATGTGGTAGCGGACACCCGGCAGGTCCTTGACGCGACCGCCGCGAATGAGCACAACCGAGTGCTCCTGAAGGTTATGACCTTCGCCGCCGATGTAGGAAATGACTTCGTAGCCGTTTACGAGGCGGACCTTCGCCACTTTGCGGAGCGCGGAGTTCGGCTTCTTGGGCGTCGTGGTGTAGACCCGGGTGCACACGCCACGCTTTTGCGGGCTTTCCTGCAGGGCCGGCACCTTGCTCTTCTGAACGACCGGCGTGCGCCCGTGGCGCACGAGTTGATTGATGGTGGGCATGTCAAGCCTTTTTGTGTTGAACCGGCCACTTCAATTGGCGGCCGGCGATAAACCGCTTCACCCGAGGGGTCTCGCGCGCGCAATGGGCGATGCGTTTTTCGCCCTGAAGCGCGATGCTTTATCGGGAAAGAGCGAGATTCTAGCCCGCGCCCAGGCGGCCGTCAACCCATGGCCGACGGCCGCGCGTCAGCCGGCTGAATACGGGTAGGGCCTTTGAGGCACGCGGGCGGCGTCGATCTCTCGGCGCTCGACCGGGTCGAGCGGCCGTTTGTCCCACCAGATGGCGCGACCGCGCAACTGCTCCGCCTCGAGATGCGGCCGCTCGGCCCGGAGCGCTTTGAGGAACTGGGTGACTTCGCTTTCATACATGGCAGGCGGACGATGCGGTGGTGGGATCGCTGCAGGATTTCGCTTGAATCATGATTATCTCCGCTCAGCTGGCCGCGGGCGTCGGGCCGGCCCCGCGCGACGTGAGCCAGCATACATCTCGAACTCATACAGTCGACATTCGAGTGGCCCGTTGTAGAGCGGCGTCCGGTAAGCCGGCTTGAAGCCAATGCCGGAAGGAAACTCACGGTCGGCCGTGAGGAAACACGCAGTCCAGCCCGTAAGTGAGTGCTTCATCCAGCGCCCGAGGTCGGGGTACCAGGCGTGTAGCGCCGCCAACGTTTCAAGCCGCTCGCCGTAAGGCGGATTGCAGACGAGCAAGCCGCCGGACGGCCCCGCTTCAGGCGGCGTCATCTGCTCAACGGGCCCTTCGGCGATGCGAATGGCCTCAACCCAGGCCGGCCCACCCAATGCCGTGAGATTCGCGCGGGTCGCCCTGATGGCCTGTGGGTCGGTGTCGTTGCCGTGGAGCAGACCGTCCGGCAAGGCGCGCACGCCTCGATCGGCGGCCATCCGCAGGGCGCGCCACGCGTCCGGGTCGTGCGCACGAAGACGCTCGAAGGCGAAGTGGCGATCTCGCCCCGGCGCGCGGCCCGTCGCGATCATCGCCGCCTCGGCGAGAAAGGTGCCGCTGCCCATCATCGGGTCGAGCAACACGCGCTCGCCCCGCCATTTCTTGAGCAAGAGGATGCCGGCCGCGAGGTTCTCGCGCAGCGGCGCGGCGACCGTGTCGCGCCGGTAGCCACGCTTGAAGAGCGCTTCACCGGCGAGATCGAGGTAGATCGTCGCCCGCCAGGCCGTGAGAAAAACGTGAATGCGCATGTCGGGCCGCGCGGTATCGACGCTCGGGCGGGCATTCATCGCAGCCCTGAAAGCGTCGACCACGGCGTCCTTGACCCGAAGCGCCACAAAGTCTAGTGAACGCAGGGGCGCGCGCACGGCATCGACCTGGACCCGGATCGTCTCGCGCGTCGTGAACAGATGCGGCCAGTCGATCGAGCGGGCAAGCCGGTAGAGGTCGGCTTCGGTGCGGTACTCCGCCTCGGCCAGCCGCCAGAGCACGCGGCTCGCCACGCGACTGTGCAGGCAGACCTGTTGCCCGAGCGTGAAAGGCCCCTCGAAGCCGACGCCGCCCGGCGCTTCGGCTACATGGGCTGCGTCCAAGGCGGTAAGTTCCTCGGCCAGCACCGCCTCGAGGCCGCGCGGACAGGGGGAAAAGAAGCGCTGAACGGCGTCCCCGACGCTGCGCGCGCGGATCGAGAGGGTGGGCCGTGGTCTGCTACGCCCCTCGGGCGTCCCGCTCCGCTCGGACATCATTCCGGGATCGGCGCGGTCAGCTCGCAGCCATCACCGATGCTGTCGCGCCAGATGCGCACGCGGCAGACGTCGCCGAAGCGCGCCGCGGTCGCACGCCAGATGAAGGCGCAGAGGTTCTCCAGCGTCGGCACACCGAGGCCCGGTACTTCGTTGAGCAGGTGATGGTCGAGCTGCTCACGGACCGTGGCGAGATGAGCACGCAGGTGCCCGAGATCGGTCACCATGCCCGTGGCCGCATCGGGCACCCCGCGGAGGGCGACCTCGCACCAGTAGGTGTGCCCGTGCACGCGACGCGAGCCCTCGGCCTCGATCTCGCGGTTCAGGGTGTGGGCAGCGTCGAAATAGAAGCGCTGATGGATTTCGTAATTCACCCGCAAATTATCGGCTGCTGCCGGTGCGACGGTCAGCGAAGACCAACGACCTTATGCGTCTGCACCGACAGCCGCCATGCGGGGCGGGCGAGGCAGAAAGCGATCGCCGCCCGTGTGTTCGCCTCGCGATCGGGGCCGTCCATCGGCTGCACGAAGCGGTGGTTGAAAGCGAGCCGCTCGAGCCAAACCCAGTCGAGGTCCTGCGGGTAGACGACCTTCAGTTCCTGGCCCTGCTGCTGGACGAACTCGGCACCGGCCTTGGGGCTCACGCAGATCCAGTCGATGCCTTCGGGTGCGGCGATCGTACCGTTGGTCTCGACTGCGATCTCGAACCCCGCGCGGTGGAAGGCCTCGATGAGGGGCGCGTCGAGCTGCAGGAGAGGTTCGCCGCCCGTGCAGACCACGAGCGGCCGCCCACCGGATGCGCCACCCGCAGCGGGCCAGTGCGCGGCAACGGCCTGGGCGAGCGCCTCGGCGCTCGCGTACCTGCCGCCCGCCGTGCCGTCGGTACCAACGAAATCGGTGTCGCAGAAGCGACAGATCGCGCTTGCCCGACCCTCCTCGCGTCCGCTCCAGAGGTTGCAGCCGGCAAAGCGGCAGAACACGGCCGGCCGACCGGCCTGCGCGCCCTCGCCCTGCAGCGTGTAGAAGATCTCCTTGACCGAGTAGGTCATGCCACCCCCGCCCGCTCGGCCGATGAGGCGACCCAGCGCTCATGCCCTCGTTGGCGCAGCGCGCAGGCGGGGCAGGTGCCGCAGCCGTAGCCCCAGTCGTGCCGTATCCCGCGCTCGCCGAGGTAGCAAGTATGGGTGTTCTCGCGGATCAGTTCGATGAGCGGCGCGCCGCCCAGCGCTTGCGCGAGCGCCCAGGTCTCGGCCTTGTCGAGGTGCATGAGCGGTGTGGCGATTGCGATCGGGCGGTCCATACCGAGCGTAAGCGCTTCCTGCATCGCACGCATCGTCCCGGCCCGGCAGTCTGGGTAGCCCGAGTAGTCGGTCTCGCACATGCCACCGACGAGGACGTCGATGCCACGCCGGTGCCCCACCGCGGCAGCGAAAGTCAGAAACAGCAGATTGCGTCCCGGTACGAAGGTCGTCGGCAAGCCGCTCTCGGCCTGCCGGATCTCGACCTCGCGCGTGAGCGCAGTCTCGCTCACCTGACCGAGCACCGCGAGATCGATCAGATGATCTTCACCAAGCCGGGGCGCCCAGCCGGGGAAGGCCGCGCGAAGCCGCTCGAGGAACGCACGCCGTACGGTGAGTTCCACGTGATGGCGCTGGCCGTAGTCGAACGCGATCGTCTCGACCCGCGCATATCGGTCGAGCGCCCAAGCCAGGCAAGTGGCCGAATCCTGCCCGCCCGAAAAGAGTACGAGTGCGGCGCCTTCGGGTTGGCTCGAGTTCATACGGGCTTCAACACCACAAGCAGCACCGCACCCACGAGCGTGATGACCGGCACTTCGTTGATGAGCCGGAAGTAGCGCTCAGAATGGCGGTTGTGCCCGCGAGCGAACTGGAGCAGGTGCCAGTGACACAGGCCGTGGAAGGCCACGAGCCCGAGCACGAGAGAGAGTTTCCACATGAGCCACTTGCCCGTGATGCCGTAGCCGAGCCAGAGCCAGAGCCCGAACACCCACGTGAGCACTGCGCCCGGTGTCATGATGCCCCAGTAGAGCTTGCGCTCCATCACCTTGAAGCGGGCGTCCCCGCGCGCATCACCCTCGGCGAGCGCCTGGCAGTGATAGACGAAGAGACGCGGCAGATAGAAGATGGCCGCCATCCAAGTGACCATGAAGATGATGTGCAGTGATTTGACCCAGAGCATGACCAACCTGACGCAAGGATCGAGGAAATCCGGTGGGGCTCAGAGCCCCAGTTCGGCAAGCCGCGCCGAGAGCGCCCTACGCACGACCTGCCGCAGGCGCACGAGTTGCCCGTGGAAATAGTGGCCCACCCCCGGGAAGATGGTGACTGGCAGTGCCTGCGGGCGCGCCCAGTCAAGCACGGCCGCGAGCGGCACGACTTCATCGGCCTCACCGTGAACCACGAGCGTGCCTTCGGCGACGCCCTCTGGCAGTTCCCTAGTCTCGAAGCGGCCCACCGCTAGCCCCACGAGCACGAGCGCCTGCGGCTCCGAACGCGGCAGCAGACGGGTCTGCACATAGGCGCCGAACGAAAAACCACCGGCGAGCAGCGGCAGGCCGGGATGCCGCGCACGCAGCCAGTCGAGCACCGCCGCGGCGTCCTCGGTCTCGCCGATGCCATGATCGAAGGCCCCCGCACTCTGGCCGACACCGCGAAAGTTGAAGCGCACGGCGACCGCGCCCACGTCGAGTGCTGCCTTGGCCAAGGTGTGCACCACCTTGTTGTCCATCGTCCCGCCGTGCTGCGGATGGGGGTGACACAAGAGCGCCACTGCGCGCGGTGACTGCGTGGGCTCGGCCAGGACCACCTCGATCGGGCCTGAGGGTCCGGGGCACGTAAAGTGTCCGCTCATGGGCAGGATTCTATGAATCCGATCGTGCGTGCTCGCTCAGGGTCAAGGGATTCCTGACCTCCACGCCGAAGCGCCAGAAGAGCACCAACGTCGCCACGAGCGGCCAGACGAGGGCCACCGCCTGGGTGAGCCCATTGAGGTGCAGCAGATGCCCGAAGCGGAGCGCGAACACGGACAACGGGGCGCCGGCGAGCAGCAGGTCGGGCAGGAGAGCGAGCACGAGCACGCTGGTCATCAGCGCGACCCCCGCGAGCACGGACTTGACCTGACGGGGCAGCCAGAACAGCGCAGTCAAGAGCATCGCCCCGAGACCCAAGCCCAGGCTGTGCCCCGGCCTGAGCCAGGCGTCGAGCGCCGGCGGCGTGAGCAGCGCCTCGGCGGCAAGCCACTT
The DNA here is from genome assembly GCA_937944385.1 of uncultured Burkholderiales bacterium. Lineage (GTDB taxonomy): Bacteria > Pseudomonadota > Gammaproteobacteria > Burkholderiales > Casimicrobiaceae > Casimicrobium. The sequence goes on along the minus strand of CALDYQ010000071.1, from coordinate 22,038 downwards.
GAGCAGGAGGGCCAAGGCGAGGATCACGACCAAGGCCACGCCGCCACTCAGCCGACGCCGCATCATGAGATCGGCAAACAGACCGATGCCCGCCAGCGCGCTACCCGTCTGCACGGCCTCGATCAGGATGATCGCTGGATCGTACGCCGCGGACGCGGCGGAGATGCCCGGATGGAACGCCGTTCCGAAGATGGGGATGGCGGGATTCACCTGGGCCAGGAGCCACACCGCGAGCAGCACGAGTTGAAGGTCGCCCGCAGCGCCCGGCACGATCCATTGCATGCGCCAACGCGCGAGCGGTCCGAGCAGGCGTCGCACGCCCAGGCCGATCGACGCACCGATGAGCGTTCCCACGACGTTGAACAGCACATCGTGAAGACTGGCCACCCGAGGCGGCAGGGCCACCTGACAAAGCTCCATCGCAAGCGACAGCGCGAGCCCGCCGGCGAGTGCTGCGAGGAGCGCGCGCAGCGGACTAACCGCGTGACCGCGCCCCAAGCGGTCGTCAAGAAGCAGAAGCAGCGACGTGCCAAGGGGCACATACGCGGCGATGTTGAGCCAGAGATCGCTGCGCGTGTACCGGCGCGTGAGATCGAGTTCGAACGACCAGGCGCTGTCGAACGGCGGCAGCGTCCAGCCGGAGAAGGGCTGCAGACTCGCGTAGACGATCACCGCCGCACACACGAGCGTTGCCCAGAGCGGTAGTGCGCTAGGCGATCTCGTCACAGATAGGCCTGATCGACCTTGAAGCCGACGGCATTCACCTGGCTCGCATCGAGGTAGAGCTTGACCTCGATATCGGTGTTCCCTGGCAGGCCTTGATCTACCTTGGCGCTTGCGGGCAGGTACTGCACCGGCGAAAACACCTTGCGCGCAACAGGCTGGCCGTCGGTCGCCTCGAGCGTGAGGATGAGGTGCGGAAAGGCAACCGATGTGTCGCTCGAGTTGCGCAGCGTCGCGGTCAGGACCAAGAGCCCCTTGTGGGCCGGATCGGCGGCGAGTTCGGAACTCACGAAGCCCGCGCTCGCAAGCGCTCGAGGGGGGGCGATGTGGCAATCCACCCAGCCACACAGCCAAGCGAGTGCAGGTCGCGATTGCGGCAGACGAGCCGCGATTGTGTCGCGAAACACGTAGAGCCCCTGCAGGACAAGTGCGCATGCTGCGAACAGGCCGAGCACCGCCCAGCCGACACGCTCCGCGGTGCTCATCGGTCGTGCAGGTTTTCTCCAACGGTACCCGGGCGCCCCCTCGGGTGCAGAGACGGCCGCTCGCTCGTCGCTCGGCGTTCGCCGGGCGCTCCGCCACGCGTCGGAGTCCGGGTTGCGCACCGGCATGGCCGTCGGCTCCGCGTCATCGTCGCGCCGGGCGTCGTCCACGGGGACTGACACGGTCGGCTCGATGCGTGCACCGGCAGGCGGCTCCCCACGCGCTGACTCGGCGGGTGTGGGCACCGGCGTCTCCTCGGCCGGCGCACTGGTCGCAACACCCGCCGATCGAGAGGGTGACGCATCGGCGAGCGCCGTGGCACCCGTCGCGTGGGTCGTCCGGGTCGTGCCGATCAAAGCCCTGTCCCGCGATGCGCCTTCGCTCGCGACATGTCCCGGAATGATCGTTCGTAACGACTCGCCCGCTGCGCCCTCTCGGTCGCCCGGATCGGAGACGGCCAATCGGCCCTCGGTGATGTGCGCCACCGCGTCGAAGATTCCGCGGCAGGCGCCACAGCGGACGAGACCGGCATGCGCCTTGACGTGCTCGGCTCGAATGCGGAAACGGGCCCTGCAGTGCGGGCACTGGGTGATCGCGCTCGGCGTGACGCCCATTGCGTGCGAAGTCGGGTCACTTCCAGCCATGATGCAATCGTAGCGGGACCCGTGGCGGAGACCCTAGGCGCGAAGCGCCGCACGGCAAGCAACCGCCCGATCAGCCGTCGCGCTGTCCCGTCATCAGCACCCACCCATCGGAGCGCGCCGCCACGTCGAGCGCGACCCACGGTGCGTAGGCCGCACGAATGCGCTCGACCTGTGCGTCGAGAATGCCCGAGAGTGCGAGTTGACCGCCGGGTTTCACGAGCACCCCGAGCAGCGGCGCAAGCACTGTGAGCGGCCCCGCCAAAATGTTGGCGACCACGATATCCCAGTCGCCCGCGATCGCCTCCTCGGCGCTCGCGAGGGTGAGCCCCTCGCCCGAGAGCGAGTTCAGGACGGCATTGGCTCGCGCGGTGTCGACCGCAAGCGGATCGATGTCCACACCATGGACCCGCGCTGCGCCAAGCGCACGGGCGGCAAGCGCGAGCACACCCGAGCCCGTCCCGTAATCCAGCACCGTGCGCCCATGCAAATCGAGCGACGACAGCCAGCGGAGGCAGAGCCCGGTCGTGGCGTGCGAACCGGTGCCGAAGGCGAGTCCCGGATCGATGCGCAGGTTGAGGGCCAGGGGATCCGGTGGCGTGCACCAGGTCGGCACGACCCAGAGCCGGTCATCGATGCGGATCGGCTCGAACTGAGCCTGGGTGGCGCGCACCCAGTCGGTCTCGACGACGACGCGGAGTTCGGGCGCACCGATGGCGCCGGGCCAGGCTTCACGTGCGCGGCGCCACAGGGCGTCGAGCGCGTCGGGCGAGTGCGTCTGGTCGAACAGCGCCGCCACGCGGCACTCGGCCCAGCGCGCCTCAGTCGCGGCCCCTGGCTCCCCGTAGAGCGGCTGTTCGTCGCCGTCCTCGGCGTGCAGATCGGCGAGATCCACAGCGAGCGCGCCCGCTTCGGCCAGAAACTCCGCCAGGAGGTCGGACACCTCGCCGCGCACCGGTCCTGCAATCTCAAGCCACTGCGCGCTCATTGGGATCTACGGCTTGCCGCGCTCGGCGAGCTTGGCCATGCGCTCTTCGAGGTAATGAATCGAGAAGCCACCCCGGACGAACGCGGCGTCGTCCATGAGCTCCCGATGCAAGGGGGCGTTGGTCTTGATCCCCTCGATGATCAGCTCCGAGAGGGCGATCCGCATGCGTGCGATCGCCTGCTCGCGGGTCGCTCCGTGCGTGAGCAGCTTGGCCACCAACGAGTCATAGTTCGGCGGCACGAAATAGCCGCTGTAGACATGGGAGTCGACCCGCACACCCGGCCCGCCCGGAGGATGCCACGAGGTGATACGACCGGGGGACGGCACGAAGGTGTTTGGATCTTCGGCATTGATGCGGCATTCGATCGCGTGCCCCCGTTTCATCACATCCTTCTGCCGGATCGAGAGCGGAAAGTTCGCGGCGATCTTGATCTGCTCCTGGACGATGTCCACGCCGGTGATCAACTCGGTCACCGGGTGTTCGACCTGGACCCGCGTGTTCATCTCGATGAAATAGAACTCACCATCCTGGTAGAGAAACTCGAAGGTGCCTGCGCCACGGTAGCCGATCTTCTTGCAGGCTTCGGCGCAGCGCAGTCCGATCTTGTCGATCAGCTTGGGCGGAATGTCCGGTGCCGGCGCTTCCTCGATGATCTTCTGATGGCGACGCTGCATCGAGCAGTCGCGCTCGCCGAGATAGATCGCACTGCCATGCTGATCGGCGAGCACCTGGATCTCGATGTGGCGCGGCTGCTCGAGGAATTTCTCCATGTAGACCGTGCCATTGCCGAAGGCCGCAAGCGCCTCGCCCCGGGTCAGCGTCACCGCATTGATCAGTGCGCCCTCGCTGTGCACGACGCGCATGCCGCGTCCACCGCCGCCTCCAGCCGCCTTGATGATGACCGGGTAGCCGATCGCGCGGGCAATGCGCGTGACCTCGCGCGAATCATCCGGCAGCGCTCCGTCGGAGCCAGGCACCACTGGCACGCCCGCCTTCTTCATGGCGTTTTTGGCCGAGACCTTGTCCCCCATCAGGCGGATCGTGTCCGCCTTGGGCCCGATGAAGACGAAGCCGGATTTCTCGACTTTCTCGGAGAAATCAGCGTTCTCGGACAGAAATCCATAGCCCGGGTGGATGGCCTGCGCATCGGTGACCTCCGCTGCAGCGATCAGCGCGGGCACGTTCAGATAGCTCTGCGCCGAGGGCGCGGGGCCAATGCAGATCGACTCGTCGGCGAGCTTGACGTACTTCGCTTCGGCGTCGGCTTCCGAAAAGACGGCCACGGTACGAATGCCCAATTCCCGGCAGGCGCGGAGGATGCGCAACGCGATCTCGCCCCGGTTGGCGATGAGTACCTTGTCGAACAGAACGGGTGCGGGCGCCTTTCGCCCGCCGAGAGAGAGAGCCATCCGATTACTCGATGACGACGAGCGGTTGGCCGTACTCGACGGCCTGACCGTTCTCGCACAGGATCGCCTTCACCACGCCCGCCCGGTCCGACTCGATCTCGTTCATGAGCTTCATCGCCTCGATGATGCACACCGTCTGGCCCACCGCCACGGTGTCGCCGACCTCGACAAACGGTTTGGCCCCCGGGGAGGCTGCGCGGTAGAAGGTGCCGACCATCGGCGACTTGATCCGATGGCCCGCATCGGCGGGCGCGGCAGGAGCGGTCGGGTGGGTCGATGCCCCGGTCGCGGGCGTCGCAGGAAGAACTGCGGGGGATATCGCCGGTGCGACGGGCTGCATGGGCGCAGCCACGGCAGGCGCATATGCGATTGCACCCGGCGGGTGGGAGAACGGTGCTTGCGCCGCAGGGGCAAAGTTCCGAGTGATCCGCACGCGCTCTTCGCCTTCGGTCACTTCGAGTTCGGCGATGCCGGATTCCTGAACCAGTTCGATCAGCGTCTTGAGTTTTCGCAGATCCATGCGAGATCGCTCCTGTTGCCGATAGTTTGACGCGCGTTGACGTCAGAGGCCAGTAGGGCTGGGGCTGGACATTCGGCCGAGCGTGCCCGCTCGAACGATACACAGCAAGGAAAGAAACGCCCGATGTGGCAACGGCTGCCGCATCGCAGACGGTTCAAAAGTCTGAGCTGACGTGTGTGACAAGCGAACCGCGACTTGGCCCGGTTAGGGCACGAGCTCTAGGGAAAGGCCGCGAATTCTGCCGGATTTTCCGACCTGTTGCCAGATGACGACAGCCACCCCAGCGCGACCTTATCTGCCGCTTGGTAAAGAAAAGGCGCTTTTAAGCGAAGATCGCCGAAATTTCGGACAGTTTGAGGATGCCGACCCGTCGCAGCATGACGCGATCATCCGGCCCGATGACCATGCTGAACGGCAGGACCCCCTGTGGATTGCCCATCGTCTTGACTTCTTCCAACCACGCTGGATCGCCGATCAGGATCGGATAGTTGACGCCGATCTCGCGGACGAACCGCTCGACTGGGGCCTTCCGGTCGATCGCGATACCGATGATCTGCAGGCCGCGTGCAGCGTACCGGGTCTGCGCGGTGACGAATTCCGGCATCTCTTCGCGGCAAGGCGCGCACCACGTCGCCCAGAAGTTGATGAGACGCGTCTTGCCGCGCCAGGTGGAAAGCGGTGTCGGCGTCCCGGTAAGATCCTCGAAACTGGCGGCAAGCAGCTTGGCCTCCTCGCCCGGCACCGCGCCATGATTGAGCCACCACCAGCCGCCTAGCCCCCCCGCGGCGCAGGCCGCAAGCCCGGCGCTCGCAAAGATCAGCGCACGCCGGGTCGGCGAGCCCTCACGATCGGCTTTGTGGGGCAGGTCGGCGTTGCGCGCAGCGGGATCGGGCGGAGACGAGGAATTCATTGACGAGGACAAAGGGTCGGAAGAGGAGATCAGGTCGGCGGGCAGCTGCCCCGTTCAGCAGAGCCGCAGCAGCTTAGGGCGTGCCTGGCCGTCGCTGCAGCGTTCCGAGGCCGGGTCGCTGGGTTTCTGCAGGAAGAAGCTCGACCCGGTCTCCCGCCACCTTGAAGGAGCGGGTCACGGGCGGGTAGCAGACGCCGGCCCGCTCGGAGCACCCCTGGTAGCGCACCGCCACGACCGTCGGCTCGCCGGAGGATGCGGCGGCGGGCAAGCCAATGGAGAGCTCCACAGGCTGGTCGAACACGGCGACCTTTCCGAAAAAGGCATCCTCTCGCACCTTGCCCGTCGGCAATCGACTGATTGCGGCCTCCTTGCCTTGGATGGCCGCCTCGAACCGTTCACGGTAGAGATAGTGGCCACCCACGACGTCGAAGCGGACGACCAGTCGGCCGTCCACGCGCGTCGCGCGAAGCGGGAACGCCTGGTCCACCGGCAGCAGCCCGCCAGGGAGCGCGGCAGACGTGGCTGACGACGACGCCGATACCGAAATCGACGGAGAAACGCCAGCAGCGCCCGTGATGCTCGAGAATGCAACGGATGCGATGAACGCAACGGCGCACTCGGCACGCATCCCGGTCGGCCTGCCCAGCGCACCTTTTGTCCGCGAAGCTGTCATACTCGAATCGACGTGACGTGCAGGCTGTGAAGAACAGAGTACCTGTGAACGAAACCCGAGACGGCCGAGACTTTCGCTGAGACTTTCGAGACGTTCGCCATGCCCATCGTATTTTTGCTCATTCTGACTGCGCTTCCCGTCCTTGACGTCTTGGCCACGCTTCGATTGGCCGCGCTCCTCAACGTTCCCGGCCTCGCGCTCTTCGTCCCAGGCGTCGTGCTGGGTTTCTGGATGCTGCGTCGAGAATCGCGACGGCTGCGCACACACCTGGCGCCGGCTCTTGCGGAACTCAGCTTGCCGGCGCTCATGTTCGACAGTGCGCGACGCATCCTCGCGGGCATCCTGTTCATGATTCCCGGGGTCGTGAGCGATCTGCTGGCGGTAGTTCTTCTCACGATGCCCGCCCGATTGTCCCCTGCAGCGGCTCCACCTACGCGACAACGACCCACCGCGGTGGAGGGCGACTTCCGGCGCGTCGACTAACCGGTTGGTTTGCCGTTCAACGTGACGGCGACGGAGGTGGGCGAACGACCGGTGCGTTTCGCACGAGCAACCAGAGGCCGATCACGATCATCGGCGCGCTGAGCCACTGTCCCATCGTCAATCCGAGCGCAAGAAAGCCGAGGAACGCGTCGGGTTCCCTGAAGAACTCGGCCGCAACCCGAAAGACGCCATAGCCTACGAGAAACGCGCCGGAGACCTGGCCGAGCGGTCGTCTCCTGCGCGCGAACAGCCAAAGCAGCATGAACAGCACGAGCCCCTCGAGCGCGAACTGGTAGAGCTGGCTCGGATGACGGGGCACCGAATCGATCTGCGGAAAGACCATGGCCCACGGCAGAGACGGGTCTGCCGCCCGGCCGGGCAGCTCGGCGTTGATGAAGTTGCCGATGCGTCCGGAGGCGAGCCCCAGGGGAACGAGTGGCGCAATGAAGTCGGTCACGCCAAGAAACGTCCTTCCAGTGCGACGCGCATACAGCCACATGGCAAGCAGGACACCCAAGAGCCCGCCATGAAAGCTCATGCCGCCCTGCCAGATCGCGAAGATCTCGAGCGGATGACTCAGGTAGTAGGCTGGCTTGTAGAAAAGGCAGTAGCCCAGCCGCCCACCGAGGACGACGCCCAGCATGCCGTAGAGCAGCAAATCGTCGAGATCCGCAGCTCGCCAGCCGTCCATGACGTTCTGCCGCGCTCGGTACCGCCCGAGGAGCAGAAAGAGGACGAAGGCCACGAGATACATGAGGCCGTACCAGCGAAGGGCGATCGGCCCGATTGAAATCGCGACCGGATCGAACTGAGGATGGACAAGCATGACGCAGGAGTCTATTCGACGTCGGCCATCCCTTGACGGCAGCCTCGAGCCGTGCCCGTGGGCTGCTGCAAAATGCAGCCATTCGCCGAGCGTCTCGCCTCCTGTCCATGGCGGACACGGCCGACCGCCGTCTGAACATCACGAGAAGGATCACCCACCGATGAGCTTCAACCGTCGCAGCCGAACGATCACCGCAGGTGTGGCCCGTTCACCGAACCGCGCCATGTTGCGTGCCGTGGGTTTTGGCGACGCCGACTTCGACAAGCCGATCGTCGGCATCGCCAATGGCCACAGCACCATGAATCCTTGCAACGCCGGCATCCAGCCGCTGGCAGATGCTGCCGACCAGGCGATCCGTGCCGCCGGCGGCATGCCACAGATGTTTGGCGTGCTCACGGTAACCGACGGCATCAGCATGGGCACCGAGGGCATGAAGTACTCGCTCGTGTCCCGCGAGGTCATTGCAGATGCGATCGAGACCGCTACGCAGAGCCAGCTCATGGACGGCGTACTCATCATCGGTGGCTGCGACAAGAACATGCCGGGCGGCGCCATCGCGATGTGCCGAATGAACATCCCGGCGATTTACTGCTACGGCGGCACGATCAAACCGGGCGAGTGGAAGGGACAGAAGCTGACGATCGTTTCGCCATTCGAAGCGGTGGGCGCCTTCAACTCTGGGGCCATGTCGAAGGAGGACTTCGACGGCATCGAAAAGCATGCCTGCCCGACCAACGGTGCCTGTGGCGGCATGTACACCGCGAACACGATGTCCTCCTCGTTCGAGGCGCTGGGCATCAGTCTGCTCGGCTCCTCGTCGATGGCCAACCCGGATCAGGAGAAGATCGATAGCGTCGCCGAGTCGGGTCGTGTGCTGATGGAAGCCATCAAGCGCGACCTGAAGCCCCTCGACATCATCACGCGCAAGTCGATCGAGAATGCAGTCGCATTGATCATGGCGACCGGCGGCTCCACGAACGCGGTGCTCCACTACCTGGCCATCGCGCATGCTGCCGGCGTGGAGTGGACGATCGATGACTATGAGCGCATCCGGAAGAAGGTCCCGGTGCTGTGCGACCTGAAGCCCTCCGGCAAGTACGTGATGACCGACCTGCATGCTGTCGGCGGCGTGCCGCAGGTCCTGAAGATGCTGCTCGACATGGGCCTGTTGCATGGCGACTGCATGACCATCACGGGCCGTACGATGGCTGAGGAACTCGCAAACGTGCCGTCACGGCCGCGTGCCGACCAGGATGTGATCCGTCCGCCCGAGGCCCCGCTCTATGCCCAGGGGCATCTCGCCATCCTCAAGGGCAATCTCGCTCCCGAAGGAGCGGTGGCCAAAATCACGGGTCTCAAGAATCCTTCGATCACCGGTCCGGCGCGCGTGTTCGACAGCGAGGACGCGGCGATGGAAGCGATTCTTGCGGATCGCATCCGCCATGGTGATGTGATCGTGATCCGTTACGAGGGGCCGAAGGGGGGGCCCGGGATGCGCGAGATGCTCGCTCCCACCTCTGCCATCATCGGCAAAGGGATGGGCGAATCGGTCGCGCTCATCACGGACGGACGCTTCTCGGGCGGTACCTGGGGCATGGTCGTGGGTCACATCGCTCCGGAAGCCCAGGTGGGCGGAGTGCTTGCGCTCGTTGAGGAGGGCGATTCGATCACGGTGGATGCGCATCGCCTGCTCCTGCAGTTGAACGTAGACGAGAAGACGCTCGCCGAGCGTCGCGCGCGCTGGAAAGCGCCGCCACCACGCTACACGAAGGGCGTCATGTACAAGTTCGCGTTGCTCGCTTCGAGCGCAAGCCGGGGCGCGGTCACCGACGGCTGATTCGTCACGCCCGCCGCGCGCAAGAAAAAGCCCGCGCCCTAAACGGCACGGGCTTTTTTTCATTGAAGCGGCGCGAAGACGCCTGATGCGTCAGGATGCCTCTGGATGCGTCAAATCGCCTCAGGATACCCTGGGGCGACCTCAGGCTGCATCCGCTGCAGGTGTTTCGGCGGCCTCTTCATTCTCCTCACCTTCAGATGCCGAAGAGATGAGCGACGTGTCGATGATGTCCGCCGCCTGATTGCGCTTGCGCAGGCGGTGGTACGCGAGGCCCGTGCCGGCCGGGATCAAGCGGCCCACGATCACGTTTTCCTTCAGGCCACGCAACTCGTCCTTCTTGCCCATGATTGCGGCCTCGGTGAGCACGCGCGTCGTCTCCTGGAACGACGCCGCCGAGATGAACGAGTCGGTCGAAAGCGATGCCTTGGTGATGCCGAGAAGCATCGGCTCGAACTGCGCCGGCGCCTTGCCTTCGGCCTTCACTCGATCGTTCTCGTCGAACAGCTCCGAACGCTCGACCTGCTCACCGGTGATGAAGCGGGTGTCGCCGGGCTGCGTCACCGTCACGCGACGCAGCATCTGGCGCACGATCACCTCGATGTGCTTGTCGTTGATCTTCACGCCCTGCAGACGGTAGACCTCCTGCACCTCGTCGATGATGTAGCGGGCGAGCGCCTCCACGCCCTGCAGGCGCAGAATGTCATGCGGATCCGGCGGGCCGTCGACGATCATCTCGCCCTTGTTGACCACCTGACCGTCGATGGCCATGACCACCTTTTCCTTGGGGATCAGGTATTCATGGGACACGCCGTCGAGATCCTTGATCACGAGGCGCTGCTTGCCCTTGGTGTCCTTGCCGAACGAGACGGTGCCGGTGACCTCGGCCAGCATGCCCGCGTCCTTCGGTGTGCGCGCCTCGAAGAGCTCTGCCACGCGGGGCAGACCGCCGGTGATGTCGCGGGTCTTGGACGTCTCGGTCGCCATGCGGGCCAACATGTCGCCCGGGTTGACCTGCTGGCCGTCCTTGGCCACGATGATCGAGCCGATCTGGAAGGTGACCACGAGCGGCGTGTCCGATCCCGAGGGGCAGATTTCCTTGCCCTGGTCGTCGACCAGCTTGAGGACGGGGCGCAGGCCCTTGTCCTTGCTGCCGGCGCGGCGCTTGGCATCGATCACGACGAGCGTGGACAGCCCCGTGACGTCGTCGGTCTGCTTTGCCACCGTAACGCCTTCGATGACGTTCTCGAACTTCACGCGGCCGGCGAACTCTGTCAGGATCGGACGCGAAGTCGCATCCCACTCCGCGATGACCTGGCCACCCTTGACTGCCTTCTGATCCTCTACCAGCAGCTTGGCGCCGTAGGGCACCTTGTGACGCTCCCGCTCGCGTCCTGCGCCGTCCGTAATGACCACCTCGGCCGAACGGGAAATCACGATCTTGTCGCCCGACTGGTTGGTGACGTAGCGCATGCCGCCAGCGAAGTTGACCGTGCCAGCCGACTTCGCTTCCACGGTGCTTGCCGTGGCCGTCCGTGACGCTGCACCTCCGATGTGGAACGTACGCATCGTGAGCTGCGTGCCGGGCTCGCCGATCGATTGCGCCGCAATCACACCGACGGCTTCGCCCACGTTGACGAGCTGCCCGCGACCAAGGTCACGACCGTAGCACTTGGCACACAGACCGAAGCGCGTCTCGCAGGTCAGCGGCGAGCGCACCTTGACCTCGTCGATGCCCAGCGCGTCGATCATTTCGACGTCGCTCTCGGAGAGGAGCGTACCCGCAGGAATCACAACCTTGCCCGTCTCCGGGTTGACCACGTCGGCAGCGACCGTACGACCGAGGATGCGATCGCGCAGCGCCTCGACCACTTCGCCGCCGGAGAGCACCGCCTTCATGGGCAGGCCCTCGCTCGTGCCGCAGTCGTCTTCGACCACGACGAGGTCCTGTGTCACATCCACCAGACGGCGAGTCAGGTAGCCCGAGTTCGCGGTCTTGAGCGCGGTGTCGGCCAGGCCCTTGCGTGCGCCATGGGTCGAGATGAAATACTGAAGAACGTTCAGTCCCTCGCGGAAATTCGCCGTGATCGGCGTTTCGATGATCGAGCCATCCGGCTTCGCCATCAGCCCCCGCATGCCCGCCAACTGGCGGATCTGCGCGGCCGAGCCCCGGGCACCGGAATCCGCCATCATGAAGATTGAGTTGAAGGAGTCCTGACGGACCGTCTTGCCTTCACGATCGACGACCTGCTCGCTGCCGAGCTGCGCCATCATGGCCTTGGCAATCTCGTCGCCGGCGGCGCCCCAGATGTCGATGACTTTGTTGTAGCGTTCGCCGGCAGTGACGAGACCCGAGGCGTACTGCTGCTGGATCTCCTTGACCTGAGCCTCGGCGCTCTTGAGGATCGCCTCCTTCTCCTTCGGGATGAGCATGTCATCGGCCGCAAAGGAGAAGCCGGCACGGGTCGCCAGACGGAAACCCGTCTGCATCAGCTTGTCGGCAAAGACTACCGTGTCGCGCAGGCCGCAGGTGCGGAAGCTCGCGTTGATGAGCTTCGAGATTTCCTTCTTCTTGAGTGGCTTGTTGATGACCGAGAAGGGCAGGCCGTCCGGGAGGATGTCGGAGAGAAGTGCACGGCCCACCGTGGTCTGGTGCAGGCTAACGCGCTCGGTGCGCTCACCGTCCGGACCGAAAGTCACTTCACGCAGCCGGACCTTGACGCGTGCGTGCAGATCGACGCTGCGCGTCTCGTAAGCGCGGGAGACCTCGGCGACGTCGGCGAACACCATTCCCTCGCCCTTGGCGTTGATGCGCTCGCGCGTTGCGTAGTAGAGCCCGAGCACGATGTCCTGCGACGGCACGATGCACGGGTCGCCATTCGAGGGCAGGAGCACGTTGTTCGAGGCGAGCATGAGTGTGCGTGCCTCGGACTGCGCTTCGAGCGAGAGCGGCACGTGGACGGCCATCTGGTCGCCGTCGAAGTCGGCGTTGAAGGCCGTGCAGACCAGCGGATGCAATTGGATCGCCTTGCCTTCGATCAGCACCGGCTCGAAGGCCTGGATGCCGAGACGGTGCAGCGTGGGCGCGCGGTTCAGGAGGACCGGATGCTCGCGAATGACGTCCTCGAGTAGGTCCCACACCAACGGTTCCTGGTTCTCGACCTTCTTCTTGGCTTCCTTGATCGTCTTCGCCTCACCCATCTGCTCGAGGCGGTTGAAGATGAACGGCTTGAACAGCTCGAGCGCCATCAGCTTGGGCAGACCACACTGGTGCAGCTTGAGCTGCGGGCCGACCACGATGACCGAGCGTCCGGAGTAGTCGACGCGCTTGCCAAGCAGGTTCTGGCGGAAGCGACCGCTCTTGCCCTTGATCATGTCGGCCAGTGACTTGAGCGGGCGCTTGTTCGCGCCGGTCATCGCCTTGCCGCGGCGGCCGTTGTCGAGCAGCGAGTCGACCGCTTCCTGCAGCATGCGCTTCTCGTTGCGCACGATGATGTCCGGCGCGCGCAACTCGAGCAGACGCTTCAGGCGGTTGTTGCGGTTGATGACGCGACGGTAGAGATCGTTCAAGTCCGAGGTGGCGAAGCGGCCGCCGTCGAGCGGCACGAGCGGACGCAGCTCAGGGGGCAGCACCGGCAGCACTTCGAGCACCATCCACTCGGGCTTGATGCCCGACTTCTGGAAGGCCTCGAGCACCTTGAGACGCTTGGCGATCTTCTTGATCTTGGCCTCGGAGGAAGTGGCCGCGAGTTCGGTACGCAGACGGTCAACCTCTTCGGCGATGTGGATCGAAGAGAGCAGTTCGCGGATGGCCTCGGCGCCCATGAGGGCCTTGAATTCGTCGCCGAATTCTTCGGTCTTGGCGAGGTAGTCATCCTCGGTCAGGAGCTGGCCGCGCGTGAGCGGCGTGAGGCCCGGGTCGATGACGACATAGGCTTCGAAGTACAGCACGCGCTCGATGTCGCGCAACGTCATGTCGAGCACCATGCCGAGCCGCGACGGCAGCGACTTCAGGAACCAGATATGCGCCACCGGCGAGGCCAGTTCGATGTGCCCCATGCGCTCGCGACGCACCTTCGCGAGCGTCACCTCGACGCCGCACTTCTCGCAGATCACGCCGCGGTGCTTGAGCCGCTTGTACTTGCCGCAGAGGCACTCGTAATCCTTGATCGGCCCGAAGATCTTCGCGCAGAACAGGCCGTCACGCTCGGGCTTGAACGTGCGGTAGTTGATCGTCTCGGGCTTCTTGACTTCGCCGAAGGACCACGAGCGGATGCGCTCGGGCGAGGCGAGACCGATCTTGATCGCATCGAACTCCTCGTTCGGCGTGGTTTGCTTGAACAGGTCGAGTAGTGCGTTCATGGGGTGTCCTGCCCTTTCCCGTTACTTGCGCTCGAGGTCGACATCGATGCCGAGCGAGCGGATTTCCTTGACCAGCACGTTGAACGATTCCGGCATGCCGGCATCGATCTTGTGCTCGCCCTTGACGATGTTCTCGTAGACCTTCGTCCGGCCGGTGACGTCGTCGGACTTGACGGTGAGCATCTCCTGCAGCGTGTAGGCGGCACCGTAGGCCTCGAGCGCCCAGACCTCCATCTCGCCGAAACGCTGGCCACCGAACTGCGCCTTGCCGCCCAACGGCTGCTGCGTGACGAGGCTGTATGGGCCCGTGGAGCGAGCATGCATCTTGTCGTCCACGAGGTGATGCAGCTTAAGCATGTGCATGTAGCCCACGGTCACCGGGCGATCGAACGCTTCGCCGGTGCGGCCGTCGTAGAGCGTCGTCTGGCCGGATTCCGGCAGACCCGCAAGCTTGAGCATCGACTTGATGTCGGCCTCGGTTGCGCCATCGAACACGGGGGTCGCAAAGGGCACGCCATGACGCAGGTTCTCGGCGAGTTCGAGCATCTCGTCGTCCTTGAGGCTCTTGACGTCCTGAGGCGCGCCGATCTCGTGATAAAGATGCTCGATGAAGCCGCGGATTTCCTTGACGTTGGCCCGGGTTTTCAGCATCTCGTCGATCTTGCAACCAACACCCTTGGCCGCCCAGCCGAGGTGGACCTCGAGGATCTGGCCGACGTTCATCCGCGACGGCACGCCGAGCGGGTTGAGGACGATGTCGACCGGCGTGCCGTCGGCCATGTACGGCATGTCCTCGACCGGGACGATCTTCGACACCACTCCCTTGTTGCCGTGGCGGCCAGCCATCTTGTCGCCGGGCTGCAGGCGTCGCTTGACGGCCACGTAGACCTTGACCATCTTGAGCACACCCGCGGGCAGCTCGTCGCCCTGGGTGAGCTTCTTTTTCTTGAGCTCGAAGGCGGCGTCGAACTCGGTACGTATTGCCGTCAGGCTCTCCTTGACGCTCTCGAGCTGCCGTGCGGCTTCGTCATCCGCGAGACGCAGGTCGAACCAGTCGTAGCGGCCGAGGCTCGCAAGGTATTCGTGCGTCAGGGCGGTACCCTTGGGCAGTTTCTTCGGCCCACCGCTTGCGATCTTGCCGATGAGCAGACGCTCGAGTCGCTCGAACGCGTCGTTCTCCACGATGCGAAGCTGGTCCGCCAGGTCCTTCTTGTAGCCGCGAAGTTCCTCGTCGATGATGAGCTGGGCGCGCTTGTCACGCTGGATGCCTTCGCGCGTGAACACTTTCACGTCGATCACCGTGCCCGAAATGCCGGATGGGACACGGAGCGACGTGTCTTTCACGTCGCTCGCCTTTTCACCGAAGATGGCGCGCAGGAGCTTCTCTTCGGGTGTGAGCGTGGTCTCGCCCTTCGGGGTGACCTTGCCCACGAGCACGTCGCCCGCCTCGACCTCGGCGCCGATATAGACGATACCGGACTCATCGAGCCGGGCGAGTTGCGCTTCACCCAGGCTTGCGATGTCGCGCGTGATCTCCTCCTCGCCGAGCTTGGTATCCCGCGCGACGACCGTGAGTTCCTCGATATGGATCGAGGTGTAGCGATCATCGGCGACAACCCGCTCGGAGATGAGGATCGAGTCTTCGTAGTTGAAGCCGTTCCAGGGCATGAACGCGACCAGCATGTTCTGGCCCAGAGCAAGCTCGCCCTTGTCGGTGGAGGCACCGTCCGCGATCACATCGCCCTTCTCGAGCACGTCACCCAACTTCACCAGCGGACGCTGGTTGATGTTGGTGTTCTGGTTCGAGCGGGTGTACTTGACGAGGTTGTAGATGTCGACACCTGCCTCACCCGGCCGGGTCTCACTGTCGTTGACCCGCACCACCACACGCGAGGCATCCACGTAGTCCACCTTGCCGCCGCGGCGCGCCGTAACCACGGTTCCGGAGTCGATGGCCGCCCTGCGTTCCACGCCGGTGCCCACGAAGGGCTTCTCCGGGCGCAGACAGGGTACCGCCTGACGCTGCATGTTGGAGCCCATGAGCGCGCGGTTCGCGTCGTCGTGCTCGAGGAAGGGAATCAGGGAAGCGGCCACCGAGACGATCTGTGAGGGCGCGACATCCATGAAGTTCACTTCGCTCGCGGTCACCATCTTGGACTCACCGTCCTTGCGCGACAGCACCAGTTCGCTGGCGAAATTGCCGTCCTTATCGAGCGGGGTGTTGGCCTGCGCAATCGTGAAGCCGGCTTCCTCGATAGCCGAGAGGTAGACGATTTCATGGGTGACCTTGCCGTCGACGACCTTGCGGTACGGGGTCTCGATGAAGCCGTAGTTGTTGACCCGGGCGAAGAGCGCGAGCGAGTTGATGAGACCGATGTTCGGGCCTTCCGGCGTTTCGATCGGGCAGACACGGCCGTAGTGCGTCGGGTGCACGTCGCGCACCTCGAAGCCGGCACGCTCGCGCGTGAGACCGCCGGGACCGAGCGCCGAGACCCGCCGCTTGTGGGTGATCTCGGACAGCGGGTTGGTCTGATCCATGAACTGCGAGAGCTGGCTCGAGCCGAAGAACTCCTTCAGCGCGGCCGAGATCGGCTTCGCGTTGATGAGGTCGTGCGGCATCAGGTTCTCGCTCTCGGCCTGGCCAAGGCGCTCCTTCACCGCGCGTTCGACGCGGGCCAGGCCGGATCGGAACTGGTTTTCGGCGAGCTCACCCACCGAGCGCACCCGCCGATTGCCGAGGTGATCGATGTCGTCCACCTCGCCGCGCCCGTTGCGCAGATCGAGGAGCACACCCACGACGTCGAGGATGTCCTCGTGCGTTAACACCATAGGGCCCTCGATCGTATCCCGGCCCAGGCGACGATTGAACTTCATGCGACCCACGCGCGAGAGGTCGTAGCTCTCCGGCAGGAAGAACATGCGGTTGAATAGCGCTTCCACAGCCTCGGCCGTCGGCGGCTCGCCCGGGCGCATCATGCGGTAGATCGCAACGCGCGCAGTGGTCTTGTCCGGAATGTCATCCGTGCGGAGCGTCATCGAGATCCACGGCCCCTCGTCGAGTTCGTTGATGTAGAGGGTCTGGATGTGCTCGATGCCGGCTTCGACGATCTTCTTGATCGACTCCTCTGTGAGCTCATCGTTGGCCTTGACGAGGACTTCGCCGGTCTCGGGGTCGACGATGTTCTTTGCCGAGATGCGACCGTAGAGGTCCTCGATCGGCAGGGCCAGACGCTGGGTGCCAGCATTGATGAGTTCCCGGATGTGCTTGGCCGTGACCCGCTTTTCCTTGGGGACGATGACGGTGCCGTCCGGGGCCGTGATGTCGTAACGCGCGACTTCGCCCTTGAGACGCTCGGGCACGAAAGCGATCTGGATGCCCTGCGGCGTGAAATGAATATCGTCGAACTTGAAGTAGCGCGCGAGGATCTCTTCGTTGGAGAGGCCAAGCGCCTTCAAGAGGATCGTGACAGGCATCTTGCGGCGCCGGTCGATCCGGAAGTAGAGGTAATCCTTCGGGTCGAACTCGAAGTCGAGCCAAGAACCGCGATAGGGAATGACGCGCGCCGAAAACAGCAGCTTGCCCGAGCTGTGGGTCTTGCCCTTGTCGTGCTCGAAGAAGACGCCCGGCGAGCGGTGGAGCTGGGAGACGATCACCCGCTCGGTGCCGTTGATGACGAAGGAGCCGTTTTCGGTCATCAGGGGGATCTCGCCCATGTAGACCTCGCTCTCCTTCACCTCCTTGACGGTTTCCTTCGCGGCCTCGCGGTCGTAGATGATCAGGCGCACCTTGGCCCGCACCGGTGCTGCGTAGGTCAGACCGCGCTGCTGGCACTCGACGACGTCGAACGGTGGCGTACCCAGCGCATAGCTTACGTATTCGAGCTTGGCGAGCCCGTTATGCGAGGTGATCGGAAAGATGGACCGGAAGGCAGACTCCAGACCGACGGACTGGCGCTCGGCGACCGGGACGCCGACCTGAAGGAACTCGTTGTAGGAGGCGATCTGCGTCTCGAGCAGAAACGGGAAGTCAAGCACCGCGCCCGGCGATCCGAAGCTTTTGCGGATGCGTTTCTTTTCGGCGAAGGAATAGCTCATGAGGTCCTCGGGTTGGGTGTCACCGGGCGGCGGAGACGAGTCGCGTGCGGAAACGCGCGATCCGCTCGCCGGAGAACGCCGACAGGGGCGCTCTTTCCATTGCAGACGTGGTGTCGTCGCCCGTGGCGAGGCAAGCCTGCAAGGGAAAGGGCTGCAGCTCCGCGGAAGGGGGTGCAGCCCAGGCGGGGGTCGGGGTTACTTGATCTCGACCTTGGCGCCAGCGTCCTCGAGCTTCTTCTTGGCGGCTTCGGCGTCGGCCTTGGGCATCGCCTCCTTGACCGTCTTGGGCGCGCCGTCGACCAGGTCCTTCGCCTCCTTGAGGCCGAGACCCGTGATCTCGCGCACCGCCTTGATGACGCCGACCTTATTGGCACCGGCTTCCTTGAGCACGACGTCGAACTCGGTCTTCTCTTCAGCTGCGGGCGCGGCAGCAGCACCTGCACCACCGGCGGCCGGAGCCGCCATCGCGGCGGCCGAGACGCCGAACTTCTCTTCGATCGCCTTGACCAGGTCGTTCAGCTCCATGACCGACATCGTGTCGAGGGCGGCCAGAAAATCGTCTTTGTTGAATGCCATGATTGTGTGTTCCTGAAACGGGTTGGGATGGATATCGGGGTAGCCTTGCGATCAGGCAGCGGCAGCCTCGGCCTGGCCTTCCGGCTGGCCTTTCTTTTCGGCCAATGCGGCGAGCACGCGCGCCATACGGGCGACCGGCGAATTGAGCAAGCCGGCCAGTTGCGCGAGCAGCACTTCGCGGCTCGGGATCGACGCGAGTGCGGCAACGCCTGCGCGGTCGAGCAGCTTGCCGTTGAAAGCGCCGGCACGAATGACGATCTTGTCGTTGGTCTTGGCGAACTCGTTGACCACCTTGGCAGCCGCCACGGCGTCTGTCGAGAAGCCATAGATCAACGGACCCGTCATCTCGCCCGTCGCCACCTCGAAGGCGGAACCCGCCACGGCACGTCGTGCAAGCGTGTTCTTGAGGACGTGCAGATACACGCCCTGTTCACGCGCCGACTTGCGCAGCTTGGTCATGTCCGCCACGGTCGTGCCGCGATACTCGGCCATCACGAGCGTCTGCGCATTGCTCGCCTGCGCCTTGACCTCGTCGATGACTGCGGCCTTCTGTTTGCGATTCAGACTCAAGTCAGTTTCTCCTGCAAAACCCGCGGTGCACATGCATCACGGGTGGGTTTCAGCGTGTCTGCCCGCACTTTCCATCCCGCTTGCGATCTTCAAGATCACGCGCGGACGATCGTTTCGGCGGATACGCCATCTGCGCTGGTTGCCATCCGGTGATGGTTCGATTAAGCCGGAGCGCTCGCCTTGCAGCGGCCGATCCGTCACCAGCGGTCTCTGATAGCCCGCGGCTCGCGCCACAGCCCACCAATTCCTATGTCCCTACTGTGTCGCGCCCGTCTGTGTGCCGAACGCGCCCGTGTCCACGCGGACGCCGCGTCCCATCGTGCTCGAGACGCTGACCTTCTTCAGGTAAACGCCTTTGGCCGCAGCCGGCTTTGCCTTCTGGAGCGCGTCGATCAGCGCGCGCAGGTTGGCCTCGAGCGCGCTCAGCTCAAACGAGGCGCGGCCGATCGTGGCATGCACGATGCCTGCTTTATCGGTCCGGTACTGCACCTGGCCTGCTTTGGCATTCTTGACGGCAGTCGCCACATCAGGCGTCACGGTACCGACTTTCGGGTTCGGCATCAGACCACGCGGGCCGAGCACCTGACCGAGCGTTCCTACCACGCGCATGGCATCGGGCGAGGCAATAACGATGTCGAAGTCCATGAAACCACCCTTGACACGCTCGGCGAGGTCGTCGAAGCCAACCACGTCGGCACCCGCCGCCTTGGCTTCTTCGGCTTTCGCGCCCTGTGCGAACACCGCCACACGAACGGTCTTGCCCGTGCCCGCCGGCATGACCAGCGAGCCGCGGACCGTCTGGTCGGACTTCTTGGCATCGATGCCAAGATTCACCGCCACGTCGATCGACTCGTCGAACTTGGCGGTCGCGCACTCCTTGGCGAGCGCGAGCGCATCGGTCACCGGATACAACTTGTCCGCCTGCACCTTGCCGGCAAGCGCTTTCTGGCGTTTGGTGAGCTTGGCCATGATCAGTTCACTCCTTCCACCGTGATGCCCATCGAGCGCGCGCTGCCCGCGATCGTGCGAACGGCGGCGTCCATGTCAGCTGCCGTGAGGTTGGGCATCTTGACCTTGGCGATGGCCTCGGCCTGGGCGCGGGTGAGCTTGCCGACCTTGTCCGTGTGGGGCTTGGAGGAGCCCTTCTGGACCTTGGCTTCCTTCTTGATCAGGTACGTCGCCGGCGGCGTGCCCATGACGAAGGTAAAGCTCTTGTCGGCGAACGCCGTGATGGTGACCGGGATCGGCATGCCCGGCTCCATGCCTTGCGTCTGGGCGTTGAACGCCTTGCAGAACTCCATGATGTTCAGACCGCGCTGACCGAGCGCGGGGCCAATGGGCGGCGAAGGGTTTGCCTTGCCCGCCGGGACTTGCAGCTTGATGAAGCCGACGATTTTCTTTGCCATGATGGCTCCTGGTTGTGGGTGCAAACGAAGGCGAATTCAGACCACCCTCTCCCCGTTTCACATCGGCCACCCGTTGCCGGTCGGCCGCGAAATCCGTGCGCCCGCCGCTACGCTGTCAGACTTTCTCGACTTGACCGAAGTCGAGCTCCACTGGAGTGGCCCGCCCAAAAATCATGACCGAGACGTGCAGCTTGGTCTTTTCGTAATTCACATCCTCGACGCTGCCGGTGAAGTCCGCGAACGGGCCGTCCTTCACCCGCACCACTTCGCCGACCTCGAAGACAATTTTGGGCTTGGGCTTCTCCGCGCCCGTCTGCAGCTGGCCCAAAATGGAGTCAACCTCTTTCTGGGAGATCGGTGCCGGGCGCGTTGCCGTGCCGCCAACGAAGCCGGTGACCTTGGGCGTGCTCTTGACGAGGTGCCACGTCTCGTCGGTCATCTCCATCTGGACGAGCACATAGCCCGGGAAGAACTTGCGCTGGGTGAGCGCCTTCTGCCCGTTCTTGATTTCGACTACCTCTTCTTCGGGCACGAGCACGTCGCCGAACTTGTCAGCAACATGAGAGCGGGCGATCCGCTCCTTGAGGCTCTTCATGACACTCTTTTCGAACCCGGAGAACGCATGCACGACATACCAGCGCTTGGCGCTCGCGGGCGGCGCGGTCGGCGCAATCGCTTCGGTGGACCCGGCTTCTGGGGTGGCGGTCTCTGTGCTCATCGAAAGCGCTCTTGATGAAGGCGATTGAAAAACGGCGCGCAGGTCAACCGCGCTGCGTCAGCCACGCCACGACCAGCGCGATGATCCAGTCGACGAAAAACAGGAACAGCGACATGGTCACCACGAAGATGAACACGATGCCGGTCATCTGGACGGTTTCCTTTTGGCTTGGCCAGGCCACCTTCTTGCCCTCGTCGAGCGCCTCGCGCGCGAACTGCGCGAAGTCCTTGCCCGGCGTGGAGAGGTACATGAGTCCCGCGCCGACGAGCAACCCGGCCACGACGATGGCCAGCCGGAGGACCAGGGCCGACTCGGCGAAGTGGTAGAAGCCGTAAACACCGACCCCCACAGCAGCGAGCGCGGCAAGCGTTGCAGCCCAGTTCTTGACGGTGTCGTTCATGGATTCAACGGGTTGGGTGGCAGGGGCGGAGGGAATCGAACCCCCATCGACGGTTTTGGAAACCGTAGCTTTACCACTAAGCTACGCCCCTCGAGCGGGTCGCGGGTCGTTGACTTTGCCCCGACGCATCGGGACGCCGGCCGACCGCACGACCGAGCTTCAGTGAACAGGATTACTTGAGGATCTTCGACACGACGCCTGCGCCGACGGTGCGGCCGCCCTCGCGGATGGCGAAGCGCAGCTTCTCCTCCATCGCGATCGGTGCGATCAGCGCCACCGTCATCTTCACGTTGTCGCCTGGCATCACCATCTCGGTACCCGCAGGCAGCGTCACCGCACCGGTCACATCCGTCGTGCGGAAATAAAACTGCGGACGGTAGTTGTTGAAGAACGGCGTGTGACGCCCACCCTCGTCCTTCG
>CALDYQ010000070.1 GCA_937944385.1 uncultured Burkholderiales bacterium | reverse complement strand
CGCCCATTGCCGACCCGTTCAAGGCGTTCGTCACGCCGCTCCTGTCCGAGAACGTCGGTGTGCATGCGCTGGGAGCACGACTCGCCCATCGGATTCACACGGAGTTGCGCTACAAACCAGCAGCAACGGATGCGCACACCTCGCCCCTCGTGGCGCTCGAGCGGCGCGAAGGCGTCTGCCAGGACTTCTCACAGATCATGATCGCGTGCCTGCGCTCCGTCGGTCTCGCTGCACGTGATGTGAGCGGCTACCTGCTGACCCAGCCTCCTCCGGGAAAGCCGCGGCTGGTCGGGGCGGACGCCTCGCATGCCTGGGTCGAGGTCTACTGCCCCAGCACGGGCTGGCTCGAGATGGATCCGACCAACGACTGCTTCGCCGGCGAGACCCATGTGCTGCTCGCGCGCGGTCGGGACTATACCGACGTGCCACCGCTTCGCGGCGTCATCCGCGGCGGGGGGGCCCATGAGCTCGCAGTGGCCGTCACCGTCGCGCCGCTGACAGGGGCGGCGGACGTCTCAACCAGGGGGCGCGAATAGGGCGCGGATTCGCGCCTCGGGCCGCGCGGGCCGACGCCGTACCGGATCAATTGGGCACCAGATCGATCGCGCTTCGACGAGTGTTCGGCGTGGACCGGTGTCTGCCACCTCGATCCGGGTGTGGCGGCTGTAACGCAGGCCCGCAGCCTCGCCGGTCCAGGTGATGACATCGATGGTCTCCCCAAGGAGCGCCTCGGACCGATAATCGATCTCGTGCCGAAGGGCGACCCACGCGAGGCGAGACCGCTCTTCCGCCGTCGTGATGCTTTCCCAATGCGCGATGGCAACCTCATTGATCCAGCCGAGATACACCACGTTGTTGACATGCCCGAGCGCATCCAGGTCGGACGGGGCAACCGAGATCCGCAGTCTGTACGGCGGAAGCGGTGAAGCTTCGATCGGGAAGGTCATGACGCCATTCTGGCAAGAACACAGTGCAGGCTGATCCGTCCGGCGGTTTCGGTCGTCGCCCGAGCCGGCGCGAGATGGCCCTCGGGTTTCTCAAGGTGGGTGTCAGCGCGTTCGGCGGAGCGCTGCCGTGGCTGCGTCGCGTGGTCGTCGAAGAGCGCCAGTGGCTCGATGAGCGCGAGTTCACCGACATGCTGACCATCTGCCAGGCGATCCCTGGCCCCAACGTCGTCAACTGCAGCGTGTTTCTCGGCACCCGCTGGTACGGCTTGTCCGGCGGGCTCCTCGCGTTTATGAGTCTCATGGCGGTCCCGCTTTTGATCGTGCTCGCGTTGGCGCTGATCTACGAGCACCTGCAGGCCCACACGCGGGTGCGCGCGGCCGTGGACGGTATGGCCGTCACCGCAATCGCCTACCTCACCACGATGGCGCTCGCGATGGCCAAGCCCTTCTACCGCAAGTGGCTGGCCTCGCTGCTCTGTGCGTGCGCTATGGCACTTTCGTTCTTCGCCGGCTGGTCGATGGGCTGGGTGCTGCTTGCCGGGGGCGCGGTCGGCGTCACCGCCGCCTGCCGAAAGTGGCTATGAGCGAATCGTCACCCGGCTCGGGCCTGCTCGCCGACATGGCGCTGCTCTACCTCGAGCTCTCATTCCTCTGCATCGGCGGGACGATTCCGCTCATCCCCGACATGCACCGGTTCTTCGTCGAGACCCGCGGGCTCATGACGACGCAGCATTTCGCGGGCTACATCGCGCTCGCCCAGGCAGCGCCCGGCCCGAACATCCTCTACGTCGCGCTTTTGGGCTACCACGCCGCGGGGATCGCGGGCGCGTTCACGACGCTGGGCGCGATCAGCCTCGGCCCCTTCGTGCTGGTCACGATCGCGGCAAAGGCTTTCGGTCGACTTTCTGGCAATCCCTGGCGCGAGATCGTGTTGCGGGGACTCGCACCGGTGACGGTGGGCCTGATGCTGTCGGGCTGTGCGCTCCTGATGGGCGGCATCGCCGAACCGCGGCTCGGCGCACTCTTCGCCGCATCACTCGCAACGTTTCTGCTCTTCCCCCGAATCCATCCGCTGCTCGTGCTCGCGACCGGCGCGGCGGTCGGGGCCATGCTTGCGTGACCCGTTGCGCGCGGGCGCCGTTCAGACGGGTGGCGCGGAGAGCAGACGCGACAGACGAACCGGGCGATGCACGGCGTAGCCCTGAGCGTAGTCGACCCCCAAGTCGAGCAGCCGGGCCAGGATGTCAGGCGTCTCCACCCACTCCGCGACCACCGTCATCCCGAGGGTGTGGGCAATGTCAGTCATGGACTTGACGATCGCGAGATCGCTGTCGCTCGTGAGGATGTCCTTCACGTAACTGCCGTCGATCTTCAGCGTGTCCGCCGACAGACGCTTGAGGTGCGAATAGGAGGTGAAACCGCTGCCGAAATCGTCGAGCGAGACGCGCGCGCCGAAGCGGCGGAGTTCACGGATGAAGGCCTGGGCCGTGTCGAAGTTGCGGATCGCGGCCGACTCGGTGATTTCGAAGATGACGTTCTGGGCAGAGACCGAGCCGTGGGCAAATGCGTCACGGATGTAATCCGTGATCTCGACCCGTCCTAGAGAAGAGGCCGAAAGGTTGATGGCCAATCCAGCCACCTCGTTGAAGACGCTGCGGTTTTCTCGGATCCAGTCCA
Organism: uncultured Burkholderiales bacterium; assembly: GCA_937944385.1. GTDB lineage: Bacteria > Pseudomonadota > Gammaproteobacteria > Burkholderiales > Casimicrobiaceae > Casimicrobium. Next base: position 44,874 of record CALDYQ010000070.1, on the reverse strand, counting down.
AGGCCTGGCGCAGAACCCACAGGTCGATTTCGTGCGCCCGACCGAGGCGTTCCATCGCCGTGACGAACTCGAACGGTGAAACCCGCTGCCCGCCGATGGCCTCGATGCCGAGCAGCAATTCGTAGTAGGGCTTCAGCTTGGTGGCAGCAGCAATCGGCGCCACCAGCTGGCAGCGCAAGTGGAGTTCCTCGCTCGCCAGGACCGAATCGATACGGCCCGCCCAGTCGAGAAGAAGCTCTTCGTACCTGAGGTCGGCTGCCGTCGGTTCATAGACGCGGAGCGTGTTGCGGCCACTCGACTTCGCGGCCATGCACGCCGCATCGACCCGGCGGAGCATCTCCACGCCAGAGAGTTCGCCTGCCTTGAAGGTCCCCAGACCCGCATAGACGCCGATGCGGTAGGCGTGCTGGTTGTGCTCGAACGCGTAGTCGCCGATTGCGCGCAGGATGTCTTCTGCCGTGCGTCGTGCCGCCTCTTCGCTGTAGTCCTGCAGCAGCATCGAGAACGTGTCTTCGCGGAACGTGGCGATGAGCGCGTCACGCGGGGCGGCTGCGACGAGGGCGCGGGCCAGCGCTTCTGCCAAGGCTTCGAGCGCGTCGACGCCGGACGTCGAGGCCACGAGACGGAACTGATCGAATTCGAACAGTGCCAGGGTGAGTGTGCTGCCTGCACTGGCCTGCTGTTCGAGTTCCACGAGGCGGTCGTGGAACGCCTTGCGTCCCATGAGACCCGTGCGCTCGTCGCGGTTGGCCACATCGAGCGCCTGCGATAGCGCATCTGCAAGCAGGATGTCCTCTGAGCGATCGAGTAGGGGCGCGTCGAGCGGCGCGCGGGTGCGCGCCTGTCCGTTCTCGAGTAGCTTGCGCAGCTCGGTGTAGGTGAGCTCGAGTCGATTGTTGGCCGACCGATTGACCAACCCGCAGTAGTCGCTGTTCGCGGCTGCCCAGACGAGTTGCACGGGTACCCAACGTTGCTCCATTTGGAGTTCCCACCACTCCCCGAGATGTGGCCGCAGCTTGCGGTCGGTTTTCGTTGCGTTCGTGATGCCGTCGAACCGGGGCGCCTGGATGCGATCGCCGAGCAGCTTCGCTTCGCGACGGATGAGCAGCGCGTCTACCTGATCGAGCCATGCGCGTCGCTCGCCAGCTTCGATGGGGTGCTCCTGCAGCATCGATTCGATGTAACGCGCCACTTGCTCCCGAAGTTCGAAGGTCGATGCATCGTCGACATCTTCCTGCGTGAGGGTGAGCACTGCGTGCAGGGCACGCTGCGATGTACTCCACTCGCGGGAGTCCGCGCCATGCCGAAGATGTATGAAGACGAGATGCGGGCGCCAGTAGTCGGCGATCAGACGTACGAGCAGCCGAGGGACGCGGCGCTCGGACAGCACATGTTCTAGGGCGGTATCGGCTGCCTCGCGTGCGGTGCGCACGCTCTCGCGACTCTCGAGTGCCTCGCGCACGCGTTCTACCTTCTGCTGGCGTTCGGCGCGCAGGCCGGAGAGGTCCTGTTCAAGGCTGGCTTGAACGACGGAGAAGACGCGATCGTCGCGATCGGCCTGGGTGCAGATCCGATCGACTAGATCCTCCAGCTGGCGCGCGAGCTTCGGATCGGTGAAGCGTCCTTGGTCATCGGTGGCGAGGCTGTACTGATCGATCAGATCGATCACCTTTCGCGCGGGGTGCTCGGGCGAGGAGGGGAACTCACCATCCCGGAGCGAGAGCTTGAGCAGGGTGCGCTCGAGCCGCTTGACCAGGGTTTCGATCAGGCTGTTCGGAGTGAACTCGCGGCTCGCCTGCCGGAAGAGCTGGACCGCCGTGTAGAGCACGCGCTGGTGAGTTTCGCTGATTCGGCGCTGCGGGGTCGGGCCGTTGGGGCCATGCTCGATGAATTGCGCTGCGACTTCGTGCAGACCGGCTTCGCTGAACGCCGGACCACTCGAGAGCGGTAGGCGATCGATGGCGGCCAGCAATTCCTCGAGATCGGCTTCTTGCTGTGCGCCTTGCAGTTCGGGGAGCAGACGGCCGGTCGCGATCAGATCACCGACGCCGCCTGCAGTACCGCCGAGGCCCCCGAGGTCGGCGAGATCGGCGATGACATTCAAGCGGCGGGCAGGCCCCCCGACAGAGACCGGGGGGTGGACTGCCGCCCCACCGGGTCCGTGCAACGACGTCCCAGGAATGGCGGCCTGCGCGGGCGCACGTCCGCTTCGATCGAGGGTGATCCCCGGCTGCTGCGCGCTGTCGCCTGCGGTCTTGGAGGAACCGCGTTCTCGAGCGGCCGTGGATCCGTTCGTCTGCCCGGGCGCAGACATGTCACCTGCGCGCGAAGAAACCGGCTGTGCGGCTCGCGCGCCACCTGCGGCCGGCGATCCCTGCGACTCAGACGCTGGGCCAGCCGTTCCCCGTTGCCCCTGACCGCCTTGAAGACGGTCTGCAAGCAAGCGCGCTGCCACCTCCTCCATGCGTGCGAGCCGCGCATCGACGCTGACTTCTGCCAGCGGCCGTGAGGCGTTGGCGATGGTCGTACTGTCTCGGCTCGACGTGTCGGGCGTGGTGCGCGCCACAGGTTTGACTCGCGCCACGATCTGCGTCAGGTCGCGCCACAGCTCCTGGAAGCGACTGCGTGCACTTGCCTCCAGTATTTCGTAAATCAATCGCCAGACCGGTGCCTTGAGTGCATCGGTCTGGAGCGCTTCTCGCAGGCCGCGGAGCGTGACTTCGACACCGAAGGGATTGTTGCGGGCGTTGATGGGGGTACCGACGAGTCTCGCGTAGCGAAGTTCGAACGCGTCGGACTCGACCACGAAAGCCTTTTCTAGCCGGGAAATGACGCCGTTGAGTGTCAGATGGTCTTCCAGCTCATCCGAATTCATGAGCCGAAGCGCACTGCTGGCCACTTTCTGGCTGGTGGTCTCGGCGACGTTGGGCGGCGACATCGCCCGGCGTTGGGCGGATTCGACGAAGCGCTCGACGATGGCCGAGCGCTGGACACTGAGGGCCGGTCCGGCGTCGGTGAAGCCAGCGCGCTGCGCATGAAAGGGATCCGCGCCCTGCCGCGCGGCAATCTGCTCCAGTACCTTCGTGAGCACGTCGGTCGCGAGGCGGCGGGCAAACGCGGTATAGACGCTCGCGCAGCGCTTGAGCATGCGCTCACGGTCTTCACCCGGCGAAGCCGCGTCTGCACGGGCTGGCGCCGTGGCCGAAAGCGCCGTCTGCCAGGAGGGCGGCACGCTGTCGGCTTCCAAGCCGACTTCATTCTTACCCACGCGTGCGACGCGAATCGAGAACGCCGGGAGGGCGAAGCCGCTCAGCGCGCTCGTCGTCGACAGTTGGGCGCTTTTGCCCAGCCATTGCTCCAAGGTTTCGGCGGGCGGTGGTGTACCGACGAAGGTGGCCTTGAGTCCACGATGGGAGAAGTCGAGCAGATCGACGCGATGAATCTGTGGGCCGAGCGCAAGCAGCGCGCGCAGCTTTGCGCTTCGCCGAGGCGACCGTCGCCGTTCGGGCGAACTCACCAATTCGGGGAAGGTCGAGGGGTCGGAGGACATGAACGGTCGATTCCAAGCAGATCCTGTCGACGACCGCCTGATGTGCGAGATACGGGCAGCGGTTCGCCGACGCCGGCGTTTTGCGGTGGGTCGCCGCGACACGCCACGCCAAAGGCTAGCATTTCCCGGTCTGTCCACCTGCTGGGTTGTTGTCTTGGGCCAACTGCACGGAAGTCGGAGCTGTCGTGGTTTTGATGCGCCTGTCGCCCGGCGGTTGCGCGATGTCGCGCCGTTCCACGTCATGGAGATCGCCAGCCGCGCCCGTGCGCTCGAGGCGGTCGGCCACTCGGTCATCCATCTCGAGATCGGGGAGCCGGATTTCCCCTCGCCGCCGCCCGTGCTCGAGCGAGCGCAGAAGTTTCTTGCTGGGGGCGCCGTGCGCTATACGAGTGCGCTCGGCATTGCCCCGCTCCGTGAGGCGATTTCGGCGCATTACCGTCGTCTCTATGGTCTCGGGGTACCAGCGGAGCGCATCATCGTCACGGCCGGCGGCTCGGCGGCGCTCCTGCTCGCCTGTGCGCTTTTGGTCGACCGCGAGGACGAATGGCTCCTGACAGACCCTTCCTACCCCTGCAACCGGCATTTCGTCCGTGTGATGGAGGGGCAGCCGCGCCTTTTGCCCGTGGGACCGGAGGCGCGCTATCAGTTCAGCGCGCGGGCGATTGAAGAGGCCTGGAATGCGCGGACGCGCGGCGTGATCCTCGCCTCACCGTCGAATCCGACGGGAACCAGTGCGGCGCCCGAAGAGGTTGCGCGTATCGTCGATGCCGTACATGCCCTTGGCGGAACCGTCATCTCGGATGAGACCTACGCGGGGCTCAACTACGGCGCGCCGCCTGTCACGGCGCTCGCGCATTCGGATCGGGTCTTCTCGGTCAACAGCTTCTCGAAGTACTTCACGATGACCGGCTGGCGCTTGGGCTGGCTCGTGGCACCCGCCGACACCGTACGTCCGCTCGAGATCCTCGCGCAAAACCTCTACATCTCGCCTTCGGCCGTGGCGCAGCACGCGGCGCTCGGGTGCCTCACCGAGGCCGGTTACGCGGTTGCCGAAGCGCGACGGCGCGAGTTCGAGGCGCGGCGCGACTACTTCGTTGCTGCGTTGCGCGAACTGGGCTTTGGCATTCCGCTCGTGCCCGACAGCGGCTTTTTCGTCTACGCCGACGTGAGCCGCTTCACGAACGACAGCGAAGCCTTCGCGCTCGAGATGCTCGAGCGCGCGGGTGTCGCCTTCGCGCCCGGCATCGACTTTGGCACCCATCGCGCGCGCGAACACGTCCGGCTTGCCTACGCGGTCGGGCGCGACGCGCTCGAGGAGGCCATAGCCCGTCTCGAGCGCGTTCTTGGCTAGCGCGGTCGGTGGATCCTGCTCAGCCAAGTGTGGCGATCCGGTAGAGATCCTCGCTGCGCGCGAGGAGAAGCGCCTGCTTGCGCGTCACCGGGCTTGCGGCCGCATCCTCGATCATTGCGACGACCGACAGCGTCGTGGCATCGATTTCAGCGAGCACCGCACGGCCGGTCGAGGCGTCTTCCACCGTCAGACGGGAGATCACGGCTGCCGCATCACCGCAGGCATCCTGCCAGGTGCGCACGGTCGCACCCTCGAAAGCGAAGCCGCGCAGAAGGCCCTCACGCAGCATGCTGAGCGTCGGAGCTGCGCAGTCGCGGTAGTGCACGACGAGATCGTGTCCCTGTGCGCCCAGGTCGCGGACCGCATCCCGCGCGAGGCGCTCACCGAGCGCAGCAAGCAGGTCGCCATCGATGGCGACGGTATCGATCGAGGCCGGGACGGCAAGGCTCATCGACGGTGCTGCGGCCGTGGCGGCCAGCGCGGCAGAGGCGTTCAGAAAGCCGCGGCGGGACAGAGATAGGGTGGCGAGGGGCGAGTTGGACATCGTCGACTCCATGTGGGCAGTATTCGCCGGACGCGGGGATACGCCGGTCGGCCGCTGGAACGCGGGCCCGAGCGGCGGGGTTGACGGTGCCGACGCTCAGAGTCCTCTGGTCGCGGCCTCGGCGATCTGCTCGACGAGCGAGAGCAACGCACAGTCGCTCTGGCGCGGGCCGAGCAGCGAAAGGCCCAGGGGCGCGCCGTCGCGCCGCGCGAGCGGCAGCGTGACCTGGGGCCGTCCGCTCAAGCCGGAGATCATGAGCAGTCGAAGCGCGCGCTCGCGATAGTCTTGCAGCGCGTCTTCGGGCGAGGCGGCGAGCGGCGCGATGTCGGGCATCGTGGGCAGTACGAGCACGCCGTCCGGGCCAAGCTGCCGGTCGAGCCAGTCGCTGTAGGCCCGGCGAAGCGTCCAGCCCGCGTCCTTCTGGGCCTCGGTCACGGTTCGGGCCCAGGCGAAGCGTTCCGCAACCCCGGGCCCGAGCGGCGGGCCAAAGCCTTCGATGAAGGGGCCATCGACCTGCCATGCTTCAAACCCCTGGATGTGTCGGAAGGCCCAGTAGAGCGCCTCGAAGGTGAATTCGCCGACCGCCTGCGTGACGCGCATCCGCGGCAGCGGGGCGGAGGCGCCTCCGAGTGCAGCCGAAACGCGCGTGGCCGACGGCGCGAGGGCCTCCGTCACCTCGGGAGAAACGAGCGCCCAGAGGTCTTCGGGCCAGAGTAGGCGTGGTGTCGCGAGTGACAGTGGATCGTCGCCCAGCAGGACGCGGCCCACGCGGGCGAAGGTGCGTGCATCGCGGGCGAACCAGCCGCAGGTGTCGAACGAGGGCGCAAGATCATGCACGCCTTCGAGCGGGACCCGTCCGTGCGTCGGCCGGATGCCGAAGAGCCCGCAGTGATTGGCCGGGGCGCGCACCGAGCCACCGGTGTCGGTGCCAAGCGCGAAGTCACACAGCCCGTTCGACACCGCGCTCGCCGAGCCGCTCGACGAGCCGCCCGGGATGCGCTCCGGCGCTGCACCGTTGAGCGGCATGCCGAAGTGCGCGTTCTTGCCGTTCATCGAAAAGGCGAGCTCGTCGGTGTGCGTCTTGCCGACGAAGCGCGCGCCGGCCGAGAGCAGTTGCTGTACGACCGGCGCGCTGCGCGATTTGACCTCTGATTGGGCGAGCCACAGCGGGCAGCCGCAGCCCGTGGGGTACCCCGCGACGTCGAAGAGGTCTTTGACGGCGAAGGTGAGTCCTGAGAGCGGCCCGTCGGGCGCGTGCTCGACCGGCTGCCAGGGGTAGGGCACGAAGGCCCGAGCCAGATGAAGTGCGAGTTCGGTGATCGGTCGGCTCATGGCAGCGCCTTCAATACGAGCGGTTTGTCGCGGCCGAACGACCGGCCGTTGCTCGCGAGCCTCACCGGGAGCCGCTGGCCGTCGGACATGAGCGCGAGTTCAGCGCCGGTGTAGATGTCCTTCGGAACATCCTGCGCGGAGGCGCCGCTTCGCCATCGGAGCAATGCACGGACCCCGGCAGCCGCGTTCCGTAAGTCGTGCACACGCAACACATACTCGTTCAAGGTTGGTGCGACGATGTCGAGCTGTAGCCGCTCCAGCGGATTACGCGTCAGGGCGAGACAGGGCACGAGCACGAGGCGATGCATCTGCACACAGGGCGAGGCTCGGACGAGCGCGACCTCGCGCGCTGCGAGACTGTCCTTCGGGCTCGCAGTCAGGCGTTGCAGTGCGCGTGTCAGCTCGGCCGAGAGGTTTTCGGTGTCATTCGGATCGACGGTCGCCAGGAGGGCTGGCGAGAGCCAGCGTTCCAAGGCGAGCGGCGTCGCCCACGGTGAGCCAAAGCGCAACGCCTCAGGTGGCGTCTTGCGCGGGTCGGCCACGAGTTGGGCGCGGGCCCGGTGCTCGACGAGAAATGCCGCGGCGAGCGCGGCGGGCAGGTCATCGAGCGGGCTGAGTGTCGCATCCAACGCCTCGACGAGGGCCTGATCGAAGACGAGGCCAGGACGACGCAGCGCCGCTTCGAGCACGAGTACGCTGTACTCCAGCGCGGCGTGAGCGATCGCTGCATCGGTCAGGCCACCTTTCGCGAAAGCGACCCACTGACGGTTGCGTTGACCGATCGAGCCGAGCAGTCCGATTCGTTCGCGGGCCGAAGCTGCATCCCACGCCCGGGCGAATGCGGCCAGCGTCTCGGTGTGCGCCGCGAGCAGCGGCTGATATCCGAACTGCAGGACGTCGACGGGCAGGGCGAGCGGCGCAGGCGCGTTTTCGAGCACTTGTGCGGCGCGCTTGGCCACGGTCGGCGCGAGCCTCGGGGGTGTGGCGGTGAGCTTCACCCAGTCGAAGCCGGGTTTGAGCAGGCGCGTCAGACCGTCCGATGTATCCGACTGCAATGGCGCCGCCTGGCCGTTGGCGCACGCAGCCCGGCGTGCCTTGCTCGCGGCTTCCCTGCGCTCGTAGAGCGCTTTCCATTCGGCCGATTCGGGATCGAGGCCGCGCGGGACCTCCTTCCGCCAAGCCGCCGCGATCTCGATTTCGGCGCCGGTGAGGCAGCGGCCGTAGGCGACTGGATCCATCGTCTCGGGGGCGAGCAGTCCGGCCAACCGAAAGCCGTTCTCGCTCTCGCGCGGCAGGGCCGCGAGTTCGCGCGCGACGGCTCGGGCGTGCTCGGAGAGCGCGGGCGGGGTGAGCCGGTAGTAGACCCGAACCGCGACCACTGTGGCCAGGAGCCCGAGCACGAGGAGTGCGGAGGCGAGCGTCAGGCGACCGAGCAGGCGCCGCAACGGACGCGGACGATAGGCGAGTGAGCCTTCCGGCAGGGCGGTGGGCATCGTGGTCAGATCATGAGCCGATCGACGAAGCGACCGTTTTGCAGATGCTCGCGGATCAATTCATCCACGTCCTCACGTGAGGCGATGCGATACCAGGTGCCTTCCGGGTAGACGACCACGGTGGGCCCTTCTTCGCAGCGGTCGAGGCAGCCCGCCATGTTGATGCGCACTCGCCCTTGACCCGCAAGCCCGAGCGCTTTCACGCGTGACTTGGCGTAATCACGTAGCTCAGCCGAGCATCGCTCGCCACAGGACGGGCGACCGTCATCACGCGCGTTGGTGCAGAAGAAGACGTGGTATCGGTAGTAATTCATGCGGTCCCCGTAGGTGCTGCGAGCGCGGGCAAAATCCTCGCATGGATTCTACGAACGCAAACGAAGGCGGGCTCGCGGCGCCGCAGGAGCAGCGGGGGCCGCTTGCGCATCTCAGGGTGCTCGATCTCACGCGTGTACTTGCGGGGCCGTGGTGCACGCAGACGCTCGCCGATCTCGGGGCGGAAGTGGTCAAGATCGAGCGGCCCGGCACGGGCGACGATACCCGGGCCTGGGGGCCCGCGTGGCTCAAGGATGCCCAAGGGCGCGAAACGACCGATTCGGCCTACTTCTCGAGCTGCAACCGCAACAAGCATTCGGTCACGGTCAACCTCGCCACGCCCGAAGGGCAGGACATCGTCCGCCGGCTCGCGGCGCAGTCCGACATCCTGGTCGAGAACTACAAGCGTGGCGACCTCGCCCGCTACGGGCTCGACTACGCGAGCCTTGCGCAGGTGAACCCACGGCTCGTCTACTGCTCGATCACTGCGTATGGTCAGGACGGCCCGTATGCCGATCGACCGGGCTACGACCTGCTCTGCCAGGCTGAAGGCGGTCTCATGGCCATCAACGGGCACGCGGACCCGCCCGAGGGTCCGGGTGGCGGGCCGACCAAGGTCGCAATCGCGGTCACGGACGTGCTTTCCGGTCTCAACGCCACCATCGCAATCCTCGCGGCCATCGAGGCCCGACATCGGACCGGGCGCGGCCAGAGCATCGACATCGCGCTTCTGGACAGCGTAGTCCAGTTCGGCGCGAACCAGATCGCGAGCTACTTCATCACCGGCGTGCAGCCCGGGCGTGTGGGCAACGCGCACGTCAATCTCGCGCCCTATCAGTCCTTCCGAGTTGCGGATGGATACATGATCGTGGGCGCCGGTAACGACGGGCAGTGGCGCAAGCTCTGCGCGGCGATGGAAGTACCCGAGCTCGCCGACGACCCGCGCTTTCGCGAGATGAAGGATCGGAATGCCCATCGCCCTCAACTCGTCGAGGCGATGGAGGCGGTACTCGTCGAGCGAACCATGGACGAGTGGAGCAAACGCTTCCTTTCGGCGGGTGTTCCGCACGCACCGATCAACACCTATGCCCAGGTGTTCAGTCATCCACAGGTTCAGCACCGCGGGCTCCGGGTCGATCTCGATCGACCGCCCGAGCAGGGCGGCGGACGGGTGGCCACGGTGGCGAGCCCCATGCGCTTCTCGGAGACACCCGTGACCTACCGGATGGCGCCGCCGGCCCTGGGGGCCTCGACCGAGCGCGTGCTGAGTGAGTGGCTCGGCTACGCGGCGGAGGACTGCGCACGGCTCAAGCAGCAAGGCATCGTGTGAACGCGGGCCCATGAGCGCGTCTCATGAGGACAGGCAACGTGACGCGTGGCGCTCGGCGACCTTCTTCTTTGCCTACTTCGCGAGTGCCGGGGTCTACGGCACGTATCTCGCCGTCTGGCTCACCGAGCGCGGACTCACGCCATCGCAGATCGGACTCGTCATTGCGCTCGTGAGCACGACCCGGATCTTCGGACCCAACCTTTGGGGCGAGATCGCCAATCGAAGCGGCCGGGTGGCCCTGTGGATTCGCGCCGGAGTGGCGGCCGCGATGCTTTGCGCTTTATTGCTCATCATCGCCCAAGGCGCACTGTGGCTCGGTGCCTTGCTGTTCGCGATCGGTGTGGCCACTGCGGGGGCAATCTCGCTCAACGAGACGCTGCTCATGCGGCTCGTGGGCGATGACACGAAGACCTACGGACGCGCGCGGGCCTTTGGCTCAGCCGGCTTCGTTGCTGGCGTCATGCTCTCGGGGCTCATCTTCCAGTGGACCGGCATCGGCTGGTTCGCGGTGCTCTACGCACTGGTCATGGTGACAGCCGTCTGGGCGGCCAAGCGCTTGCCCGAGGTGTCGGTGTCGGCAACGCGCGTTGCGCACGAGCCGTTGGGTGTACTGCTTCGGCGCGGCGAGGTCGTCGTGTTCTACCTGCTCTGCTTTCTGATGGTGGTGGCGCAGGGTCCGTTCCTCGCCTTTCTCTCCCTGCACTTGATCGAATCGGGCTACGGCAAGATCGGTGTGAGCACCCTGTGGACCGTGGGTGTGGTCGCAGAAATCCTCGTGTTCCTGCGCCTGCGGCGTGTCGAGGGCGAGGCGCGGGTCCACCGCCTCATGCTCATCGCGTTCGTGCTCACCGGGCTTCGGTTCATCCTCACTGGATGGCTGGCCGCCACGCCCGTTGTGGCTTTTGCTGCCCAGGCTTTGCACGCGTTCACCTTCGGTGTCTTCCATGTCTGCGCGATGCAGCGCATTCGTGCGCTCTTTGCGCCTGCGCATTACGCCCATGCACAGGGGCTCTACATCGCGATCTCGTACGGCATCGGTGGGCTTGCGGGCGCAGCGATCAGCGGTTGGATCTACGAACACGCAGGCGGTGCCTGGGCCTTCACCTTCGGTGGCGCCGTGGCGCTGATCGGGGCGGTCGTCGTCGCGAATCTCGTGCGCCAGGGGCTGCCGAGCAAGAGATAGAGCCTGTCGCGGCGTCGGTCGGCTCGACCGTAGCCCAGATAGAGCGGCCCGATGGCGGTGTTCAGGCCGAGGAACAGACTGCCCGCGCGGACGCTTGAGCCCTGGCAGGTTCGATCTCCTGCGTGTCCAGTTCGAAACTTTTCGTCGACGATCCATCCGCTTCGCCCTGCCCTCGCCGCGGTTCATCCGGACGAACATCCGCTCCGACACTTTCGCTCCGGCGTTGCAGCGCGCGGAGACGGCCCGGTGCGTTCTCCAGACGTGCTGCGGCCTGCTGTTCGGTTTCCAGCCGAGTGCGGCCGGCGCCAGTCGGATGCGACGGGATGGAGGTCGCGCGCCGCGATGTGCGGAACGACCGTGCGGGACGGTGTGCTCTCTCGAAGGCGGCATCCCCGCGCGGGGAGCCCCTTGGCGCACGCCGGCCCGGGCTTAGCGCTTGGCCGGATTGGGCGAGAAGTACTGGAACTTGTCCGGCTTGCCCTTCCACTCGTCGGCGTCCGGCGGTGCAGGCTTTTTGCGCGAGATGTTTGGCCAGACCACCGCGTACTCGGCGTTCAGCTTGAGCCACTTCTCATCGATGTCGCTGTCGGGCTTGATCGCCTCGGCAGGGCACTCGGGTTCGCAGACCCCGCAGTCGATGCACTCATCCGGATGGATGACCAGCATGTTCTCGCCCTCGTAGAAGCAATCGACGGGGCAGACGTCCACACAGTCGGTGTACTTGCACTTGATGCACTGGTCGTTGACGGCGTAAGTCATGGCGCGTGAATCACTTGGCCGCCCGGGTAGAACGGCCAAGCACTGAAAATCGACGGCATGATTTTGCCCGACTGAAAAACCTTACGGCTTTGACGGGAATCGTGTGCCGGCCTGATTCCGCCGCTCAGGATCGCAGGTGGCAGGCTACGGCATGCCCTTCGCCTACGGTCTTGAGCGCCGGGCGCTCGCGATCGCAGAGACCCTTTTGCGCGATCGGGCAGCGCGTGTGGAAGTGGCACCCGGCGGGTGGGTTGATTGGGGAGGGTACGTCGCCCACGAGGGGAATCCGCTTGCGCTCGATGGTCGGGTCGGGGATCGGGACCGCAGAGAGCAGCGCCTCGGTGTAGGGGTGCCGCGGCGAAGTGTAGAGCGCCTTCGACGGAGCGATTTCGACGATACGGCCGAGATACATCACGGCGACCCGGTCGCTGATGTGCTCGACGACCGACAGATCGTGCGCGATGAAGATGTAAGTGAGCCCGAACTGCGCCTGCAGGTCTTCGAGCAGATTGATGACTTGGGCCTGGATCGAGACGTCGAGCGCCGAGACCGCCTCGTCGCAGATCACGAGCTTGGGCTTGACCGCGAGCGCTCGGGCGATGCCGATGCGCTGCCGCTGGCCGCCCGAGAACTCGTGCGGGTAGCGTCGCATGTGATCGGCGGAAAGACCGACGGTCTCGAGCAGTTCCACGATGCGCGCCTCGTAGGCCGCGCGATCCGGTGCGAGCTTGTGGATCGTCAGTGCCTCACCGATGATCGCGCCCACCGTCATGCGCGGGTTCAAGCTTGCATACGGGTCCTGGAAGATGATCTGCATCTCGCGCGCGAGTGCGCGCAGCTGCTCACGCGAGGCGCCGGTCACGCACTTACCGTCGAAGGTGACTTCCCCCGAAGTCGGCTCGATGAGCCTCAGGATGCAGCGGCCGGTCGTGCTCTTGCCGCAACCGGATTCGCCGACCACACCGAGCGTCTCGCCGGCGGCGAGTTCGAAGGAGACGCCATCGACCGCGTGGACGCGGCCGACCTCGCGCTGAAGGATGCCGCCGCGGACGGGGAAGTGCTTGACGAGGTTTTCGACCTTGAGGAGCGGGGCGCGCACCGGACTCATGCGATCTCCTCGGCACGGAAGCAGGCAACCTTGTGGCTTGCTGCGATTTCGCGGAGCGGCGGCGTGGCCTCGCTGCAGGCGGGACGGGCATGCTTGCAGCGCGCGGCGAAGCGACAGCCCTCGGCGGGTTCGATCAGCTTCGGCACGGTGCCGGGAATCGCCTCCAGCCGCACCTTGTGTGTTGCCGCCGTGTCGATGCGCGGGATCGAGCGGATGAGCCCTTGCGTGTAGGGATGGCGCGGCGCGCCGAAGAGCTCGCGCACGGGCGCCTCTTCAACCACCTTACCGGCGTACATCACCACAACGCGCTGGGCAACCTCGGCGACCACGCCCATCGCGTGCGTGATGAGCATCACCGCGGTGCCGAACTCGGCCTTGAGGTCTTGCATCAGGTCGAGGATCTGCGCCTGGATGGTGACGTCGAGCGCGGTGGTCGGCTCATCCGCGATCAGGAGCTTGGGGTTGCAGGCCAACGCGATCGCGATCATCACGCGCTGGCGCATCCCGCCGGAGAACTGGTGAGGATAGTCTCGTACGCGCCGCTCCGGGGTCGGAATGCGCACCTTCGCGAGCATCTCGACCGCGCGGTCCATCGCCGCGCGCTTGCCAAGGCCCTCATGCAGGCGCAGACTCTCGGCGATCTGCTCTCCGACGGTGTAGACCGGGTTGAGGCTCGTCATCGGCTCCTGGAAGATGATCGCGATCTCCTTGGCGCGGATCTTCTGCATCTCGCCGGCGGAGAGCGGCACCAGATCACGGCCCTGCCAGAGCACCCGTCCGGCGACGATCTTGCCCGGTGGCATGTCGACGAGCTTCATCACGGTCTTGGCGGTGACGCTCTTGCCGCAGCCGGATTCGCCCACCACGCAGACCGTCTCGCCGGCATCGATCGAGATGTCCACGCCGTCGACGGCGTGCAGCCAGCCGTCGTCCGTCTTGAAGTGGGTCTTGAGCCCCTGGATGTCGAGTAGCGGCATTTACATCACCTTGCGCGGATCGAGCGCATCGCGCAGGCCGTCGCCGATGAAGTTGATCGTGAGCACGGTCAGGAAGATCGCCATGCCCGGGAAGATGGCCCAGTGGAGTGCCAGGTCCATGTAGTCGCGACTGTCGTAGAGGATGCGACCCCAGGTTGGGATGTCCGGCGGGAACCCGAGACCGAGGAAGGAGAGCGTGCTCTCGGCGATGATCGCTGCGGCGATGTCTATCGTTGCTGCAACGATCACCGGACCGAGCGCGTTGGGCAGGATGTGGCGTACCACCTGCCGAGCCGGGCTCGCACCGAGAGCGCGCGCCGCCTCGACGAATTCCTTCTCGCGCAGGCTGAAGAACTGCGCGCGGACGAGGCGAGCGACCGGCATCCAGCGGAACCCCCCGATCACGAGCACGATCAGGATGAAGATGCCGGCCTCGAGTCCGAAGGCCTGCTTGAGTGGCTCGCGGAAGAGAAAGATCAGCAGGAGGAGCAGCGGCAGCTGCGGCAGCGACAGGAAGAGATCGGTCACCCACATGAGCGCCGCGTCGACCCAACCTTTGGCCATGCCAGCGATGGCGCCGATGACCACACCCACGATGATCGCCATCGCCATCGCGGCGAAGCCGACCGCGAGACTGATGCGACCGCCGTAGAGCACGCGCGCGAGGATGTCGCGGCCCAGGTCATCGGTGCCGAAGGGGTGTTTCCAGGAGGGCGATGCGAGCCGCGCCTGCAGGTCGACGTCGTTGATGCCGACCTTGTAGACCATCGGCCCGAAGATCACGGCGAGGATCATCAGGCCGAGCAGCCACAGGCTCCAGTACGCCAGGCGATGCCGCTTGAAGCGCCGCCAGGCCTCGCGCCACGGTGAGACCGATGCGACTGGTTTGGATAACTCGGCGGGCATGACCTTATCGGTAGCTGATGCGGGGGTCGAGCCAGCCATAGAGGATGTCGGCGATCAGGTTGAAGAGGACGACCAGGCAGGCGAAGACGAAGGTGACCGCCATGATCACGGGCGTATCGTTGCGCAGGATCGCGTCGATCAGCAGGCTACCGATACCCGGCACGCGGAAGATCTGCTCGGTCACGATCGCGCCGCCGAAGACGGCCGGCATCTGCAGCGCGACCAGCGTGACGACCGGGATGAGCGCATTGCGCACCACGTGCTTCATGATGACCACACGTTCGGCCAGCCCCTTGCTTCGCGCCGTGGTCACGTAATCGAGCCGGATCACGTCGAGGACCGCGGAGCGCACGTAACGCATCATGCTCGCCGCCTGGAACAGCCCGAGCACGGTGATCGGCATGATCGACTGCTTGAACTGATCCCACCACCATTGCCAGCCTGTGGATGAGAGGTCGGTCCGGTACACGAACGGAAGCCAGCCAAGGTAGATGCTGAAGAAGAGGATGAAGATGATGCCGGTGAAGAACGTCGGCAGCGAGAAGCCGATGAAGGCCAACGTGCTTGCGATGCGGTCGAACCACGAGTAGGGCTTGACCGCAGCCAGGATGCCCACGGGCAGCGCAACTAGGATCGCAAGGACCTGCGACAGGCCAATCACCGCGATCGTCGTCGGTAGCCGCTGCAGGATCAACTGATCCACGTTGATGCGACTGACGAAGCTGAAGCCCCAGTCGCCCTTGAACATGCTCGTTAGCCACGCAATGTAGCGTTGCCACACCGGGTCATCGAGCCCGAACTGCGTCCGCAGTGCCATACGCACCTCGGGCGGCACGTTTGGATTCGTGGCCAGTTCCTCGAAAGGGTCCCCCGGTGCGAGCGCGAGGACGGTGAACAGGATGATGCTGATGCCGAGCAGGCTCGGTATCGCAATCAGCAATCGTCGGACGATGTAATTGAACACGCTCTGTTTCCCCCGCTTCGGGTGCGTCTCATGGGTTGCACCGTCAGGTCCCGCCGGTTCGCCAGCTTTGTTGTGAGTCGTATTGTCGAACCTGCGGGCAGGTCCGTATCAAGCGTCAGACACCCAGGCCTCCGTGGGCCGACGACCCGCGAGCGAGCCGTCGGTCAGGGATGTTCCCGGGTGGTGCACCGGTCAAGCCAGCCGATCAGGCGTCGCGCCACCACCACGCCATGTGCGAGGTCAGGTTGTCCCAAGGCGAAATGGTCACTGCCAGTTTGTTGACGGTGCCGACCGGACGAGGCCGCGCGAAGAGCGGAATCACGTAGCCGTCGTTGATCAGGATGTCATTCAGTTTGATGAACAGTGCGGCGCGCTTGGCTGGGTCGAGTTCGACCTGGGCCGCCTTGAAGGTGTCGTCGTATTCCTTGTTGCTCCAGCGCACGAGGTTCCGGCTGGCCCACTTGTTCGCTTTCTGCGCGATCTGCTCCGTGGTCCACTGCTCCATGAAGAACTGCGGATCGGGCTGCGTCATGGTGGTCGTGTACATCTGCATGTCGGCCCAGAACTTCTGGTACGTGTCCGGGTTGGCGAAGTCGCTGCCGAAGTAGACGGCGGCCACGACGCTCTTCAACTCGAGGTCGATGCCGGCCTTGCTGCAGGCGTCCTTGATGATGGCCTGGCATTTCTGGCGCGGGCCGCTCACAGAAGTCTGGTAGACGAACTTGAGTTTGACATTGCCCTTGGCGCGGATGCCGTCCGGGCCGCGTCGCCAGCCGGCCTGGTCGAGGATCTGGTTCGCCTTCTCGATGTTGAACTCCCACTTGGTGTTGGGACTCCGGAAGCGCGCCGGGTTGTTCAGGAAGTTGGCGGTGACGATCGCACCACGACCATAGATCGATTCTGCGATTCCCTTGCGGTCGATGAGCAGATTCATCGCGGTGCGCACCGCCTTGTCCGAAAACGCAGGGTGCTTGCTCTTCGCGCTCGCGCGCTCGCCGTCGACTTCGTTCCAGGGATCGGTGGCATTCAACGAGATGAACTCCACGTCACTGCCTGCGTAGAAGTTCATCTTGCCCCGGCCTGCCGCCTCCAGGCGCTTCAGGATCTCGTCTTCGACCGCGAGGTTCCAGCCCACATCGAACTCTGCCGTCTGGAGCACCGCGCGCGCCGCGCTTGTGGCGTCCCCTCCGCCCTTCAGTTCAAGCGTGTCGAAGAACGGCTGGTTCGGAACGTGGTAATCCTTGTTCGCCTCGGCGCGGATCATGTCGCCCGGCTTGAAGTCGACGATCTTGTAAGGGCCCGTCCCGACCGGCTTCAGGTTGGCTGGGTTCTCGCGCGACTTGGCGCCCATGAACGGCTCGAAGACGTGCTTCGGCAGGATCATGCCGACGGTGCCGACGAGCGCTTCGGCCCAAAACGGCGTCGGCCGCGGATACTCCACACGCACCGTGTGCGAGTCGACCTTCACGACCTTGATGTCCTTGTAGGTGCCGACGGTTGTCATGGCCGCTGCCGGGTCGCCAGCGTACTGCGCGGTGAAGACCACATCATCCGCAGAGAAGTCTCGGCCGTCATGCCACTTGACGCCGCGCTTGAGCTTCCAGGTCACGGTCTTGCCGTCGGCTGAAAGGCCGCCGTTGGCCCGCGTCGGAATCTCGGCCGCAAGATAGGGCACCAGGTTTCCATCGGCATCCCAGCCGGCGAGCGGCTCGTAGAAGATGCGGCTCGCATCCTGGTCCTTGGTGCCGCCGGCGTAGTGCGGATTCAGGTGCACCGGGGCCTGCCAGTAGATGAGCTTGAGCGCGCCACCGCCGCCACGACGCGTCGGCTTGTAGGTCATCGTGCTCTGCGCATGCGCCACGCCGTAGTGCATGAGCATCATGGACGCCATCGGCGCGGTGAGCCCGAGTGCCACCATGCGACCGATGAAGTCGCGTCGGGCGAGCCGGCCCTCACGTACGTCCTCGACCCATCCTCGGATTTGCTGTTCGTTCATCGTCGTTCCTCTCTAATTGAATGCCGCATCGACCCGCACTTTCGCGCGCGTGCAGCCTGATCGACACGCTTGGGCGTGAAGGCGCACGGAGTGCCGGATCCCAGTCAGAGGCACATGCTTGCTGTCGCTTGGTCGACAAGTGGCATGAGTGTATGTAACGCTACCGTCATGCTGGGGGAGGGTTTACGCGAGCGCTCTCTCGGGGGATGTTCAAGCGGCGGATTCGCCCGATCGTGATCTCGCGCCGCTCGCCGGGGCGCTCGCCCCGGGATTCGTGCTTCCCTCCGGCCGAGTCGCGGCATGGAATCTGGCCGCCGTCATCCGGGCCAAACGCCGCTGATATGATTCCTTTGGGTGCTTGGGTCGCGGGATCGCGTGGTCGAGTGGTCGTGTGGCTCACGGCAGCAGTTGCAACCATGTCGGATGAATCGTCATGCATCGTTTTCTCAATCGCCTCCCCGGAGCGCTCGCTGCCAGCGTGACGTTCGTCATGAGCATCGCCGGTGCGGCAGCGCTTGCGCAGACCGTGACCGTGGTCGAGTACTACAACACGACGCTGAACGCCTACTTCATCACCGGGCGGGCCGCGGAGCAGACCACGCTCGACACGCTGCCCGACTTCCGGCGCACCGGCATGACTTTCCAGGCTCGCGCGGCCAGCGCCGCGCTGCCGGGACAGCAGGCGGTGTGCCGCTATGCGATCCAGGTCACGCCGACGTTCGTCTCCCACTTTTACGGGCTCACGGACGACTGTGCATTGATTGCCCGGTTGATCTCGGAGGGTCGGATCACGAACTTCACCAACGAGGGCCTTGACTTCGCGGTCGAGCCGGTGCGGGCGGATGGCACATGTGCGCCGGGCGGGTTTCCTGTGTATCGCAGCCTGCGCCTCGGCTCGCCGGTCGACGTGCCCAACCACCGCTACAGCGTGCTCTTCGATGACTATCTCGACTCGCAGGGGGCAGGCTATCAGCGCGAGGGCCCGGTGTTCTGCATTCCGGGTGCAACACCAGTGACGCCTCGGCCACGATTCGATGACTCGCGCACGCTGCGTAACCTCTGTGCAGCGCCCCGCACAGGCAGCGACCCCCAGGGCGTACCCTACCCGGATCGCCCAGGGACGATCGAGGACGAAAAGCGCTGGATCCGCTCCTGGGTCGATGAGAGCTATCTGTGGTACCGGGAGGTGCCGAACGTTGATCTCAATCTCTTCGCTACCCCTCAGACGCTCTTCCCGCAGTTGAAAACCTTCGCGCGTGCCGTATCGGGCGCGCCAAAGGACCGGTTCAGTTTCTCCCAGCCGACAGCCTCGGTCGAGCGGACCAACGCTGGCGTGAGCTTCGGCTACGGCGTGAGCTGGGCGGACATCCGCAGTGCGCCGCCACGAGAGTGGATCGCGTCCGTGGTCACGCCCGGTTCGCCGGCCGATCAGGCGGGCGTTCGCCGCGGCGACCGCATCGTCAGCATCGACGGTGTCGACTTCGTGAGCGGTGGCGATGTCAACACGCTCAATCGGGGCCTGTTCCCGCCGACGATCGGCGAGAGCCATGTCTTCGTTCTGCAGCCGGCGTCGGGCACGGCAACGAAGACGGTCACGCTCACCTCGGCACAGGTGCCGATTGCCGCAGTGCCCCGGTCGGCGATCTTCAACACTCCGACGGGCCGGGTGGGCTATATCGCCTTCACCACGTTCAATACGTTCACGGCTGAGAAGGCCATTGCAGACGCGGTTCAAGGCTTGGTCGACGCGGGCGGGGTGTCCGATCTGGTGCTCGACCTGCGCTACAACGGCGGCGGCTACATCTACATCTCGTCCCAACTCGGCTACATGATCGCCGGCCCGGCACGGACTGGCGAACGGGTGTTTGAGACGACCAAGACGAACGATCGCAAGCCCTTCGGTCCGGACACGGTGTATCCCTTCTTTCGCGTCGGCTCCGGCTTTCCCGGTGGCGTTGCCCAGAATCAGCCGCTGCCCACGCTGAACCTCGGCCGCGTGTTCATACTCACCACAGCCTCGTCCTGCTCTGCGAGCGAGTCGCTCATCAATGGTCTGCGCGGCATCGATGTCGAGACGGTCCTGATTGGCGGGACGACCTGCGGCAAGCCCTACGGCTTTGTCGGCCGAGACAACTGCGGCACGACCTACTACCCGATTCAGTTCACCGGAGTGAACGAGAAAGGGGAAGGTGATTACGTCGACGGCTTTGCCGCGACCTGCCAGGTGGCCGACGACTTTTCGCGCGACCTCGGCGATCCGGCCGAAGCCCAGCTTTCGGCTGCGCTGTCGTATCGCAGCGCGGGCCGCTGCCCGGCGGGGACGGCGGCCGGTGCGTCTAAGTCCGCGCGCACGTCGGACGATGCGGACAGTGCGCTCGCCGTCGGGGTCGAGCAACGCGCGCTTGGGCAGATGAAACTGATCTCGCCTGAGGCGCCACGCGGCGGTGGCCTTCCGATCACACCGCGCGTGCCGTTGGAAATCGATCTCACGGCGCCGCGTCGATAAACTGGGGTGCGTCTTCCGTTCGGTGGCCGCCTGTTTGCGGGCGCGCCCCGTCCGGGCAGGAGCCGCACGCATGTATCCGCATCTTCTCGCGCCGCTCGATCTGGGCTTCACCACGCTGCGCAATCGCACCCTGATGGGGTCGATGCACACGGGG
Organism: uncultured Burkholderiales bacterium; assembly: GCA_937944385.1. GTDB lineage: Bacteria > Pseudomonadota > Gammaproteobacteria > Burkholderiales > Casimicrobiaceae > Casimicrobium. The sequence goes on along the minus strand of CALDYQ010000070.1, from coordinate 24,409 downwards.
CTCGAGGATCGCGCGGAGCACTTTCCACGTCTGGCCGCGTACTTTGCCGAACGCGCGCGTGGCGAGGCCGGGCTCATGGTCACCGGCGGCTTCGCGCCCAACATCGAGGGATGGCTTTCGCCGTTCGGTTCCCGCCTGGCTACGAGGGCAGCGGCGCGAAAGCATCGACTCATCACCAACACCGTCCATGCCGACGGCGGCAAGATCGCGCTTCAGATCCTGCACGCCGGGCGCTATGGCTATCACCCGCTGTCGGTTGCGCCGTCGCGGCTGAAGAGTCCGATCACCCCGTTCACGCCCCGCGAATTGTCCTCGCGCGGTGTCGAACGTCAGATTCGTGCCTTCGTGCGCTGCGCAACGCTTGCGCGCGAGGCCGGATACGACGGCGTCGAGATCATGGGCTCGGAGGGATACTTCATCAATCAGTTCCTCGCACGTCACACGAATCGCCGGACGGATGAATGGGGCGGCAGCTACGAAAACCGGATGCGTCTGCCGCTCGAGATCGTCTCCCGTGTGCGCGAGGCCGTGGGACGGGATTTCATCCTGATCTACCGGCTGTCGATGATCGACCTGATTCCCGACGGATCGTCCTGGGACGAGGTCGTGCAGCTCGCGCAAGGGGTGGAGCGCGCTGGCGCCACGCTCATCAACACGGGCATCGGCTGGCATGAAGCGCGCGTCCCCACGATCGCCACCAGCGTGCCGCGCGCCGCTTGGGCGTGGGTCACGAAGAAACTGAAGCCGCACGTCGGCATTCCGATCATTACCTCGAACAGGATCAACGTGCCCGAAGTGGCCGAGCAGGTGCTCGCCGAGGGTTGCGCAGACATGGTGTCGATGGCTCGGCCGTTTCTCGCCGATCCCGAGTTCGTCAGAAAGGCGCGCGAGGGCCGCCGCGACGAGATCAATGTCTGCATCGGATGTAACCAGGCCTGCCTCGATCATGTGTTCTCGCGCAGGATGGCCAGTTGTCTCGTCAACCCGCGCGCCTGTCATGAGACCGAGCTCGTCTACCGCCCCACGCCCACGCCACGTCGCTTCGCCGTGGTCGGCGCGGGTGCGGCGGGTCTCGCCTGCGCGACTGTGCTGGCCGAGCGCGGTCACCGCGTCGATTTGTTCGAGGCAAGCGAGCGCATCGGTGGCCAGCTCAACATGGCCGCAAGGATCCCGGGCAAGGAGGAGTTCCACGAGATGCTCCGGTACTGGGCGAGACGGCTCGAGGTGACCGGCGTCAATGTGCTGCTCGCCACGCCGGCGACGGCAGAACGCCTGTGCGCTGGGGGCTACGCGCACGTGTTCCTGGCGACCGGTGTCACGCCGCGTCGCATCGATCTGCCGGGCCAGGATCAGAATCGCGTCCTCTCCTACGTCGATGTGCTCGCGGGAGGCGCGGCAGTGGGCGATCGCGTGGCGATCATCGGTGCGGGCGGCATCGGTTTCGATGTCGCGGAGTTCCTGGTCAAGGGTGAGCATTCGCCGACGCTCGACCTTCCGGTTTGGCTCGCCGAGTGGGGAGTCGCTGATCCGGAACAGGCGCGCGGTGGCCTGGCGCCGCCGCGGGTGCCGGAGGGCAGACGAAAGGTCACGCTGCTTCAGCGCAAGGCGGGCAAGCCGGGCGCGGGCTTGGGCAAGACGACCGGGTGGATCCACCGCGCCGAGCTCAAGCAGCGGGGCGTGGAGATGATCGGTGGCGTCAACTACGAACGGATCGACGCCTCGGGACTGCACATCACCTTCGGCGAGAAGCGTGAGGCGCCCATGCTGATCGAGGCCGACAGCATCGTCGTCTGTGCCGGGCAGGAGCCCCTGCGCGCGTTGGCGGAACCGCTCGAGGCGGCCGGTCTTCCCTACACACTCTTGGGCGGCGCGGATGTCGCAGCCGAGTTGGACGCGAAGCGTGCAATCGACCAGGCCAGCCGGGTCGCGGCCGCGGTTTGATCGCCCAGCAACACGCCCGCCTTTCAAACGCGACGCAAGCCGACGCGGCATGTTCAAGCCTGCGCCGAAGGATTAGCATCCGAGGGCGCAGATGGGGTGCGGACAGTCGAGTCAGTCTTCGAGCCCGTTGCCCCGCCGACGGCGAGGCCCTAGCGCCCGCCCCAGTCCATCACAAGTTCGAGGAGGATTCATGAAGGTTCGTCTGGCCAACATCGCCTTGGGGGCGGCGTTCTCCGTGCTCGTTGCCGCGTGTGGCGGCGGGGGAGACGTCGCTACCGGGCCGGCGATCAGTCTGACGCCCGAGCGCGGCGACATCGTCGCCAACCCGCCGCCCATGCTGACCTCGTTCTCGACCGCAGCGGAGTTTTCGGCGGCACTCAACGCGACCGCGACGGGCAGGAACCTGCTCGCGCTGGCCGGCACGCCCAAATGCGGCATCAATTTCCACTACATGACTTACTACACGGTCGGCGGGGCGGCCGAGCAGACCAAGGCAACAGGCGGCATCATGGTTCCGACCGGCACGGACCCCGCCTGCACCGGCCCGCGCCCCGTGCTGCTCTATGGCCACGGTACGACGGTGGAGAAGGGCTACAACATCGCCAGTCCCGCCAACGGCGAAGCGGGGCTGCTGGCGGCCTTCTATGCAGCGCAAGGCTGGATCGTGGTGGCCCCTAACTACGCGGGCTACGACGCATCGGACCTACCCTATCACCCGTATCTCAATGCCGAGCAGCAGTCGAACGACATGATCGATGCGCTGCGCGCCGCGAGAAAGGCCTTCCCGAACATCGGCGCCAACGCGTCGAACAAGCTGTTCATCACGGGCTATTCGCAAGGCGGGCACGTGGCGATGGCGACCCACAAGGCGATGCAGGCGCTGCCTACCGAGTTCAGCGTCACCGCGTCCGGCCCGATGTCGGGTCCGTACTCGTTGACCAAGTTCGCGCAGACGGTGTTTGCCGGCGGCGTGAATGCCGGCGCGACCATCTTCTTTCCGATGCTCATGACGAGCTATCAGCGGAGCTACGGCAACATCTACGCGTCGGTCAATGACGTGTATGAGGCGGCCTATGCAACGGGGATCGAAACGTTGATTCCTTCGCCAACGCTGACCACGACGACACTGGTCACCACGGGTCGCCTCCCGACCCGCCTCTGGGCAAACAATCCGCTCGTCACCGGCGACCCCTCGCTCGACGCGCTGTTTGCAGCGGGCGTCGGCACCCCCAACCTCGTGAAGACGTCGTTCCGCCAGGCGGTGCTCGCGAACCCTGGGCACCCAGTGTGGGTCGCGGCGGCGCGCAATGACCTGACGACCGGCTGGACGCCGACCCGACCGATGGCGATGTGTTTCGGCGCGCAGGACCCGGTCGTCTTTGGAAGCAACACCGCTGAGGCAGCCGCTGCGTTCCGCGGGCGTGGCGCGCCTGCTGCGCTCATCAATGTCTTCAACCTCGAAGACGCAACGACCGTCGGCCCGGCGCTCGCGGGTGCGTTTGCTGCCGCCAAGAACGCAACTGCGATGGATCCGTCCGCGCCCGGTGCGTCGCCGGCCGAGAAAGTCCTGCAGGCCTACCACGGCGGGCTCGTACCGCCGTTTTGCAACGTCGCCGTGCGAACATTCTTCCAGCAGGTGCTGGCGTCCGGGCAGTAAGCGCGGCCTGGGTATCCGGTGTGAGTGAAGGCGGGCTGCCGAGGCCCGCCTTCCCTTTTTGAGGGCCCGCGTTCACGATCGTCCATGCATATTCACTCGGCTAGGGGTTGCGCGTATATCAGCGTATTCGCTGAGATGCCTACAATCGGAGAAGGTGTTTGAGGTTGGTCAAGACCTTCAGCACGGATGTGTCGTAACCGACAAGGAGGAAATGCATGATGAAAGGTACCGTGCGAGCGCTGGGTCTCGCCGTCGGATTGGGGCTAGGGTCGACCGTGCTCGCCCAGGCTCCTGCGCCCGCACCCGCGCCGGCAGCGCCGCTTTCGCCGACGGCCGTTCGCGATCTCGCCTCGACCTGTGCGAACTGCCACGGCACCAACGGCCGGAGCGTCGCCGAGGTGCCGTCGCTTGCCGGGCAACCGGCGGCATCCACGGCGCAGAAGATGCGCGCCTACAAGGCGGGGCAACTGCAGGCGACGATCATGCATCAGCTCGCCAAAGGGCTGTCCGATCAGCAGATCGATGCGCTGGCCGCGTATTTCGAAAAGCTGCCTGCCCGCTGATCGCTAGTCAAGAAGGATGCACACATGAATCAGTTCAATCGTCGTGAATTCATCAAGGCTGCCGGCGCTTTGTCCGCGGTCGGTGCGGTCGGTCTCTCGGGCTGCGCCACCATCGGCGGCGCCGCCAAACCCAAGGTCGTCGTCGTCGGTGGCGGATGGGGCGGGGCTACGGCCGCGAAATACATCTCCCTTTGGAGTAACGGCGCCATCGACGTGACGCTCGTCGAGCGCAACGAAAACTTCATCTCCTGCCCGATCTCGAACCTTGTGGTGGGCGGCTCGAAGGACATGGCGTTCATCACGTCGTCCTACAGTGGCCTCGACAAGTACGGCATTCGCCGCGTTCGTGGTGAGGTGACCGGTTTCGACCCGGGAACCAAGGTCGTCTCGCTCGCAGACGGCACGAAGCTGCCCTACGACCGTCTCGTGCTCTCGCCCGGCATCGACTTCATGTACGAGAGCCTGCCCGGGCTCGCAACAGGCGAAGCGAAGTCGCGCGTGCCTGCGGCCTGGAAAGCCGGCCCCGAGACCATGCTGCTTCGCCGCCAGCTCGAGGCGATGCCCGATGGGGGGGTCTACGCCATCCACATCCCGCGCGCACCCTATCGCTGTCCCCCGGGTCCCTATGAGCGTGCTTGCCAGGTCGCTTGGTACTTCAAGACGCGCAAGCCCAAGTCGAAAGTGGTCATCCTCGATGCGAACGAGGACGTGCAATCGAAGAAGGGCCTGTTCATGAAGGCCTGGAACGAGGACTACAAGGGCATCGTCGAGTACCGTAACAACCAGGAAATCTCGGACGTCGACGCGCGCAGCAATTCGGTCGTCCTGTCGTTCGGGGGCGAGTTCAAGGCAGACGTGCTGAACGTCCTGCCGCCGATGCGCTGCGGCGACTTGGCCATGCAACACGGCTTGAACAACTCGAGCAAGCGCTGGTGTCTCGTCAATTGGTTGACCTTCGAATCGACCGCCGTGCCGAATGTGCATATCCTGGGCGACTCGCTCCAGATCGCGCCTGGCATGCCGAAGTCGGGTCACATGGCGAACCAGCATGGCAAGACCTGCGCCTCGGCCATCGTCGCCCTCCTCACGGGGCAGCCGGTCAACGAGAACCCGGTCTACGCGAACACCTGCTACAGCTTCGTCGACGACAAGAACGTCGTTCACGTCGCCAGTGTGCATCGCTACGACCCTGAGAAGAAGACGATGGTGACGATCCCGGGCAGCGGCGGCCTCTCAGCTGCGCAGAACGAACTAGAAGGCGTCTACGCGATCTCCTGGGCACGGAACGTCTGGGCGGACATGCTGACCTGATCGATGATCCGCATCGGTTGAGATTCAAGGCGCCTGAAGGCGCCTTTTTCATTTCTAGCCTCCCGCCGGCGCCAGAAATACGCCGGTGGTTCTTGCATTTCCTTACGTGGATATGGTTTCCGCAATGTGAAAACGTGGCCGTGACGTAGAAATTCACGTGAGCAATGCTTAAGTGTCTGATTTACAAAGGAATGCGCACGAGTCTTATATAAGTCTTGTCGGGTTTTGATGTATGCTGCACAGCACAACAAGCGACTCTCGTCGTGCGTTTCGGTCCACCTGAAGCAACGCGGGGGAGCTTGGTTGATGTCGGATATTTCGTCAACCGAACTCTCGGAAGGAAAAGAGCATGTCAGTGAATGAGAAGGTGGCTGCCGCTGCAGCCGCGATCGAAAAAGACTGGGCAACGAGCCCGCGTTGGAAGGGGATCAAGCGGAACTACTCCGCAACCGATGTCGTTCGCCTGCGCGGCACGGTCGGCGTCGAGCACACCATCGCGCGCAAGGGGGCGGAGAAGCTCTGGAAGCTCGTCAACGAAGAGCCGTTCGTGAACGCGCTCGGCGCGCTCACTGGCAACCAAGCCATGCAGCAGGTCAAGGCGGGTCTCAAGGCCATCTATCTCTCGGGCTGGCAGGTCGCGGGGGACGCCAACCTCGCCGGCGAGATGTATCCCGACCAGTCGCTCTACCCGGCCAACTCGGTGCCGTCGGTGGTGCGCCGCATCAACAACACGCTCATGCGCGCCGACCAGATCCAGTGGATGGAGGGCAAGGAGGACATCGATTTCATGGCCCCCATCGTCGCGGACGCGGAAGCGGGTTTCGGCGGCGTGTTGAACGCCTATGAGCTCATGAAGGCGATGATCGATGCCGGCGCTGCAGGTGTTCACTTCGAGGATCAGTTGGCGAGCGTCAAGAAGTGCGGTCACATGGGCGGCAAGGTGCTCGTGCCCACGCGCGAGGCGGTCGAGAAACTCTGCGCAGCGCGTTTTGCCGCAGATGTCATGGGCGTACCCACGGTTCTCGTGGCCCGGACGGACGCTGAAGCGGCCGATCTGCTCACGAGTGACATCGACGAGAACGATCGGCCCTTCGTCACGGGTGAGCGGACGGTCGAGGGCTTCTTCAAGACGCGTCCCGGCTTCGACCAGGCGCTCTCTCGGGGCCTCGCCTATGCGCCGTACGCAGACCTCGTCTGGTGCGAAACCGGCAAACCGGATCTCGACTTCGCGCGGCGCTTCGCGGAAGGCATCCACAAGCACTTCCCGGGTAAGCTGCTTGCCTACAACTGCTCGCCAAGCTTCAACTGGAAGAAAAATCTCGATGAAGCCACGATCGCCAAGTTCCAGCGAGAACTCGGCGCGATGGGCTACAAGTTCCAGTTCATCACGCTCGCCGGCTTCCACAGCCTCAACTACAGCATGTTCGACCTCGCCTATGGCTACGCGCGTCGTCACATGAGTGCCTTCGTCGAGCTGCAGGAGCGCGAGTTCGCTGCGGCCGAGCGCGGCTTCACGGCGGTCAAGCACCAGCGTGAGGTGGGCACCGGCTACTTCGATGCGGTGACGCAGGTGATCCAGGGCGGCCAGAGCTCCACCACGGCACTGCACGGTTCGACCGAGGACGAGCAGTTTTTTGAGGACAAGAAGGCACTCAAAGCGGCCGAGTGATCAGGGTGCACCCGAGGGGGGCCGCTCGCAGTCTGCGTGGTGCGTTCGCCCATCAGCGGTGTACTCTAGGGTTGCAACTCTTCTATAAGACCTTATAATCGGACGGTATTCCTCAAGGAGGAGGAAACGTTCGGCGGATGCCAGCCCGTGACGCACAATGTGCGCACGGGTTTTTCTTTTTGGGGCAGGCGTTTGGGGTAGGTATGGGCGGTGGGCAGTCGATACCTTCGCGACTGGACCGCAGCCCATGGCGCGGGGCTCACACGCAGTTCGTGAACACGCTTTTGGTGTTCAGATACGCCTCGAGCGCTTCGCTGCCGCCCTCCGAGCCGTAGCCGGAGTCCTTCATGCCGCCGAACGGCATCTCAGGGATCGCAAGCGCTGGCTGGTTGATCCAGAGCAGGCCCACTTCGAGTCCGAGCCGGAGCTTGTGCTCGGTGGCGATCGATCGCGTGAAGGCATAGCCCGCGAGCCCGTAGGGCAGTCGGTTGGCCTCGGCGAGGGCGTCCTCGATGGTGTTGAAGCCCTTCACCACGGCGAGTGGACCAAACGGCTCCTCGTTCATGACGCGCGCCGACGTGGGCGGCTCGTCGATGATGGTCGGCCGGAAGAAGTTGCCCCGTTCGCCGATACGGGTACCGCCGGTGACGACTGTTGCCCCCGCCCTTGCGGCATCTTCGGTGAGCGCATTCATCGCCTCTAGCCGTCGTGTGTTGGCAAGCGGTCCCATGCGCGTGTCGGGCGCGAGGCCGTCGCCCACGGCAATGGCATCGGCGTACGCAGCGAGCTTCTTCACGAACTCGGCGCGGATCGACTCCTGCACGAGAAAGCGTGTGGGCGCGATGCAGACCTGTCCAGCGTTGCGGAACTTGGCGGCCCCGGCCGACTTGATCGCCAGATCGACGTCGGCGTCCTCGGCCACGATCACCGGCGCATGGCCACCGAGCTCCATCGTCACCCGCTTCATGTGCTGACCGGCAAGCGCGGCCAGCTGCTTGCCTACGACCGTAGAGCCCGTGAAAGTGATCTTCCGGATGACCGGATGCGGGATGAGGTAGGCAGAGATCTCGGAGGGGATACCGAAGACGAGGTTGATCACGCCCGCGGGCACGCCCGCATCGCAGAATGCGCGCAGGAGTGCCGCGGGAGAAGCGGGCGTCTCCTCGGGGGCTTTCACGATGATCGAGCAGCCGGTGGCGAGCGCTGCGGCGACCTTGCGCACCACCTGGTTGATCGGGAAATTCCATGGTGTGAATGCCGCCACGGGCCCGACCGGCTCCTTGAGGACGAGCAGCTGGTGCGCCCGATTTCGCGGCGGCACCACACGACCGTAGACGCGGCGGCCCTCCTCAGCGAACCACTCGATCGTCTCGGCGGCTGAAAGCGTCTCAATTTTTGCTTCGGCGAGCGGCTTGCCTTGCTCGAGCGTCATGGTCCGAGCGATGTCGTCGGCCCGTTCACGCAAGAGGCAGGCCGCCTCACGCATGATCTTGCTGCGCTCGAGCGCAGGTACCCCGCGCCACAAGGCGAAGCCCTTGTGCACGGCGGCGAGCGCACGATCGAGGTCGGCACGACCGGCATGGGCAACCCGCCCGATTTCGTCGCCAGTCGCAGGGTTGAACACGGGCAGGGTGCGGCCATCGGCAGCATCGCACCACTGGCCGTCGATCAGAAGGGAGGTGTTCGGATAGTTCATGTCGAGAAGTGTAGACACCGGGCAAGGTCGCCACGGCAGCCCGGCTCACTGCCCAGACATCACCGTGCGGCGCTACCGGCCGGCGAGCATCTTCTCGTCGGTCAGCCGGCTCGCGAAGGCCCAAAGCGCCAGCGCCGAAATCGCAAGCGGCACGAGCCACATGGCGGCCCAGTCGAGCGCGGGGATCGGCTCGCCGCGTAGCGCCCGAGTCAGGACGCCGAACTGGCCGTTGACCGGTACCCAGACGTCCCACCAGGGTGCCTTGGTTTGTCGGAAGAAGCTCACGAGCGGGAGCAGACCGACGAGCGAAACCCCCATCGAAAGCGAGCTCTGGGCCTCCTTGGCCGTCTTGCCGTTGGCACCGAAGAAGAGCAGCACAGCGGGCACCATGAAGGCGAAGGGCACGAGCACCGCCATGAAGCTCCCGAACTGCGCGAGGCCGAACTCGAAGGGCAGGCCGAGTCGGGCGAGCGGCACGACCTGGAGCGCAAGCAGAAAGCCCACGAGCGAGGTCGTGATCGCAAGGAGGTTCACGAAGCTCACCGCGAGCCACTTGCCGAGCGCCAGTTCGCCCGCGGCGACCGGCGTGGCGAGCAAGGGCTCCAGCGTCTGCCGCTCGCGCTCGCCGGCGGTCACATCCAGGGCCGCGGCGATCGCGCCCATCAGCCCCGCAAACAGGGCGTAGAACGCCATGAGCTGGAAGATGCGTGCGCTCTTCTGCGCCGGGGTGGCGAGATCGAGCTCTTCGATTGCGAGCGGCCGGGCAACGGTCGGTGCGATGCCGCGCAGGATCAACCGCTCGGTGCCGATCTGCTCTGCATAGGCGCGCAGTTCACGGGAGAGCCGCTGCGCTTTCGGCGCCGTACGGTCGCGACTCGAATCGAGTACGAGCGTGATCCGTGCTGCGCGGCCGGCGGCGAGGTCCTCGGCGTAGTGCTCATCGATGCGCACGACGACGTCGAGGTCGCCCTGCGCGATCTTCTCCTCGTACCCGGCGCTCACCTCCTCGATGCGGATGCCCCGCCGTTCGAGTTGTCGCACGAGGTCCGGCGCCTGGGCGGCGTTATGGATCGGCGCCGTGAAGCGCTCAATGCGATCGCTGACTGCCTTGATCGCGAAGTACATGACCCCGAGCACGAGCGGCCCGGAGATCGCTACGGCGAAGAGCGCCCAGAAGATGCTCTTGCGGTCGCGAAGGAGATCGGTCAGCTCCTTGCGCGTGACGGCGGCGAGGCGGGCGGGGTTGAGGGCCATCATGCGAACAGTCCTTCCTCGGAGCCGATGATGCGCACGAAGGCGTCTTCGAGCGAGCCGCTTCCCGCCTGCGCGAGCACCGCTTCGGGTGTCCCGTCGAACACCACACGCCCATGGGCAATGATCACGATCCGGTCGCACAGGGCGGCGACCTCCTGCATGATGTGGCTCGAGAACAGCACGCACTTGCCCTGGTCGCGAAGACGCCGGATCAAATCACGCATGGCGCGGGTCGACATGATGTCGAGCCCGTTCGTGGGTTCGTCGAGCAGCACGGTCTGCGGGTCGTGGACCAGCGCGCGGGCGATGGCCACCTTCATGCGTTCGCCTTGCGAGAAGCCCTGGGTCGGCCGGTCGGCAAGCTGCGCCATGCCCAGCTCGTCGAGCAGGTGATCCGCGCGGGCCGCTGCAGCCTTCCGCGTGAGGCCGTGAAGCTCTCCAAAGTAGACGATGTTCTCCCGCGCGGTGAGCCGCCAGTAGAGGCCTTTGGCATCACTGAGCACGCCCAGCGCGCGGCGGATGCGCTCCCGGTCGGTCGTGAGCCGGGCACCGTCGATGATCGCGTCGCCGCTGTCTGGTGTGATCAGGGTCGAGATCATGCGCAGCACCGTCGTCTTTCCGGCGCCATTCGGCCCGAGCAGCCCGGTGATCTGGCCGTCCTCGGCGCGGAAGCTCACGCCGTCGACAGCGGTGACCGTCCGCCTCCTCGCTCGCAGGGCGAAGGCCTTTGTGCTCTCGCGGACCATGAAGCACTTGGCGAGTCCGTTGGCGTCGATCATGGTGTGGCCACGAGCGGGCTCGCGTAGAAGTGGGGCGCAGGCAGTTTCAGGTCGGCCTCGCAGGCGAGCGGTTGCGCGTTCGGGTCGGACGTCTCGAAGAATCGTGCGATCACGCGGCGAACGCAGGGATGCGGCGAGGCGATGTGTCCCCAGCCTTCGACCACGATGTGACGGTGGTTGGAGAGCGTCTGTGCCGCGCGTTCTGCCTCCGAGGGCGGTGTGACCGGATCGAGCGAACCGGAGATGAGCAGTGTGGGAACCGCACTTACGGTCGGCTCGAAGAATTCCGCATCCACCGTCCCGGCCGGGAAACCTCGGCAGGCATCCATGAACCGTCGCGCGAGTCCCCCCCAGCGTTGGCTGCTGAGCGGGGACTGGCCCGTCATGTCCTCGGCGCAGAGCACGGCAAAGCGCTGCAGGATCGATAAATCGGTTTCGCGGATGGTTTGCGCGGCTAGCACGGCCAGCGGTGCGAAGTCGCCTTCGCTCGCCTGCTGGATGATCTGCGGCACCAGTCGAACGGCTTCCGGCGAGTAGAAGAGCGGCCACAGCAGCGAGATGAGCATCCGGTCGCTGAAGGTGACCTGCAGCAGCTTGCCGGTCGCCGGGTTGCGCAGCGAGACCGTCCTGGGTCGTGCGGCGAGATCGGCCAGCAGCCGTTCGAGCCGGGCCTCGAGATCGGGGTGCGCTCGGGCACAGCCCGGACTGGCCGCGCAGGCAGCAAAGCGTTCGCGTAGCAACTGGTCGGTATGTACGAGGGCATCGTTCGGCAGGCGCAGGCTCGTGGGCGCGACACCGTCGAGCACGACGCTCCGGATGACCTGTGGATGGCGCTTCATGTAGCGAAGCGCCACGCGGCTGCCGTAGCTTCCGCCCCAGAGGTTGACCTGTGCGACGCCGAGCGCCTGGCGAACACGCTCGAGGTCGGCGATGTAGTCGTCGGTCCGGTGCGTGCGCGGATTGCCTTTGAGCTCGGCCATGCACCGCTTCCAGTCCTCCAGTGCGAGGGTCTCGTCGGTGTGCCGCGGGTCGGCCCAGTCGTCGTCCTTGCGCGGTGCGTCGAGCGTGGCACAGGACAGCGTCTTGCTCTTTCCTGTGCCGCGCTGGTCGACCAGGATCACATCGCGGTTGCGACGGATGGTCGAGAGCGCCTCGACGAGTCGGCCCAGGTCGCTCGCCGCCTGACCCGGGCCGCCGGCAAACAGCAACACAGGATCTGGCGCCTTGCGCCGCGCCAGTGCTGGGAGGATGGCAACGTGGATGGAGATCTTCGCGCCGTCGGGCGCGCTGTGGTCTTCGGGAACGTCGAGATAGGCGCAGCGCGCGGGTGTCTCGACATGGCGCAGACGGCAGGTGTGGAAAGCGAGCCCGCCCGAGCCTGCGGCCAGCTCAGGCGGTACCGATGGCGAACAGGCCGTGAGTGAGGCCGTGAGTGCGAGTAGCAACACCACCGCCGACAGTGGCGCGCGCAGACGATCGCGCAGACGATCGCGCAGACGGCTGCGAAAGTTGGCGGGCGGGGGGGCCGTGGCGTGATCTGGGGCGGGGGGCGTTCGCATGGCTCAAGCGTACCCGCGACGCCTCCCGCGCTGATGGTCACGCGACGAAACGCCGGGCGTGCGGGATGACGAGCCGGCGGTTCGGCAGGTCGTTCAGGGCAGCAGCAGCCGGACGATCGTGATCAGCGTGGTCACCAGAAGCGCCGTACAGATCACACCGGCGACGACGATATGCACCGGGCGTACGCCGCGTTCAGCAAGCGATGCGCCGCTGCGACGGATGCCGACGAAGGCCGAGAGCACTGCGAGGACGGCACTCAGAAAAGTAGGAGTGGGTCGGGACACGGCAGGGCGGGTCAGGAGGCTTCGGGACCTGTATCACACCACATTTGCGGCGGCGCTCCGAACATGATCGATGAAGCGCTGGCCGGTCGATGCACCCAGGATGCGCTCGAGCATTCCGCGAGCCTCTCTTACCGCCGCCCGAAGCTCGTCCGGGCTCTTGCAGCGCTCGAGGCGCAGAGCGAGTGATTCGCCGCCCGGGCCGAGGTTGTCGTTGACGAATCGGACGGCAGCTTGTCGTGCTGCATTGAATTGCGCCCTCGTGGGCTGGGCGAAGTCAGCGGGTGCATCAGTGGTCGGCGTCGCGACTTGGGCAGCCGGTGCAGACATGGCCAACGTCGGCGCGGACCCAGCCGGCGTGACCGCGGGCTGCACCTGAGGATCGGCGATCAGTCCGAGCGCGGCGAGTTCGCGCGCCAGTGCCTCGACATCGGCCGCTGGAAACGCTGCGGCAAATTTAGCGACCGGCGATTTGCCGTCCACCATGATCAACAGCCGGCGCAACTCAGCACGCAGGCCGAGTTGGCGTGACTGGATTTCGCTCAAGCCGGCGGCAGTCTTTTGGTAGGGCATCGCGCTCAGTCATCTCTTACATCACGCTGACGCGCGAGTTTAGTTCAGAAGGATCTGTATCGGCTCAAAAGTTCTGGATTGAACAGCCTCTATCCGAATCACTGCGGTCGCAGATTGAGCGTTCCGCCCCCCTCGCTTGGCGACAGCGAGCGATGAGCCAGCGACCCACCACGGGCCCAGGCCTCGGCAAAAGCGCGGTAGTTTGGCGAGAACGGGTGACCGGATTGTCCGGTCGAGTAGATGAAGGTACCGGCATCCGCATCTTCAATCGACAAGTCATAGACCGCGCGCAGGCTCGCGGCAAAGTCGTTGAGCAGTGGCTCCGGATCGCGCAGTCGCAGTTTGCCCACCATCACGGTGTAGGTGTCGCCGGCGGTCGGCTCGCGAAGCTCGAACAGCCAGGCCAGGGACGGTACGTTCGAGAACGGCCGGTGCTCCGAGCGGGCCACGTGCGCCGTGTCCCAGCGCCAGCGGGCCGGGTCCTTGCCTTGTGTGAGGCTCGCCTCTTCGAGCGCGGCGTCGAAGGCACCCGCAAACGTCTGCTCGCAGGTTTCGGGGGCCGGGGTCGTCACGTTATCGCACCAGAACGCATCCGCCGTCTGGGCCGCCCGGTTGATGGCGACCCGCAGGTCGCGGCGGCCGAACGTGCTTGTGAACAGGCTCTCGCCCAGGTCGTCGGCGAAGAGCCGCTTGGCTGCATGGCGGCTCCAGAGCCAGTAGAGCATCGCCCCGCGCGCCGAGTCGCTTGCGGCATCGACCTTCTTTTCGGCTGCGAACACCTTGAGCAGCCGCTTGCCCTCGGCCGCGAGCGGATGCGTGCTTGCGATCCGGTCCACCCAGTCGAGCAGAGGCGTGTCGTGGGTGTGGATCACATCGTGCTGGATCGTGCGCATGCTCGCCGGGTCGTGCTTGGCAGTGGCTTCGAGCAGCGCCTCGATCCGAGCCTTCCGGCCGATGTGCGACCACTCGCTCGCCACGTGGTGCGGGTAGTCGTCGCCGTGAATGCGCTGGTTTGCGGTTGCACGGTAGGCGGTCACACTCTCCTGCGGCAGTTGTTCGAACGGGAGCCAACCCTGCCAGTCGAAGCGCGGCTCCCAGCCAGGCGCGGGGGCGAGTCCGCGCAGTTCGTTGTCCGCGGCGCGAATGGGTACGCGGCCCGCAGCGATGAAGGCCGTGTTGCCCTGCGTGTCGGCGATCACCACGTTCTGCATCGGCGCCACGTAGAGCTTCAGGGCCTCCTTGACCTCGGCCACCGTCTGCGCGCGGTTCATGCGGCGAGCGGCGAGCGCGGTCGTATTGTCCGGGTCGAGCGCGCTCCAGCGAAGCGCAAGCCCATAGCGCACGCCATTGATCGCCGCGGCCGACGGGGCATGATGGTCAGAGATCACCGGTCCGTGCCGCGTCTCGCGCACGGTGATCTCCACGTCGGGCTGCCCCTTGACGCGGATCGTCTCCTTCCGGGTCTTCACATCGCCCCAGCCCTCGGGCGTACGCACCCGGCCTTGGGCGTTGAATTCCTCGAGGTAGAGGTCCTGCACGTCGGGTGCAGTGTTCGTAAAGCCCCAGGCTGCGCCCTTCGTGCGGCCGAGCACCACGCCAGGGACCCCGGGCAGGGTGGCCCCGGTGACTTCGAGATCCGGAGCCTTGAAGCGGCCGAAGTACCAGATGGCGGGCGCGGCCAGACTCAGGTGCGGATCATTGGCGAGAAGCGGTTTACCCGACACCGTGCGGCTGCCATGCACCACCCAGTTGTTCGAGCCGATGCCTTCGATCCCGTCCGCAAGGAACAGCCGCGTGTCCAGCGGTACGCGCTCTGCCGTCTGTCGGGGCAGCGCGCCGATGTCCCGATAGAGCGCAGCGAAGTCGCGATACGGCGGAAGCGGATCGGTCGCCTGGACGGAAGCGATCTGCATCACGCGCTCGGTCGGCATGCGCGCGGCGAGCTGCAAGCGAAGCAATTCCGTGTTCCAGTTGCCGCCCAGATCCCAGGCCATCATGAGCACCCAGGCTACCGAGTCCTCGGGTGTCCAGCGGCCAGGCTGGACCCTGAGGACCAGGAATTCAGGTGGCCGCGCCACAAGGCCGCGATCGATCCAGGCATTCACACCGGCTGCGTAGGCCCGGAAGAACGCCTTGTCTCCCTCGGGGAAGGTGGCGAATTGCGCCGAGGCTGCCCGGTGGATGCCCAAGGTGCGCAGGAACTTATCGGTGTCGAGTGCCTTGGGTCCAAGCACCTCGGCCAGTTCGCCACGGCCGATCCGGCGGTGCATTTCGAGTTGCCAAAGCCGGTCGCGCGCATGGAGAAAGCCTTGCGCGAAGGCGAGATCAGCTTCGTTTCCAGCGCGCACGGTCGGCACCCCGTCGGCATCGAAGACGATCGAGATCGGCCCCGCGGCACCCTCGACCACATAGTCCGCGCTCCCCGCAGGCAGACTGCGCCAGGCATACACGGCCAAAGCGACGAGGCTCCCCAGCACGACAAGGGCAACCAGGCCGGCCGTCCATTTGATCAGCCTGAGCATGAGCTTTTTCCTGAAGATTGATTGATCTAGGTTAGCGCAACGCCGACCTGAGCGCGGGCAGCCAACGCTAAACCCGCTTGAGGCTGCTGGCAGTCCACCCCAGATATCGGGTGAGTTCAACTCTTACCGTGGAAAGCGGCAACGACGATGCGCTTCGACAAACTCACCACCAAATTCCAGCAGGCCTTGGCTGATGCGCAGTCGCTCGCGCTTGGGCTTGACGCCACCCAGATCGAACCGCAGCACCTGCTGATGGCGCTCATCGAACAGGAGGACGGCGGCACAAAGTCGCTGCTCGCCCGTGCCGGGGTCAACACGGCAAAACTCGAGCGCGAGCTCAAGGCTGCGATCGAGCGGCTGCCGCGGCATGCCGCAGGTACCGACGGCAACATCCCCGTCGGCCGGGATCTTTCGACGCTGCTCAACCTCACCGACAAGGAAGCCACCAAGCGGGGCGATCAGTTCATCGCGAGCGAACTCTTCCTCCTCGCGCTGGCCGATGACAAAGGCGAGACCGGACGCATCTTCCGGGACGCGGGTGCCAGCCGAAAGACGCTCGAAGCCGCGATCGCCGCCGTGCGTGGCGGCGCGAACGTGGATTCGCAGGAGGCCGAAGGCCAACGCCAGTCGCTCGAGAAATACACGATCGACCTCACCGCGCGGGCGCGCGCCGGCAAACTCGACCCGGTGATCGGGCGTGACGACGAAATCCGTCGCGTCGTTCAGGTGCTCCAGCGCCGAACCAAGAACAACCCGGTGCTGATCGGTGAGCCCGGCGTCGGCAAGACCGCGATCGTCGAGGGGCTCGCGCAGCGCATCGTCAATGGCGAGGTGCCCGAGGGCCTGAAGGACAAGCGCGTGCTGTCGCTCGACATGGCGGCGCTGCTCGCCGGGGCCAAATACCGCGGCGAATTCGAGGAGCGCCTGAAGGCGGTGCTCAAGGACATCGCGAAAGACGAAGGTCGCACAATCGTCTTCATCGACGAGCTGCACACGATGGTCGGCGCCGGCAAGGCCGAGGGCGCCATGGATGCGGGCAATATGCTCAAGCCCGCGCTCGCCCGCGGCGAACTGCACTGCGTGGGTGCGACGACGCTCGACGAATACCGCAAGTACATCGAGAAAGACGCCGCGCTCGAGCGCCGCTTCCAGAAAGTGCTCGTGGGCGAGCCCTCGGTCGAATCCACGATTGCCATCCTGCGCGGACTGCAGGAACGCTATGAAGTGCACCACGGTGTCGAGATCACCGATCCGGCGATCGTCGCCGCGGCGGAACTCTCGCACCGCTACATCACCGATCGCTTCCTGCCGGACAAGGCAATCGATCTCATCGACGAGGCGGCGAGTCGGATCAAGATGGAGATCGACTCGAAACCCGAGGTCATGGACAAGCTCGACCGCCGTCTGATCCAGCTCAAGATCGAGCGCGAAGCGGTCAAGAAGGAAACCGACGAGGCCTCGAAAAAGCGACTCGCGCTCATCGAGGAAGAAATTGCCAAGCTCGAGCGCGAGTACGCCGACTACGAGGAGATCCTGCGCGGTGAGAAGGCCGCGGTGCAGGGAACCCAGGGCATCAAGGAGCAGATCGAGCGGCTACGGCACGAGATGGACGAGGCGCGCCGTCGCGGTGATTTCGCGCGCATGTCGGAGATCCAATACGGCAAGCTGCCGGAGCTCGAGGCGCGGCTGAAGGAAGCCGAGGCGGGCAAGGGCGGTGCCGAGAAGCCGCGGCTCTTGCGTACCTCGGTGGGGGCCGAGGAGATCGCGGAAGTCGTCTCCCGCGCCACCGGTATCCCGGTGTCCAAGATGATGCAGGGCGAGCGCGAGAAGCTCCTGCACATCGAAGAAGCCCTGCACAAGCGCGTGGTTGGGCAGGACGAGGCGGTGCGGCTCGTCGCGGATGCGATCCGTCGTTCACGCGCCGGACTCGCCGATCCGAACAAGCCTTACGGCTCCTTCCTCTTCCTCGGGCCCACCGGGGTCGGCAAGACCGAGCTCACGAAGGCGCTCGCCGAGTTCCTGTTCGACAGCGACCAGGCGCTGATCCGCATCGACATGAGCGAGTACATGGAGAAGCACTCGGTCGCGCGGCTGATCGGTGCGCCGCCCGGCTATGTCGGTTTCGACGAGGGTGGTCAGCTCACCGAGCAGGTTCGCCGCAAGCCCTACAGCGTGATCCTCTTCGACGAAGTCGAGAAGGCGCATCCGGACGTGTTCAACGTGCTCCTCCAGGCCCTTGACGACGGTCGAATGACCGACGGCCAGGGCCGCACGGTGGATTTCAAGAACACGGTCATCATCATGACCTCGAATCTGGGCGGTCAGAAGATTCAGTCGATGGCGGATGAGCCCTACGACCTGGTGAAGATTGCGGTCATGGCCGAGGTGAAGAACCACTTCCG
This sequence comes from uncultured Burkholderiales bacterium, assembly GCA_937944385.1. Classification (GTDB taxonomy): domain Bacteria; phylum Pseudomonadota; class Gammaproteobacteria; order Burkholderiales; family Casimicrobiaceae; genus Casimicrobium. The sequence continues at coordinate 6,201 of CALDYQ010000070.1, read as the reverse complement.
GCCGGAGTTCGTGAACCGCATCGACGAAATCGTCGTCTTCCACGCGCTCGGCAAGAACCAGATCAAGGGCATCGCGAAGATCCAGCTCGCCCGGCTCGAGGCGCGGCTCGCCAAACTCGATCTCAAGCTCGAGGTCACCGATGCCGCGCTCGAGGTGCTCTGTGAGGTCGGCTTCGATCCGGTCTACGGCGCGCGGCCGTTGAAGCGGGCGATCCAGCAGTCGATCGAGAACCCGCTGTCGAAGGAACTGCTCGCGGGTAAGTTCCTGCCAGGCACGACGGTCAAGGTCGATGCCAAGGGTGGAGAGATCGTCTTTGGTCACTGATCCCACTCGTCCCAGCGTGCCTGGGCCTGCGGGCGCGTTGCGACTCGTGCTCACGACCGTGGGCAGCGAGTCGCTCGCCCGTGCGATCGCTTCCGAGCTCGTCGAGCGACGGCTCGCAGCCTGCGTGCACATCGATGCGATCGACAGCGTCTACGAATGGCAGGGCCGGATCGAATCAGGTTGCGAGTGGCGGCTCGTGATCAAGACCACCGCGGCGCGGTACCCCGAGGTCGAAGCCGCGATCCGCGCATTGCATGACTACGAGCTCCCCGCGGTCATCGCGGTGCCGATGAGCGAGGTCTGGGCACCGTTTGGCGACTGGGTGCGCGGGCAATGTGCGCCATCGCCAGAAGGTCTAGCCAGCTCTCCCGCCGGCAGTTCCGGGGCTGAGCGCGCGCTCGGCTGATGACGGCGGCTCACCGATGCGCGTGACCAGCACCTGGTCGATCCGGAAGGCGTCCACGTCCATCACCTCGAAGCGAAAGCCGCCCCAGCGTACGACGTCGGTGCGGCGCGGCACGCGGCGGAGCAGATGCATCAGAAAGCCGGCGAGGGTCTCGTACTCCTCCGGGTCGGGCAGTCCCTCATCGATGTCCAGCGCGCGGACTACATCGGCCATCGGGGCAATGCCGTCGACAAGCCAGGAGCCGTCGTCCCGGCTGACGATCAGGTCCTCGCTCAGCGGACTCACGAGCTCGCCCATCACGGTGCTCATGACGTCGTTGAGTGTGAGCACGCCGACGACGACCGCGTACTCGTTGACGATGACTGCGAAGTCTTCGCGTGCTTCACGGAACTGGTCGAGGGCTTCGGCCAGCGTCACCCGGTCGGGTAGAACGAGCAGCTTACGCAGGAGTCCATCCTGGGTGAGCGCGATCGACTGGCCGTTGAGCACGCGCTGGAACAGATCTTTCGCGTCCACATAGCCGATGACGTGATCGAGATCGCCGTCGCAGACGGGATAGGTGGAGAAGGGCTCGAGCGCGATTCGGGCGCGGACGACGGGTTCGGGATCATTCTTGTCGAACCAGGCGATGCGGTCGCGAGGCGTCATCGCGGTCGAGATCGTGCGGGTGTCCATCTCGAACACGCTTTCGATCATGCGCTGCTCGTCCCGATGCAGCGCACCCGAGCGCGCGCCGGCCTCGGCCATCGCGAGCACGTCGGCGGCGGTCACCTGATCTGCGCGCTCGGTGGGCAGGCCGAGAAGGCGCATCAAGCCGTCGGTCAGCTTGCCGAACAGCCAGACGAAAGGCTTGAGCACGACGATCAGGGCGCGCATCGGGCCGATGACGCGGACGGCCATGCGTTCGGGCTCGGCCATGCCCCAGCGTTTGGGCAGCAGATCCGAGAGGGTGAGAAACAGCGCGGTCATGACCGCGATCGAGGCTGCAAGCCCTGCCAGCCGGGCCATGTTCTCCGGCAATACGAGAGCGAAGACCGCGGCGAACGGTGAGCCGAACACCTCATCACCGACGATGCCGCCCACGAGCGCGACGACGTTGAGGCCGATCTGGGCGACTGCGAAATAGTCGCCAGGCCGCTCTTGCATGTCGAGCACGAGGCGGGCGCGACGTTCGCCTTGCGCGGCGAGCGCTTCCAGCCGTGTCGGGCGCGCAGCGGCAAAGCTGATCTCGGCGAGCGCAAAGAAGGCACCCACAAAGATCAGCGCAGCGAGGAGAAGAAAGCTTTCGGTGGGGCTCACGAGCGTAGGGTCCTTGACGTGGGCGCAGGCTGGTCGGCAGCGTCCTCCGGTCACACGACAGCGATCACCCGCGCTATTGTCGCCGCGGCAGTGGATGTGGCGCGGACGGGCGGGTTCTCACGCAAGCGGCGGCAGCCCGTGCCGACGGCGCGCCTCGGCGCAGGCCGCGCTGCCCTCGGCGAACTCACGGCAGGGGTTGGGCCGCCACTCGTAGATCGCGCAGTGCACCTGCTGGCCCAGGGTCCCGCAAAGCGCGGCGCAGCGCGGCGGCCAGTGATCGGTGCCGCGCATGCGCACGGTCGTGCCGTTGACCGCGATGGCGAGTGTCTCTGGAACGCTACCGCCCGCGCCGTCCAGCTCGTAGACCGAAAAATCTACCCGAAACCACGCGCAACAGGCGCCGCAGCGGACGCATTCGTTCATCGTCATTTCTGGCCCACAAGCCGAGTCGCCGTCCACGCGAGCACGTGGCGCAGGTTCTCGCTCGAGGCCCGCCCCTGCCAGGCGATGTCGTAGGCGGTGCCGTGGTCCACGCTCGTGCGCAGAAAGGGCAGACCGAGCGTCACGTTGACCGCGTGCTCGAAGCCGTCGAGCTTGACCGGGATGAGCCCGTGATCATGGGTCATGGCAATCACGGCATCGAACTCGCCGCGCACGGCTCGCATGAAAACCGTATCTGGCGGGTAGGGGCCGCTCGCATCCATCCCGGCCCGACGCGCCTGCTCGACTGCGGGGGCGATGATCTCGATTTCTTCGCGACCGAAGAGTCCGTCTTCGCCCGCATGCGGGTTGAGCCCGGCGACTGCGATGCGGGGGCGGTCCGGTCGATCCGGCGCGACCCAGGGGCCGGCCTCGTGGGCAAAGCGGATCGTGCCGGCAATCCGCTCGGTCGTGAGCGCGGCAACGGCGTCGACCAAAGAAAGATGGATCGTTGTGAGCACGACGTTGAGACGCCTCGATGCGAACATCATGGCCACCTCAGAGGTGTTGCAGAGCGCGCCGAGCAGTTCAGTGTGCCCGGGGAAGGTCGTGCCGGCCATCCGGAGCGCCGTCTTGCTGATCGGAGCGGTCACCAGTGCGGCGCATTCGCCTCGAAGACAGGCCGCGGTGGCGGCTTCGATGGCTGCGAGTGCGGCGCGTCCACTGGTCACGCTCGGCGCTCCCGGTGTCCACGGGCCAACCAGGCCCGTATCGACGCAGTCGATGCGCGGCGCGGTCGCACCCGACAGCTCGAAGGCTCGCTCGAGAACCGCTCGCGGGCCGAAGACGCGCAGTGGCCGTCCGTCGATCACGCCGCCTGAAGTCGCGCAGACGCTGGCCACGATTTCCGGCCCAACGCCTGCGGGGTCGCCAAGCGTGACAGCGATCGGCTTCGAGCGAGCACTCATCTGACCGCCTCGTTTCACGCCCCGGGTGCGCTCACGGCCCGCAGGTAGCGGCGAACCGCCTCGTCGATCCCAAGGAGCAGTGCATCGCCCACGACCGCGTGCCCGATCGAGACTTCATCGGGTGCGACCTCGGCAATCAACGGCGGAAGGTTGTCGAGATTGAGATCATGCCCGGCATTCACGCCCAAGCCGAGTGAACGCGCATGCTCTGCAGCGCGGGCGAAGCGCTCGAGCATCGTGCGCCAGTCACCCGCGTGAAAGGCGGCGGCGTAGGGCTCGGTGTAGAGCTCGACGCGATCGGCACCCGCGCCTTTGGCCGCATCGATCGCCGCCGGGTCGGCATCGACGAAGAGGCTCACGCGCGTGGCGCTTTGCTTGGCCTCGGCCACGAGAGGTGCAATCGCTGCCGAGTGCTCCGGGCTGTAGCCGTGATCGGATGTTTTCTGGCCGACGGCATCCGGAACGAACGTCGCCTGCGTGGGGCGCACGGCGTGCACGTGCTCAAGCAGGTTGTGCTCCGGATTGCCCTCGATGTTGTACTCGCGGCCCGGATGTCGTGCCACCAGTGCCGCGAGTGGTGCCACGTCGGAGGCGCGGATGTGGCGCTCGTCCGGGCGCGGGTGCACCGTGATGCCGTGGGCTCCCGCCTCTAGAATTCGGGCGGCCACGGCCAGCAGATCGGGGGTCCATCCGTGATCGCGGCTATTGCGCAAGAGCGCTACGCGGTTCACGTTGATCGAAAGTTTCGTCATGTCTTCGTCTTCACGGTCGCCGTCGATGTCAGACGGGGCGGCCGAGCGGCTCGCCCGCGACGGGTTTGCAATCTTACCGGCCGCAGAAGTGCTCTCGTTTCTGGGCGGGGTCGCCTCCTCCGCTGCGCGTGCCGCGCTGGCTGCAACCTGGAACGACCTGCCGCGCGACGCCTACCTCGCCGACGGTGGGCGGTACCGCTGCCGTCGGCATGCATCGCATGTGATCGAGACACCCCTCCAACCGTCGGCCGTGCTTCGGGACGTCCCGTATCGTCCACACTGGCAGCCCAAGGCGTACAACCGACTGCATGGGGGACTGCTCCGGCATTTCGCCGAGATCGCCCCCGCAACACGTGCCCTGCCGCTCTACCGCCGACTCGTCCTGCGCTTCGGCGCGGTCATGGCCAAGGCCGATCGGCTTCGCGGTGAGCGCGTTGCACGTTGGTATGTGGAGTCGCATCAGTTTCGCATCGACGCGCGGTCGGGCGAAGGCCGCCCCACACCCGAGGGCGCGCATCGAGACGGCGTCGACCATGTGCTCCTGCTCATGCTGGGTCGGCGCGACATCGAAGGCGCGACAACCACGATCTACGACGACCGGGGCGAAGCGCTCACCTCGTTTACCTTGGCTGAGCCGTGGTCAGCGATGCTGCTTGACGACCGCCGCGTGGTGCACGGCACCACGCCCTTCCGGGCCGCCGGCCCGTCGCCCGAGCGGGACACGCTCGTCGTTACCTACCGCCAGCACGGCTTTCTCGAACCCGAACCTGATCCGCGAACACAGGACACGCCATGAATCACCGTTCAATCCGCCGTTGTCTCGTTGCTGGGGTCGTCGTGTCCGTGATGCTCTCGACGGCCTTCGCCCAGACTGCGCCGAAGCCCGCCGCGACCAAGGCGCCGCCGCGTGCGCCTGCCAAGCCGGTGGAGGCTGAAACGCCCCGCGTCGACGGCATCATGAGCAAGGAAGAACTAAGGGCCTGCATGGTCGAGAAGCACGAGAGCGACCGTGAGGCGGCAGCACTTCGGGCCGATCAGCAGGCCTTCCTCCGTGACTATGACGCAGTCAAAGCCGAGCAAGCCGACCTCAATCGTCTCGGTGAGGAACTGCGCACTCGTGCCGCCGCCATCCGCACCGAGGAAGACGCCATCGGCGGGCGCCTCGGTGAACTGCAGACCCTCTTCCTCAACGCGAAGAGTGACGAGGAGAAGGCGGCTCTCGAGTCCGAGCGGCAGACGCTGCTCGAGCGTCGCCGCAAGACCGAGCAGGCGCGGCGCGACTACGACACGGCGCAGGGCAGCTACCGCGCCCGGGTGGATGATCTCAACGGTCGCATCACGGCGATCAACGCGCGCAGCAAGACGGTCAACGACCGCGTGGAGCCTGTGCGGGCGCGTATCGACGACTGGAAGGCGAAATGCGCGAACCGCCGCTACCGGGAAGAGGACGAGATTGCGATCAGGAAGGAGCTGGGTTTGTAGGGCTTAAAATCCGGGTGAGGGTTCATGGGCATGCGACGCCGATGTGGATACCTCAGGCAGGTCGCGAAAAGTTCTCCGGGGGACTGGAATAGCGGTTCAAGCCGCACGCCAAGCTGCCGTTGTGCATGCGGTGTTCTGCACTATTGACGCTACGGTGTCGGCTAACGTGAGCGTGAGCGAACGTTGAGCGAAGCGGCCGGAGCCAAAGCGTCTCGTTTGCTGCGTGCGACGAGATGTGAGATTTTCAGGAGAGATGGATGAGTGGTTTAAGTCGCACGCCTGGACAACTTCGCGCAAGCGACGTTGCGGCGTAGGCTAACGTGAGCGTGAGCGAACGTTAAGCGAAGCGGCCGGAGCCAAAGCGTTTCGTTTGCCGCGTGCGACGAGATGTGAGATTTTCAGGAGAGATGGATGAGTGGTTTAAGTCGCACGCCTGGAAAGCGTGTGTAGGCTAATACCCTACCGCGGGTTCGAATCCCGCTCTCTCCGCCAATTCAAAACGCCCGCGCGAGCGGGCGTTTCTTTTTCGAGAGCGGGATGAGAACCCGC
>CALDYQ010000069.1 GCA_937944385.1 uncultured Burkholderiales bacterium | reverse complement strand
GCGATCGACCGCGAAGCGCGCGACGCCCTGAAGCGGGAGTACGAACGGAAGCTCTACTTTCTCGACTACGCCCAGGCCCTGTCGATTTCCGCGCGCTCGAAAAGCGGGCTCGACCGGCTCCTGAGCGCGGTCCGGCAGGCGTATGAGGCCAGCTTCGCGAAGCTCTCCACGCCCCGGCTCACGCGTGCGATCCACGCCGCGGTCGAGCGACAACAGCCACCCCGCGCTGGCCTCGTGCGACCCAAATTGCGCTATGCCCACCAGGGCGGAAGCAACCCACCCATCGTGGTCATTCATGGCACGTCGCTCGATCGTCTTCCGGCGACCTACCTTCGCTACCTCGAAGGCCAGTTGCTCGAACACTTCAAGCTGCGCGGCACGCCGCTCCGGCTCGAACTTCGAACGGGGCATAATCCCTACGCCGCGCCCGCCGAGGCTCGCGCGCGCTCCGGCCGGAGTCGCGCAAGCTCGACCCGTCGCTGATTGAACTCGATCCCTCGGGCCCAATCTCAGTGATCATGACGTCAGGCGTTGCCTTTCCCGCACCTCGACCCTCTCTCGCCGTTCGCCCGGACGTCGGGAGCGCCAACAAACCGCGAACTTCCAAGACGGAGAACAACAAATGAGCAACAAAGGGCAGACCCTGCAAGACCCTTTCCTGAATGCGCTTCGCAAGGAGCACATCCAGGTGTCGATCTACCTCGTCAATGGCATCAAGCTGCAGGGTCAGGTCGAATCCTTCGACCAGTACGTCGTGCTGCTCAAGAACACCGTCACGCAGATGGTCTATAAGCACGCCATCTCGACCATCGTGCCCTCGCGCCCGGTGGCCCTGCCTCACGGAGACGCAAACCCTGAGTGATCCGGTCGCGCGCGGCCACGAGGCCGTGCCCCAGTCGCGTGCGCCTGCGGCGCGAGAGTCCGCTGCGCGCGCGAGCGTTCCGCGCACGGCGTCGCTTCGGCGCGGCGCGCGGGGCGAGCTTACGCATCTCGAGCGACGGCGCGACGCCGAGCGCGCGGTGATCGTGCAATTGGCGCTCGGCAACACGCCGCGCGCCGGGACCTCCGCCGACCTCGAGGAACTGAAGTCCCTGGTCGCCTCGGCGGGTGTTCAGGTGGTCGCGAGCGTCAGCGGCAAGCGTGATCGCCCCGACCCGGCTCTGTTCGCGGGCAGCGGCAAGGTGAGCGAGATCGCCACCGCCTGTACCAGCGAAGCCGCTGAACTGGTCGTGTTCAACCACGAACTTTCCGGTATCCAGGAACGCAATCTCGAGCGCGCACTCTCTTGTCGCGTGATTGATCGCCGTTCGCTGATCCTCGACATCTTCGCGCAGCGCGCACGCTCGGCCGAGGGCAAGCTACAGGTCGAGCTCGCGCAGCTCGAGCATCTGTCCACGCGCCTCACGCGGGGCTGGTCGCACCTCGAACGCCAGCGCGGCGGTGTCGGGCTGCGGGGCCCTGGCGAGAAGCAGCTCGAGCTTGACCGGCGCATGATCGCCGTGAAGATCCGCGCGCTCAAGGAGCGCCTCGAACGCGTGGCCACGCAACGCCGCACGCAGCGACGCCGGCGCGAGCGTTCCAACGTGATCTCGATCGGCATCGTGGGCTACACGAACGCGGGCAAATCGACACTGTTCAATCGGCTCACTGCGGCGGGCACCTATGCTGCGGACCAGCTCTTCGCCACCCTCGACACGACGGTGCGCAAGCTCTACCTGCCGGATGCGCAACCCATGGTCATCTCCGACACCGTGGGCTTCGTGCGCCATCTGCCGCATGAACTGGTCACCGCCTTCCGCGCGACGCTGCTCGAGGCGGTCGAATCCGACCTGCTCCTTCATGTGGTCGATGGCGCCAGCGATGAGCGCGAGGCGCAGATCGAAGCGGTCGATCAGGTGCTCGATGAGATTGGAGCAGGCAACATTCCGCGCATCATCGTCATCAACAAATGCGACCTGGGCGGCCTGACCGACGAAATCGGCCGGGTCGACAGGGATGAGCACGGGCAGGCTGAGCGCATATTCGTCTCTGCACGGTCCGGGGCGGGTATTCCCGCGCTCCGTGCGGCCTTGCAGGCACGCTTTCCGCGCCAAAATTCACCCTGGGTGGAAAGCACCGCGGATGGCTCGATGGATCCATCGTCTTCGCCTGCTCTCGAACCCTCTGATCCCCCTGATGCAATTGGCGCGTGGCATGATGCGCCCGGTTTGACATGAACACACACGCGCGACGCGTTTCTGGCTCGCTACTTTCCCGTTGGCTTGCGTTCTGGCGGACCCTCGGGCTTCGCTTGCGGCAGCGGGTACTGATGTCCCTCAATGATCCGCAATGGGGTCGGAAGCCCGGCGCGAGCCAGGGCAAATCGGGCGAGTCGCCGGCGTCCGAGCCGCGTGATGGCGAAGAGCTGCCGCGCAACGAGGCGCGCAACAGCGGCGGTTCCGACGGTGGTGGTGGTGGCGGTCGCCCGGGTGGCCCCGGCGGCCCACCCGACCTCGACGAACTGCTCAAAAAGGTCAACGACCGCATCGCCGAAATCTTCGGGGGCAAGAAGCGCCGCGCTCCGTTGGGTGGCGGCAGTGGCGGTGGCGGCGGGCCGCAGTTGCCGAGCATCAGCCCCAGGTTCGCGGCTGGAGGCTTGGGCATCCTCGCCGCGGGCGCGATCCTTCTGTGGCTCGCCTCGGGCTTTTACGTGGTCGACGACCGGGAGCGTGGCATCGTGCAGCGCTTCGGCAAATACCACGCGACGACGAATCCGGGCCTCAACTGGCGTCTGCCCTGGCCGATCGACACGGTGACCAAGGTCCGCCTGACCGACGTGCGCAACGTCGAGATCGGCGGCAAGAGCGGCCAGCGCTCGGGCAATGCCCGCCAGTCGCTGATGCTCACCGAAGACCTCAACATCATCGACATCACCTTCACGGTGCAGTATGTGCTCAACGATGCGCGCGCCTACCTGTTCAATGATCGGCGTCCGGATCAGGCGGTCATCCAGTCGGCCGAGAGCGCGATGCGCGAGGTCGTCGGTCGCTACAAAATGGATTTCCTGCTCTCGCAAGGCCGCGAAAAGGTGGCCTCTGACGCGCGCCAGTTGCTGCAGGACATCCTCAATCGCTACGGCACCGGTATAACGATACGCGCCCTCAACCTGCAAAGCGCCGCGCCCGAGGCCGTGGTCGACGCCTTTCAAGACGTGGTCAAGGCCCAGCAGGACGCAGAGCGGGTGCGCAACGAGGGTCAGGCCTACGCGAACCGGGTCGTGCCCGAGGCCCGCGGCCGGGCCTCGCGCCTGCTCGAAGAAGCCGCCGCCTACGAGCAGACCGTCGTCTCGCGGGCCGAAGGTGATGCGGCGCGATTCCGCGCCGTGGTCGCCGAATACAACAAGGCGCCGGCCGTCACGCGGGAGCGCCTCTACATCGACATGATGCAATCGGTGCTCGGCAACACGAGCAAGGTGCTGGTGGATCAGAAGTCCGGCGGCAACAGCCTGCTCTACCTGCCGCTCGACCGCCTCATGCAGGCCACGCGCGAGGCCGCGGGCGCAGGGCCGGAACTGCCCGCGCCGGCGCTCGCGCCGACGCCACCGGCCGCCTCCAACGGCAACGCCGACCGTGGGGCCGGCCGTGATCCCCGTGGCGGCCGCGACGCTCGCAACTGATCGTACGGAAGCGAAAGCCATGAACCGTCTTGCCCCCGTCTTCACCCTGTTCCTCATCGCGCTCTTCGGCATGTCGCAGGTGCTCTTCATCGTCGACGAGCGCGAGGTCGCCGTCGTCCGCCAGCTCGGCGAGATCGTGCGCACCGTCGACCAGCCGGGTCTATCGGCCAAGCTGCCCTTCGTGCAGTCGGTCGATCGCTTCAGCAAGCAGCTGCTGACCATCGACGAACCCGAGAGCGAGCGCATCATCACCAAGGACAACGAACCGCTACTCGTCGACTACTTCGTCAAGTGGCGGATCATCGACGCGCGTCTCTACCGCCAGGCCGTCGGCACCGACGAGCGCCAGGCGCAGATCCGGCTCTCGCAGGTGCTCACCGCACTCATCCGCGAGGAATTCGGCAAACGTACCCTGCAGGAAGTCGTCACCACCGATCGCGACCGCATCATGAACATCGTGCGCGACCGGGTGCAGCCCGATGCGGCCAAGATCGGCGTCAACGTCGCCGATGTGCGCCTCAAGCGCGTCGATCTCGATGAGCGCGTCACCAACGCCGTGTTCGACCGGATGCGCTCCGAGCGGCAACGCGTCGCCGCCGAACTGCGCTCCACCGGTGCCGCCGAAAGCGAACGCATCAAGGCCGAAGCCGACAAGCAGGCCCAGGTGATCCTCGCCGAGGCGTACAAGAAGGCGCAGGACCAGAAGGGTCAGGGTGATGCCAAGGCCACCGCGATCTATGGTGCGGCCTACGGCGTCAATCCTGACTTCTACGCCTTCTATCGCTCGCTCGAAGCCTACAAGGCCTCGTTCGCCAACAAGAGCGACGTGATGGTGCTCGACCCGAGCTCGGAGTTCTTCCGGTTCCTCCGGAACGGCGGCCGCAACGTCAAGTAACGAAGGTCAGTAAAGAAGGCTTACGCCCGTGAGCGAACTACTCGCCGCGCTCTGCCTCGTCCTCGTCGTGGAGGGCCTGATGCCTTTCCTTGCGCCAGCCCGCTGGCGCGAGACGATGCAGCGCATCATTCAGATGAGCGACGGCCAGCTGCGCACGATCGGCCTCGCCTGCATCGTGGCGGGACTTGTCGGCTACTGGGTCATGCAGCTCTGGCCCTAGCGCCGAGAGTCACGGAGCGCTGGTCACCCCTCAAGCCATCGCTCCACAGCCGCAGCTCATGCGCATCGCGAGCGTGGGTCCGACCCCCGTGCCCATTGGGGCGTAGCGCGAATCGATCGATACGCAAAGCCACTCGTAGTCGTATGGATTGGCCAGTGCATCATCGAAGAAGCGGGCGCGGTTCCTGTAGAGGGGACGCTTGTCGACGTGTGCGTCCACGACCATGGTTGCGAGACCACCGCCATCGAGAATGCCCGGGTGTCCTGGTGCCTTCAGCGCCGTATGGGCCCGCTCGTGCAGGATGGTGGCAGCCCTGGAAAGATCCGTCTTGAAGCCGTCGTCGAAGAACGAAGGCTTGATGTGCACGGTCGGGTCATCCACGCCAACCACCCACGCCTCCGGGAAGCCTGGGGTGGGTTCATGGACGAATGGCACGTCCTGCTGCAGGCAAGCACGCAGCGTCGTGAGTCGGCGCTGAAGCATCATGAGCTTGGTGCTCTCGAAAGCAGCCACGATCGGATTCTCGGCCTTGACGTCGATGTCGAAGTTGTGAAGCAACGAGGTGACAGTGCGATTCGGCTCCTTCATTGCAAACGCGATGGCCGAAAGCGAGATGGCGTTGTCGCAGATGACGCGTGCGTCACGGATAGCGCGTTGCAGGATCGCCGTCTGCTGCTCGTTGAATCCGCTGAACTGCTGGCTGCTGGGCGGATTCGGTCCGAGTCCGTTGAGCAATTCGATGATCTTCTGCAGCGTCTGCTGCCCGGGATCGATCCGTCCATCGGCACCGGCCGGACCGAAGTGCCTGCGCTGGAATGAGTGGATGCTGCCGTTCGTCTTGGGTCCCGCGAGGCCGTCGACGACCAGCAGCGGAAACGGTCCACCCAGGCCGGAGCGCCTGCTCGTCATTGGCACCGGGCATCTCGCGCCCTGGATGGCGCGGGCGCATCTCGCGCTCAATCCGGCGATCGGGCAGGTCACCGTCTGGGGCCGAAACCTCGAGCGGGCCGCGCAGACGGCGGCCCTGATCCGCGCTTCCTCGGAGTGCGCTGGCCGCCCGGTCGCGGTGGCGCCCGATCTCGCACAGGCCTGCGCATCGAGCGGGCTCATCTGTGCCGCGACCACGTCCGAGACCCCGCTCGTCCAGGGCGCGTGGCTTGCGCCCGGCACCCATCTCGATCTCGTCGGTGGCTTCCGTCGCACGATGCGCGAGGCGGACGATGCCACGGTCGCCAGCGCGCGCGTCCTCGTGGACACCTACGCCGGTGCGCTGGCCGAGGCGGGGGATCTCGTCCAACCCCTCGAGCGCGGCGTGATCACGCGCGAGCACATCCGCTCGGAACTATCGGAATTTCTGCGCAGTGACTGGCCCGTCCGCACCACCCCCGAGGAGATCACGCTCTTCAAGTCGGTCGGCACGGCGATCGAGGACCTGGCCGCCGTGCACGCACTGCTCGACTGATTCGTTGATACTTCTGCGTGTCTACGATTGACCACTTCGAGGGGAAACACATGTCACCGTGCAGGCAAATCCAGGTGCGCGCACTCGCTGCCGTCGGCGTGCTCGTCGGCGCGCTCGCCCAGGCCCAGACGCCGGTCAACGACGGGCGCCTCTGGCAGCGCGGCGAGATCGTGAGCGCCAACAGCGGACTGTGCCTCGCAGTGCAGGCCGGATGGGGTGGCGAGGGCTCGAACGTGATTCAGGACGTCTGCGGCCGATTGGGCACGCGCTGGTCGCTACGCGATCTGGGGGGCCGGGAATTCGCGATCGTCAATGACGACACCGGCTACGTGCTCGACGTCACGCGCAGCTCGATGGACGACGGCGCCAACATCCAGCAGTGGGGCTGGAACCGGAGCTACGCCCAGCGCTGGCGGCTCGATGCCACCGGCCGTGATTTCGTGCAGATCGTGAACCAGGGCAGCGGCAAATGCCTCGACGTCGAAGGCCGCTCGCGCGAGCCTGGGGCAAACGTCTCGCAATACCGCTGCACGGGTGGTGCGAACCAGCTCTGGCGCATCCAGAGCGTGGCCGTCGCGCAGCCGCCGGTGCGTCCGCCGATCCAGCCGCCCCTAGCGAGTCGTCCGCAGGGCCGCGTGGTCTATGCGGGGATGATCGTCTCCCGTGCGAGCGGCAAATGCGTCGACGTCGAGCGCTCGCGCACCGATGATGGCGCCAACATCCGCCAGTGGTCGTGCAATGGCACGAACGCGCAGCTCTGGGACATGATCGATCTGGGCCGAGGCGAGCTCGCGATCGTCGCGCGCGTGAGCGGCAAGGTGATGGACGTCTACGGCGGCGATTACCGCAACAACGCCAATGTCAGCCAGCAAAGCTGGTACGGCAGCGCGCCTCAGCGCTGGCGCATCGAACCCGCGGGCCGCGGCTTCAGCCGTTTCGTCAACGTGGGCACCGGCAAGTGCCTCGACCTTGCGAGCGGCGGCTTCGAGGATGGCGCCAACATTGCGCAGTTCGACTGCCACGGGGGCGAGAACCAGCAATGGCGGATCGAAGTGCGCGGCAGCGGGCCGGCCTGGGGCGGCACGTGGGACCCGAATCCGGTGACCAACCGGCCTAATCAGAGCTGGTCGGAGCCCCCACCCCCGTTCGCGATCGGTGTCTTCTCGGCCAATGCGCCCGAGTTCGGCGGTCCGGTGGAGCTCTCGGTCTACTCCGACGGCGTGGTCGCACTCATGCTGCCGAACCGCTCGCGCATGGATGGCTACTTCCGGAACGGCGAGCTCTATTTCGGCTTCAATCGCTACGAGATCGAGGAGACGGGCAGCGGCTTCCGTGCCCGCGCGGTCGGCGACCGGGCGCTGCCGATCCAGTTCCGCCGCGTTCGCTGAAGCATCCACCCGAAGGCTGGAGACTCAGCCCCGCACGCTCTCCGGGCCCGTCTTCACACGGCGCTCGGCGAGCCCGGCCACGAGCATCGGCCAGGCGGCGGCGACCGCCTCGGGCGGCCCCTTCACGCCGAGCTCGATGTGCCGCCCATGCACCGGATGATCGACCGAGGGCAGGCTGAACACCCGCACACGCGGGTGCGCCGCCTCGATCGCCTCCATGAGCGGCGTGAGTGCGGCCTCCATCGCGCCGTAGGCGATGACCGAGCGCTCGATGCGGGCACCGCGCCGGTGCAGGTGCGCATAGCGCGTATCGAGCAGCCCCTCGATCATCGGCCAGGCCATCACCGGAAAGCCCGGCACGAAATGAACCTGCCCGATCGAAAAGCCTGGAATCTTGTTGTAGGGATTCGGGATGATCTCCGCGCCCTCGGGGAAGACCCCCATGTTGAGCCGGTGCAGGTTATCCGGCCGGTCGGGCTCGAAGGGCACGCCCTGTTCGCGCGCGACCTCCTCCATTCGCTCGCGGATGAGTCGCTCGGCTTCGGGATGCAACTCGAGCGGTCGCCCTAGCGCCTCGGCCGCACATTGCCGCGTGTGGTCATCCGGCGTGGCGCCGATGCCGCCGGTCGAAAACACGATGTCTCCGCTTGCAAAGGCGCGCCGGAGCGCGGCCGTGATCCGCGCGCGATCATCGCCCACATATTCGGCCCAGGCGAGCGAGAGCCCACGCGCGGAGAGCAGTTCGATGACCCGGCCAAGGTGCTTGTCCTGTCGGCGGCCGGAGAGGATCTCGTCACCGATGATGATGAGGCCGAAGGTGGCGGTCGGGGGATCGGTGGGTGTGGGGCTCATGTGCCGAGCATAACGGCTGGCGGTGACCTCACGCTGTCTGCGGTTCCTGCACCAGCCGCGATACTGCACGTCATGTCCACCCCGCCGGAAGCCACGCCCAGCGCATCGCGCGCGCTCCTCGTCGCCGCCCTCGCGCTCGCGCTCGGCGCGGCGGTGTCGCTCGGGCTCGCCCGGTTCGCCTATGCACTTCTCCTGCCACCGATGCGTGCCGATCTCGGCTGGAGCTACTTCACCGCCGGGGCCATGAACACGGCCAATGCCGCGGGCTATCTCGCCGGCGCGCTCTCGACGCCACTGCTGCTCGCTCGACGTCCGGCCAAACATGTGTTCGTGGGCGGCGCCCTCCTCGCCGCGCTCACGCTGGCCCTGCACGCGCTCGTCCGGGCTGAGGGTGCGCTCTACGCACTTCGCTTCGCTACCGGGGTCGCGAGCGCGCTCACCTTCGTCTCGGGCGGGCTGCTCGCCGCGCAGCTTGCGAGCCGCCATGAGGTGCGTGACGCAGGACGTACCGGCCTCATCCTCGGCCTCTACTACGGCGGCACTGGCATCGGGATCATCATTGCCGCACTCGCACTGCCCCCTATCGCTGCGATCACCACGGCGGCTTCGGTGGCCACCGCGGGACGAGTATCCACCTGGCCGTGGGGATGGGTCGCGCTCGCGCTCGTCAGCCTGGTTTTTGCCGAGATCATGCGACGCCATTCGCCCGAAGGCACGCACACCCCGCGCGCCAACAAACGGAGCCGAGTGCCTCTGCGCCGCTTGGCCTTCGGGCTTGCGGCTTACTTCTGCTTTGGTCTGGGCTATATCGGCTACATGACCTTCATCGTGCAGCTGCTCACGCTCTACGGCCTGCGCGGACGCGAGGTCGCCGCGCTCTACGCGCTGCTCGGGCTTGCAGTGATCGTCTCGCCCTTTCTCTGGGCGCGGCTCCTCGACCGCCACCGCGACGGCACGCCGATGCTCCTCCTGAATGGCCTGCTCGCGCTCGCCACGCTGCTGCCCGTGGCGACCGATGCGCGCTGGGCGCTCGTGCTTTCGGTTGCGGGCTTCGGTGCGGTGTTTCTCTCGGTAGTCGCCTCGACCGCCGCGCTCGTGCGCCACAACGCACCGCCCGAGGCGTGGTCCGGCGGCATTGCCGCCTTCACGACCGTCTTCGCCGTGGGCCAGATCGTGGGGCCCAGCCTCGTGGGCTGGATCGCCGACCGGGGCGGCGGCCCCACGGGCGGCTTGGCGGGGGGGCTCACGGCCTCGACTGCCGTACTCGCCGTGGGCGCGGTGCTCGCGGCGTTTCAGCGCGAGGCGAAAGACAGCCGCGGCACGAGCGCAAGCCAGAGCACCATGCCCAAAAGCTCCACGAGCGACTGATAGACGATCACGACCGCGGCTGCCTCCCAGCCCGCTGGCAGCGCGAGCGCGAGCGGCAACACGACGAAGGAGTTGCGCGTGCCCAGGCTGAACGCCAGCGTGCGCCCGGCCCTCTCGGTCAGACCGAAGAGCCGCGTCAAGACCCACGCGACGGCGAGGCTCGCCGGCAGAAAGGCGACGAAGAGCGGCGTCACCGCAAGCAGCACCGACATGGAGCCGCGCACCGTGGCGGCCTGCGCTGCAGCAATCAGGAACACGACCAGCGCGAGGAGCGGCACCGGGGCGAGGGCCAGCCTTTCCCGCCAAAGGCTGCGCTCGGGCGCTGCCTCCAGCCAGAGCTCGGTGAGCCCTGCCGCGAAGAGCGGCAGGCCGATCAGCGCAAGCGCGGGCGGCATCAGCGCGGCGAGCGAGAAGGCGCGACCGAGATCGGCGCTCGGTACGAGCAGCCACAGATAGACCGGAAGCAGCAAAAGCTGCAGCACGAGGTTGACTGGCGTGAGCGCGAGCGCTCGCGCCGGATCGCCCCGGCCGAGTGCGGTGAAGGTGATGAACCAGTCGGTACAGGGCACGACGAGCACGAGCACCACGCCGAGCCGGAGCGCCGCATCCCCGGCCACGGCCGGGAACGCGAGCAGCAGGAGCGCAACGACGAGCGGGATCGCCACGAAGTTACCAAGCAGGTTGGCGGCCATGAGGCGGCGATCGGCGAAGGCCTCGCGCACGTGCAGAAGCGGAATCTGCGCGAAGGTGACGTAGAGCAAGAGCGCAAGCACCGGCCAGAGCGCCGCCTCGAACGGGGCCTGTGTGGCTGGCCAATGGCCCGCAGCGGCAAGCCCAAGGCCGATCGCCACGAGATAGATCCAAACCTGATGCCGCTCGAGCAAAGCCTGCGTACTTGAAGTCATGACGGGAGTGTGCCGCATCGGGCGCAGCATCGAGGGCAGTATCGAGCGCAGCGTTGCGCGCGGTATCCCATCCGGGCGTGCCGGGGGCCGAAGGGGTCACTACTCTTTCATCGTATCTGCCCTGCAGAACAGAGAGAATCAGGGTGATCAGGGCGCTTTCACGATGTTGTCGCAAGGCGCCGCGACCACTGTCACTGTGTCAGCACGTAGGGAGCGACGGCGTGCTGCCTGAACCACCTCACCCAATCGAACCGCAGGAGACTTCTTTGAAACGCTTTCATGTGCATCTTCATGTCGATGACCTCGACCGCAGCATCGGCTTTTATTCCAAGCTCTTTGGCGCCTCGCCCACGCGCGTAGAGAGCGACTACGCGAAGTGGATGATCGAGGATCCACCGGTGAATTTCGCGATCTCCACCCGCGGCGCGCAGCCCGGGCTCGACCACCTGGGCATCCAGACCGATGACCCCGCCGAACTCGACGCACTCAAGGAGCGGGCTGCAGCCGCCGACCTCGCGCTGCTCGACGAAGGGGAGACCACCTGCTGTTACGCCCGCAGCGACAAGTACTGGATCACCGACCCGCAAGGAATCGCTTGGGAGCACTTTCACACGCTCGGCAGCATCCCGGTGTTCCATGAAAAGACCGAAACCGCCCCGGCTGCGGCCGCAGGCGCCTGCTGTGCGCCGCGCGGCCGGCCCGTGGGTATCCCGGTCAAGACGCAAGCCAGCGGCTGCTGCTAAACGGAAGAGGCCTCGATGACGACTCACGTTCTCATCCTCTGCACGCACAATTCGGCGCGCAGCGTGCTATCCGAATGCATGCTCAACCACTGGGCACGCAAGCTCGGCCGTGACGTCCGCGCCCACAGTGCAGGAAGCGCGCCGAGTGGGCGCATCAACCCCTTCGCGCTCGAGGTGCTCCAACGTGCCGGCATCGACACGAGCGGCGTACACAGCAAGAGCTGGGATCGCTTCGCCTCCCCAGATGCGCCAGCCCTCTCGATCGTCATCACGGTCTGCGACAGTGCTGCGGGCGAAGCCTGTCCCGTATTCGTTGGCCGCAACGGCGAGAGCCCGATCAAGGTGCACTGGGGCTACCCGGACCCCTCGAACGCCGAAGGCGGCGACGAGGGCAAGCGCCAAGCGTTTGAGCTCACGCGGCAGGCCATCGGCTATCGGATGCTGCAACTGCTCGCGCTGCCGCTCGAGACCATGGACCGCGTCGCGCTTCGCGAGGCACTCGAGGCGATTGGCCGCAGCTAGCCGAGGCGTACACCCAGCCCGCCCATCAGATGGAGGAGCGGGTCAAGGGCCCGCTCTGGACCCGCTCTGGACCCGCTCTGGGCCCGCTCTAAAACAACGTACCCTGCGCCGGGTCAGCCGCGGTAGGACGCCGCCCACGCGCCCGGGGCCGCCCTTCCCGACCGGGATGCCGCGAGCCATGGGCGTCGTACACCCGCACCGCCTCGGCTCGCACAGCGGCCTCCCGGCGAAGGGCGTGGACCCGGCGCGCCGCTTCCCGCGCCGCGGCGGCCCACTCGACCACCGGCCGCGGATAGTCACGCGGCGGCACGGGCGCAAGCCACGGGCGATGCAGGAAGGCGAGCGGTAAGTCACGCAGCTCCGGCACCCAGTGACGGATGAACTCGCCCTCGGGGTCGTGGTCGAGCGCCTGTTTCGTCGGGTCGTAGATCCGCACCGCATTGATTCCGGTCGTGCCCGCCTGCATCTGCACCTGCGGCCAATGAATGCCCGGCTCGTAGTCGATGAACAGCCGCGCCAGATGCACCCCGGGCGCCCGCCAATCGAGCCAGAGCGGATAGGCAGCCACACTCATGAGCATGGCCCGCATCCGGAAATTGAGCCAGCCGGTCGCAGTGAGCGCACGCATGCAGGCATCCACCATCGGCCAGCCGGTCTGCCCCGCGCTCCAGCGCGCGAGTCGCTCCCGCTCGTCGGGCGTCGGCTCGCCCGCGTTGCGCAAGCCGTCATAGCCGCGATGCAGATTGACGTGTTCGAGATCCGGCGCACTTTCGAGCTTCTGGATGAAATGGCAATGCCAATGCAACCGCGCTTCGAAGCTCTTCAGGCCCTCGAGCGCAGCGCGCCGCTCGGCCGAAGGCGCAGCGGCGGACACCCCCGCCCGCGCAGCCCACACCGCATGCACCGCCTCGCGGATCGACAGCGTCCCCGCCGCGAAATGCGCCGAAAGCAGCGAACAGGCCGCAGGCGCCTCGCCCGGAGCACTCATGCCGCGACGGTAGCGCGCGAGGCGTTCGTCGAG
Organism: uncultured Burkholderiales bacterium; assembly: GCA_937944385.1. Taxonomy (GTDB): domain Bacteria; phylum Pseudomonadota; class Gammaproteobacteria; order Burkholderiales; family Casimicrobiaceae; genus Casimicrobium. The sequence continues at coordinate 1,401 of CALDYQ010000069.1, read as the reverse complement.
AAAGCGGGCGAGCGCCTGCTCTGCGGCCGCCCGGCCCGGCGTGACGGGCGCCGCCTCGAGCCCGGCGCGGGCGCGCTGCGCCTCGACCACGACATCACTCGCAAACGGCACGAGTGCTGCGGGCAGCGGGGCAAACGGGACGTCCTCTGCGCGCAGCGCCGCCAGAGGCGCATCCGCCATGCGGCGCATCCAGTGCGCGCTCCAGCGGTCGCGTGAGGCGAGCCGCCGCACCACCCCGCCGCTCGGCCACTCACGCCAAGTGATCCCGCGCTCCCGGCACAGGCGCGCCACCGAGCGGTCGCGTGCGTAGGTCCACGCGTTGCCGGTCTCCTCATGCGAGTGAAGCGTGAACCGCCCCACTGCCGCGGCAAGCCGCGCGAACGCCTCCGGCGCGTCGAGCGCAAGCACGTGCAGCCGGCCGCCGAGCGCCCGCAGCGCCTGATCGAGATCCGCTGCGCAGCCCAGAAGCCAGGCGCGCTGACGAGATGAGACCTCCTCGCCCGCCCAGTAGCCCGGCTCATCGAGCCAAAGCGCAAGCACCCGCGCGCCCGAGTCCGCCGCCTGCCGCGCTGCTTCGACGGCAGCCGCAAGCGGCGCATGATCGGCGAGACGCAGATCGCGCTTGAGCCAGACAACGAACAGCGGCGGCCACGACATGCGTACACACATCCCAAAAATTTCAAGCCGCTCGCAGTCTGGTCGACACGAAGCTGGACAGGCAAGGCATGGACAGGGCTCGACGACCCGGAGCCGCCTCAGGACGGGACCTCGGACGACTGCGGCCAACCCCAAACTCGCCCGAAAAGCACTGCCGCCGCCCCCACGCCACGGCGCCCCCGCGCTACGGCGCCCCCACACGGCGCGGAGGCAGCGAGCGGTCGCGAGGGGTGCCTGCCGAGGCACACGCACCCAGGCGTCTCGACACTGGCGTCTCGGGCAGAAACAAAAAAGCCCGAAACGGGTTCGGGCTTTTGTGTTTGGTGGCGGAACACGGAACCGAACCCGCGTCTCATTCTCGAGTCAGTTGGTAACGCCTTCGCCTTGAGGGCGTGGATTCGATGACTTTGCAACGCAGACGGATGACTGTTGACGTCTTAGGTGTCATACCTTGGCCGCCCAAACGTCGTACTCGACCATCGGCTTGGACTTGGTGCGCAGGAAGGCATCCGCCTGGCGCTTGCCTTCTGTGGCAGACCCAGCCTCCCTGATGGTGGTGATACGCCAGCCGCTGTCACTGAGGGAACTCTTGATGAGGTCGAGCGGGTCGGCGCGCCTGTCCGTGATGCCGCCGAACCGGATGACCATCTCGGCATCTTCCGAGCACACGTTCACCGCGTTACGCCATACCTGACGCAGATCGGCCGCAAAGTCCCCTGGGCTCGAATGAACGACCTGATCGCG
>CALDYQ010000068.1 GCA_937944385.1 uncultured Burkholderiales bacterium | reverse complement strand
CCTGGCCTCGCGCGGTGAGCGCGAGTTGCTCTCTCGGCTCGTCGAGTACGTGATCGAGGGGTGGTACCCAGAGGTCCCCGACGTGGCGCCGGGGCCTGCACGCATCGCCGCCTGGTTCGGTGAAGTCTGCGCACGGACTGCGCGGCTCGTGGCCGAATGGATGCGCGTCGGCTTCGTCCATGGCGTGATGAACACCGACAACATGTCGATCCTTGGGCTCACGATCGACTACGGCCCCTACGGCTGGATCGATGTCTTCGATCCGGGGTGGACCCCCAACACCACCGACGCGCAGGGCCGGCGCTACTGCTTTGGCCGTCAACCTGCCATCGCGCAGTGGAATCTCGCGCGGCTTGGCGACGCGCTCGCAACACTCGATGTCGCGCCCGAGGCGCTCGAGGCCGGGCTCGAGCGCTATGCGCGGGAACACGCCGAAGTGACCACGCGATCGTTCGCGGGCAAGCTCGGGTTTCCTGCCCCGAGCGCGACCGCGCAGGCGCTGGCGGAAGCGCTCTTCGCCTGGATGGGCGAGAGTGAGGTCGACTACACGCTCTTCTTCCGCGACCTCGCGCGCGCGGCCGAGCCCGACGATTTGCGCCATGCGTTCTACGGCGAGCACGCGTGGCAAGCCGCCGAGCCCGCGTTCAGCGCTTGGTTTGGCCGTTGGAAAGCCGCGGTCGACCATGTCGGCGAGCCGCCAGAGGCCCGCTGCGCGCGCATGGATCGCATGAACCCGCGCTTCGTGCCGCGCAATTACCTCGCGCAGGAGGCGATCGACGCGGCCACCGCGGGTGATCTCGGGCCGCTCCATGAGCTCATGGACGTGTTGCGCCGACCTTACGATGAACAGCCGGGCCGCGAGCGCTACGCCGAGAAACGGCCGGACTGGGCAAGGCAGAAACCGGGCTGCTCGATGCTCTCCTGCAGCTCTTGACATCGAGTGTTCACCCCGGGGAACCCGTGCGTGCGCAGCCGGGGCGATCGCGCTAAAGTTCGGCTCTTCTCAACGACATGGGCAGGCGAGCCATGGCGGGCGACGCGACACCGAGGTCCTCCATTCGCGATCGCCTGCGTGCGCTTTCGATGCGCCCCGGCGGCGCGCTCTCGCAGCGACCCGCACTCCGCTCGGCGCTCTTTGGTGCCCTCGGGGCGATCGCGATCCTCGTGCCGGTGCTTTCGTGGCAAAACGCACGACAGGCGCCGGCGCAGCGCCTTACGCAGGAGGACATCGATGCCGCGGTCGAACATGCATTGAAAAGCGTCACGCTGCCGTCGCCTGCAGCGAAGGCCTACGAGGTGATCGAGAGATCGGTCGTGCGCGTGGATGGCTTCGTGGTCGATCCGAAGAGCGGGGAGGAGAACGAGAACGGTGTCGGCAGCGGCGTCGTCATCCTCGACAACGGCACGATCCTCACGAACCTGCACGTCGTCGCGGGCTCCGACCGGATCAAGGTGACCTTCTTCGACGGCACGTCCAGTGACGCGCTGCTCATGGGCATGCGGCCCGAGCACGACCTCGCGGTCATCCGCCCGAAGACCATCCCCGACGACCTTTTCCCGGCAGCGATGGCATCGACCGCCGGGCTCGCGCAGGGCGATCACGTCTTCGCCGTGGGTTTTCCGTTCGGCATCGGTCCGTCGCTTTCGGCCGGGGTAGTCTCGGGCAAGGGCCGCAATTTCCGCTCGCCCGAAGGAAACCAGGTGATGACCAACCTGATCCAGTTCGATGCGGCAGCGAATCCGGGCAACTCGGGCGGGCCGCTCATCAATGCCGACGGTGAAGTGCTCGGCATCGTCACCGCCATCCTCAATCCGAATGAAGGTGACCGCACCTTTGTCGGTATCGGCTTTGCGGTGCCGATCGAGAACGCCGCGAGCGCAGTGGGAATGCCTCCGTTCTGAACCTCGTCGCCGTTGTCCTGTCCCCGCCCCTCGATGCATCCTTCCCACGATTTTCAAGCATGAACGATCTCTCCAACTCCGATCCCGCGGCTCGCAGTGCCGCACTCTGCGAACGGGTGCTCTACGAAGTCAAGCGTGTCGTCGTCGGGCAAGATGCGTTTCTCGAGCGCGTGCTGATCGCCCTCATCGCGCAGGGCCATCTGCTCGTGGAGGGTGTGCCGGGCCTGGCCAAGACGTTGACGGTCAAGACGCTGGCCGAGGCGATCGGTGGGGCGTTCCGGCGCATCCAGTTCACGCCGGATCTCGTACCGGCCGATCTCGTCGGCACGCGCATGTACAACCAAAAGACCGGCGATTTCTCGACCACGCTCGGGCCGGTGTTCACGAACCTGCTCCTTGCCGACGAGATCAACCGCGCGCCGGCCAAGGTGCAGAGTGCGCTGCTCGAGGTCATGCAGGAACGGCAGGTGACGATCGCGGGCGAGACACATCGCGTGCCGCGACCTTTCGTCGTCATGGCGACGCAGAACCCGATCGAGACCGAGGGCACCTACGCGCTGCCCGAGGCGCAGGTCGATCGCTTCATGATGAAGGTTCTCGTGGGCTACCCGAGCGCGGATGAGGAATTCGTGATCGTCGAGCGCGCGACCGGCGCCGCAGAGGCGATCGCGCAGGCCGCCACGCTCGCCGAACTGATCGAACTCGAGCGCGAATGCCGTGCGGTGTATGTCGATCCCGCGTTCGTGCGCTACGCGGTGAGGCTCGTGGCCGCAACCCGCGATCCCGCGAGCGTCGGCCTGCCGGAGCTTCGCAGGTACATCACGCTCGGCGCCTCGCCCCGCGGATCGATCTCGCTCATCGAAGGTGCGCGGGCGCTCGCCTTGATGCGCGGACGCCGTTACGTGCTCGGCGAGGATGTCGCGGCCCTCGTGAACGACGTGCTCCGCCATCGGCTCACGCTTTCTTACGAAGCGATGAGCGAGGGGCTCACCGCGGATGCGCTGCTCGCGAAGCTCACGGCCCGGCTCACCCTGCCGCGCGAAGCACTCAAGTCGGCGGAGGAAGCGGCGGCCCGCGAGGGTGCGCGCGACGGCAGCCTCGTGCAAGCCGCGTAAAGGGGTACCTCGAGGCGACCCGCGGCAGCGCGATACGGAGACCAAGAACCGCACCATGAAGAGGACGCTCTCACGCTGGTTCGGAGGATCGCGGAAGAACACCGCAGCGCTTGCGCTCGTGGCGGGCAGCGAGGATGGGCGAGACGCCGACAGCCACGCCCGCGCGCTGTCCGAAACCCTGCCGCACGCGGGCGACGCCGAGCGGCTGCTCCGAAGGCTCGAATGGACGGCGCTTCGTCGTCTCGATGGCCTGCTTCAGGGCGATTTCCGGACGCTCTTTCGCGGTGCAGGCATCGACCTCGTCGATCTGCGCGAATACCAGATGCATGACGATGTCCGCCACATCGACTGGAACGTCACGGCACGGCTGCACGTCCCGCACGTGCGCCAGTACGCCGAGGACCGGGAAATGTCGGCCTGGCTTCTGACCGATCTTTCGCCGTCCACGGCCTTCGGCTCGGGGCCGCGCAACAAGCGCGACATCACGATCGAGTTCGCGGTGCTCATGGCCCGACTCATCGCATCGCGCGGCAATCGGGTCGGCGCGATGATCTACGGCGGGGCGGTGGATACCGTCATTCCGGCGCGAAGTGGCCGTCGCCAGGTACTCGAGATTGCGCATCGGTTGCTTGGTCGGCCCACGCTGGCCCCGGTGGGCGCGACCCACCTCGCGCAGCTCTTCGAGCGCGCGGCGGCAACGATCCGCCGGCGCTCGACCGTGTTCGTACTCACCGATTTCATCTCCCAGCCGGGCTGGGAGATTCCGCTCGGGCGGCTCGCCGAGCGTCATGACGTGCTTGCGGTCAAGCTGACCGATCCGCTCGAGAGCGTGCTGCCGGACGTCGGCCTCATGACGTTCGAAGACCCCGAGACCGGCGAGCAGCTATTCATCGACTCGAGTGATCCGGCCTTGCGTGCGCGTTTCGACCGGCTCGCTGCGGCCCAGCGCGAGTCGATCGACGCGGCACTGGCCCGGGTCGGCGTGCCGCTGCTCACGCTCACGACCGACCGAAGCGTGCTCGACAATGTGCTTGCCTATCTTGCCGAGCGGCGACACCGCCAGCGCGCAGCGAACCACGCCTCTGCGCTTGATTCATCCGGCCGCCGCACCGACGCGGCTGTCGCTCCCCGTCTCGCCTAAGGAGTCGTGGCATGACGCTGCCGACCTTTCTCTGGCCCACGTTCCTCTGGCTGCTCGTGCTGCCGCCGCTCTTGGTGCTCGCCTACCTCTGGCTGCTCCGGCGGCGGAAGAAAGCCGTGGTCAGTTACGGCAATTTCGTGCTCATCAAGCAGGCGGCCGAGCGCGGGCCGGCTTGGCGCCGTCACATTCCGCCAATCCTGCTCCTGCTTGCGCTCACGCTCATGCTGCTTGCGGCTGCGCGGCCGGTCACGACGCTCACGCTGCCGCTCAACAAGCAGACCATCATCCTTGCGATGGATGTCTCCGGTTCGATGCGCGCGAAGGACGTGGAGCCGAACCGCCTGGTTGCCGCGCAGAATGCGGCCAAGGCGTTTCTCACCGACCTGCCGCGTGATGTGCGGGTCGGCATCGTCGCCTTCGCGGGGACAGCACAGGTGGCACAACTGCCAACGCTCTCGCGCGAGGATCTGGTGGCGGCGATCGACGCCCTCCAGCTCCAGCGCGGCACGGCCACGGGTAACGCGATCGCGGTCTCGCTGGCCACGCTTTTTCCAGACGATGGCATCGATGTGAGCCAGATGCAGTGGGGGCAGCCCTCCCGCGCGCGTCCGCTCGGCGAGTCTGCACAGGAGAAGCCGAAGAAGGAACGCGAGCCGGTCGCCCCGGGCAGCTATACGAGCGCAGCCATCATCATGCTGACCGACGGGCAGCGCACGACCGGCATCGACCCGCTCGAGGCGGCCAAGATGGCCGCCGATCGGGGGGTGCGTATCTACACGGTGGGTGTGGGCACGGTCGCCGGCGAGACGATCGGATTCGAGGGCTGGAGCATGCGCGTGCGGCTCGACGAGGACACCTTGAAGCAGATCGCCCACCGCACGGCAGGCGAGTACTTCTACGCGGGCACGGCCGCGGACTTGAAGAAGGTGTACGAGAAGCTGTCGAGCCGCATGGCCGTGGAGAAGCGGGAGACCGAAGTCTCGGCGCTCTTCGCGCTTGCGGCGGCACTCTTTGCGACCCTGGGTGCGGCGCTCTCGGTCGCGTGGTTCGGACGCATCGCATAATCGCGCCGGTTTTCCTTACCGATCGAACAGTCAGTGAATCCGACGCGTCTGCTCGTTTTGGCAGCCTTGGCCATTCTGGTGGCGGTCTCGCTGCTCTATTTCCGTGACCGTCCGGGCGTTGCGGCCCCGTCCACGGCTTCCAACGGCGCCAAGCAGGCTGCGCATGAAAGCCTCCCGACCTCGGCGCCCGGCGCGGCATCGGTCGCGGAGTCGCGTATCGTGGCGGTGGAGGCGGCCCAGGCGCCGGGCAGTGTCCAAAGCGGGCCCGCGGCTGCTCCCGCCTCGGGGCGATCCGCGCGGCCGGCACTCGGCGATCCGCGCAAGCAGCTGCTCGCCGATCTGCAGACGCGACCGAGTGCCCTCGAAGCGCTGCGGGATGCAGCTGCTTCGAACGAACCCTTGGCCAAAGGCTTCATCGGCGAGATCGTCACCTTCTGCACGCTCTACACCTCTCGCGAGGCGCAGGCGATGCTCGCCGACGAGCGCTTTCAGCCGGTGCGTCTGCGCACGTCGAAGGCGCCGTTCAAGACCCCGCTCTTCCCGGCCGCCGAAGACGAGGCCCGCTTTCGCGACAACCAGCGCGCGATCCGGCAGTTTTGTGAGGGCTTCGATGCCAAGACGGGCGCTGCTGCAGAGGCGGCGGCGATCGAGAAGCTCGATGCGCTCGGCTCGCCCTATCAGGCGCTGGGTGCGCTGTTCAAGGGGCATGTCAATTTCACTGGTCTGTCGAAGGCGCAGTACGAGGTCATCGAAAAGACCCTCGACGGGGGGGACATCGGTACCCTCGCGCTGCTCGGCTTCCAGGCCCAGCCGCTGCTCAACAACTACGTGCATGCGGCGAACGCACAACTCGACGGTGCGCGGGTCTTCGGCCAAAGCACGGGGCTCATCGCCTGGCAGCTCGCGCTTTGTCAGTTGGGGGCCTACTGTGGCGCGGACAGCCTTTGGGCGCGCGATGCCTGCTTTCGCTACGGCGCCTGCGGCGCCGACTTCGCCGCCGGCCTGCGCCATGCGCTGGCCCGCGACGGGATCGATCCCGCCGCCCTCGACAAGATTGCAGCCGAGTGGGCGGCAGCGATCCAGTCGAAGGATCCAACGAGACTGAATTTCCGCAAGGCCCCCTGATTGCCGGTGCCTCGCGGTTCGACCGCGGGATATCCGGTGGCCACGCCTGTCGCACGTACGACCTCTTTTTCCGTCCTTCCGACCGTCGCTTCATGCTCGATGCTGAACGCCGAAGGATGTGCCATGCGTTGGACCCCGTTTCCCATTGCCGGTCGCAGAACTGCTCCCGATACTGGCCGCTCCGGCGCGCTGATCGCCCTTGCAATTGCGGTGCTGGCCGCGGGGTGCGAGTCGAACCCGCCGCGCAGTGCCGCTGAGTCGTCCCGTACCCGGAGCGCACCCGCGGCTGATCCGCAGCGGGCCACGCTGGCCGAAGCCCAGCGTGCTTACGATGCCGGTCAGGACGCAAGGGCGCTGGAGCTGTACTTGCCGCTCGCGCGCGCAGGCGACATCACCGCCCAATCGCGGCTCGCGCGCATCTACACGCGCAACCGCGGCGTGCCGGTGAACGAGACCGAGAGCTGCAACTGGTGGCAGGCAGCGGCCGAGCGCGGTGATGCGACCGCGCAGGTGAACTTCGGGCTGTGCTTCGAGACGGGGAAAGGGCGGGCGCAGGACCACCGAATGGCCGCAGGGTGGTATCGACGCTCGGCGGAGCAGGGCAACGAGGTGGCGATGTACAACCTCGGGCTCGCCTACGAATACGGCCGTGGCGTGGCACAGAGCTTCGAGCAGGCGCTCGAGTGGTTCCAGCGTGCGCTCGACAGCGGGCGGCTTTCGACTGGCAACGCAATCGACGCCCGCCGACACCTGGCGCGGGCAGAGCGCAACGTCGGGGCCGCCCGTGGCAATCCCGCGGCGGCCCTCGAATTGGCGCTCTTCGTGCGCTCGGGCGACGGGGGCGAGTCGCGCAACGAACGGCGAGGCCTTGAACTGCTCAAGCGCGCGGCCGAGCTGCCGAACGCGCTCCCCGAGGCATGGTTCCACTACGGGCTCGCGGTCTTCTACGGCCAGTATGCGGATCTCTCCGACCTGCGCCCGGGACGTCCGCTGACACAGGCGCAGATGCAGCGCATGGAGTCGCAGCAGCGTGAGGGTGCCCGCTGGGTGAAGCGCGCCGTGGATGCCGGCGTGGGTGAGGCGATCGTGCACTACGCCACCTGGACCGCCTGCGGTTCCGGGGTGAGAAAAGATCTTGTCGCCGCCGAGCGTCTACTTGCTTCGGCGGCCGATCGCGGGCATCGTGAGGCGGCCGAGGAACTCGCTGAATTCCTCACATCGGGACGCTGCGGCATGCGGCGCGATGCCGCGGCCGCTGCGCAGTGGCGGGCCAAGGCAGCGGGCGGCGGCAAGTAACTGTTCAGCGCACGAGGGTGTCGATGGCAAGCCCCACGGGCCGACTCGCGGGCAAGGTCACGGTCAAGGGCTTCGACTCGAAATCGCCCGGTGCTGACGTGGGCTGCCCCGCACGCGACAGTCGTGCGCGGATCGTGACTTTCGCGCCGGCACGCAGCCCCTCGCGCCCGATCATGGCGTCCGCGGCCGTCAGCGTGATGGGCTCGCCGATCTGGGCGAGCGGAATGCGCTTGGCGGCGAGCGGTGGGCCACGCTCGGCTTCGGCGCTGCGCACGACGATGAACACGATGGCCGTCGTGTTGCTTTCCCGCGCAGCGGCTTGGGCTTCGGGCGAAAGGCTCACGGTCAAGCGGGCGAGCGGTGCATCGACGTCGGCCTGACCCGAGCCGACATCCTGTGCGCGGGGCTCACCGGGCGCAGCGGTGGGGGCTTTTCTGCGCTCGGCGATGTCCTTGAGTGCGTTTTCTGCAATCGAGGCGAACGCGGTCCCGGGTTCGGCCACCTGCTGAGCGAGCCGGAACGTGCGCTCGGCCTCATCGAGCTGCATCGACTGGATCTGCCAGGTGCCGAGGAGCAGGAGACCCTTGGGATGCTTGGCATCGAGCGCGAGCGCCTTGCGGATGAGCTCGATCGGCTTGCCCTCCATGCGGCCTTGCTGGCCACCAGCGGCGGCGTCCGCGTAGTCGGCCCAGAGGTTGGGGTCCTTCGCATCGAGCGCCACCGCACGCTCGAAGGCGGCCATCGCCCCCTCGAACTGACCGACTGACGATTTGGCGCGCGCGAGGAGTGTCCAGCCCTTGAGGTCATTGGGTTCCTTCGCGAGCTTGGCCTCAGCCGAGCGAAAGAGTTCATCCATCTGCGCCTTGGCGGCGGAATCGTCGGGGTTCCTCACCTCGGGGATGACGGCGAGCGGATGTCCGATCAGCAGATAGACAAAGACGGCGGCCGCCGGCAAGACGATTGCAAGCGAGACTGCACTCTTTCGGTAGCGCGTGCCGGTGGCACTCGCGGCGAGCGCAGGCGGCGCCGTCTCGGCGAGCACGCGCGCCTCGAGTTCACGGCTCGCCTCTTCCGCAGCATCGTCGGCGATCAGGCCGAGCGCGCGATCGCGCTTCAACTCCTGCCACTCGATGCGCACCGCATCGAGATTGGCGCGATCGTCGGCGAGCGCATTGGATTGACGCAGCCCGCGCCAAAGCGGCCGCACGACGAGCAGCGCGACTCCGATCGCAAGCACGAGGGCCGTGAGGACGAATCCGAGCGCGGGATTCATGCCTCGTCGCCCTCGAGCAGTCGCCGGGCTCGTGCGCGGGCTGCGGCATCATCACTGGCCCCTGCAGCCGCGTCTCGCTCCGCGGGAAGGGCGGGTGCGACGAGCGTGCGTTGCGCTTGCAGTCGGCGCCAGAGCAGCCAACCCGCGATCGCGAGCACGATGAACGGCCCGGCCCAGAGCAGCAGTGTCTCGGGCTTGACGGGCGGACGGTAGAGCACGAAGTCGCCGAAGCGTTCCTGCATGTGGCGCTTGACTTGGGCTTCGGTCTTGCCTTGAGCGAGGAGCGCGCGCACCTCGCGCCGCATGTCCTGCGCGACCAGCGAATCGCTGTCGGCGACGGTCTGGTTCTGGCAGACGAGGCAGCGCAGTTCGCTCGCGAGCGCCTTCACACGGGCCTCGAGCGCCGGGTCGGGGGTCGCCTCGGGTGCGGGAGCGGACGCCGGCGCGCTCTGCGCAAAGGCGGGCAGCCACCCGACGATCGCGAGCCAGGCCAGGAGGCGGACGCTGCGGATGATCATTCCGCGCCTGCGGTGGCCTGGCCGGAGGCCGGCGCCGTCACGGTGCGCCGTGCGCGGCGGTAGCGCGGGTCGAGTGCCCCGAGCAGGCCGCCGAAGGCCATGATGAGGCAACCAAGCCAGATCCAGTTCACGAACGGCTTGTAGTGGACACGAACCGTCCACGCGCCGCTGCCCAGCTCTTCGCCGAGCGAAACGTAGAGGTCGCGATCGAACTCCCGGTCGATGGCAGCCTCGGTCATCGGCATCGAGCGCTGGGAGGCATAAAACCGGCGCTGGGGCTTCATGATGCGGTCCACCTTGCCGCGGCGGTCGATGAGCGCGAAGCTGCCTTCCTTCGCGTTGTAGTTCGGGCCGACCACGTCCACCACACCATCGAAGCGCACCTGATAGCCTGCGATCGGCATCACTTCGCCCGGGCGGAGTGCGACGTCGTGCTCACGCTCGAAGGCCTTGACCGCGGTCACGCCAAAGACGAACGCAGCCACCCCGATGTGGGCGATCTGCATGCCGTGGTAGGCGATCGGGATCTGTCGCCAGCGGGCGAGTCCGCTCGCGAGCCCCGAAGCATGACGAAGCCGGTCGAGGTAGCCGACGATCACGCCGGCCGCAAGCCACGCAGCGAAGGCCATGCCCACGCAGGCGAGGATCGAGAAGCGCTCGGGCAGCACCGCGCAGAGCACGAAGGCGAGCGCTGCGGCTGCGGCCGGGATCACCATGCGTGCGCGCACGCTCGCGGCCTCATCATCTTTCCAGCGCGAGAGCGGACCGATGCCCATGAGTAGGACGAGCGGCAGCATGAGCGGCACGAAGACGATCTCGAAGTAAGGCGGCCCCACGCTCACCTTGCCGAGCCCGAGCGCTTCGGAGGCGAGCGGGAAGAGCGTGCCCAGGAGCACCGCCGCGGTGGCCACCACGAGCAGAAGGTTGTTGCCAAGCAGGAAGGACTCGCGCGAGAGCAGCCCGAAGCGCCCGCCGTCGTTGACCTTGGGCGCGCGCAGCGCATAGAGCGTGAGCGAGCCGCCGATGATGACCACGAGAAAGGCGAGGATGAACACACCGCGCTTCGGATCGGTGGCAAAGGCATGCACGCTCGTGAGCACACCCGAGCGCACGAGGAAGGTGCCGAGCAGCGAGAGCGAGAATGCCGCGATGGCAAGAAGCACGGTCCACGCCTTGAACGCACCGCGCTTTTCGGTGACGGCGAGCGAGTGGATGAGCGCCGTGCCGACGAGCCAGGGCATGAAGGAAGCGTTCTCCACCGGGTCCCAGAACCACCAGCCGCCCCAGCCCAACTCGTAATACGCCCAGAAGCTGCCGAGCGCGATGCCGAGCGTGAGGAAGATCCAGGCGACGAGGGTCCACGGGCGGCTCCAGCGTGCCCAGGTCGAATCGAGCCGTCCGGCCCAGAGCGCGGCGACCGCGAAGGCGAACACCACCGCAAAGCCGACGTAGCCCATGTAGAGGAGCGGTGGGTGGAAGATCATCCCCGGGTCCTGAAGGAGCGGGTTCAGGTCGCGGCCTTCCTGGGGGGCGGGCAAGATGCGCTCGAACGGGTTCGAGGTGAGCACCGTGAAGGCGATGAAGACGCTCGTGACCGCGGCGAGCACGACGAGCACGCGCGTGACGAGCACATCCGGCAACTGCCGAGAGAAGATCGCCACCGCCGCCGACCAGCCGGTGAGCATGAGCACCCAGAGCACCATCGAGCCCTCGTGCGAGCCCCAGGTCGCGGTCACGCGGTAGTACCACGGCAGGAGCGAGTTCGAGTTCTGTGCCACGTTCGATACGCTGAAGTCGCCGTTGAGAAACGCGTGCATCAGTGCGGCGAAGGCGAAGGCCACGAGGCCGAAGACGACGATCGTGCCCTGTCGTGCGAAGTCGACGAGCGCAGCTCCACGGCGTAGGTTCACGCCTGCGCCGACCCCGGCCACCACGACCGAGACGAAGAATGCAAGGATCAGCGCGAAGTTACCGAGTTCAGGAATCATGGGACGGCTGCGATGTGCGTTGAGGCCAGCGCGTTACGACGGGAGGCGGAGCGGTCGAGTTCCTCGCGCGAGTCAGGGGGCGTGCGAGCGAGCTTCGCACCTGCGACCGGATTTTAGGGAGCGCTCGGCTGCGCTCCTTTATTCACGGACAAGCCCCGTTTCCCCCGCCGAGCGCGCTCGGCGGGGCGCAGGCACTACAGGAACAGCGGCGCGATGAACGCGAAGAAGCCACCGATCAGATAGAGCGCGACGGAGACCGCGTAGATCACCTTCGACACCCGCCGCTGCCGCGTGCAGGCGGCTGCGAGCGCTGGGTCCGCCGGGCAGGGGGCGAACCGTGCCCGCCACTGAAAGTAACCTGCGATGGCAAGCATCATGCCGGCGACACCGAAGACGAGCGCTTTGTGCTCCGACAGCCAGACGAGTTGCGGGAACATCCCCACGAGCGAGGCGAGCGTGGCACCCGCCCCGAGTGTCACCAGGAGCGCCGGCAGGGCGCAGCAGATGAGGGTGCTGGCGCTCGTGAAGATCGAGAGCCAGGTCGTCGCCGCGCCGAGACGCGGGTCATTGGCAGCATCCATGCCGGTCACTTGCCGCGTACCGACGCGCGAATCTCCGCGATCGACTGCGGCACGCGCTCGATGCCCTTGACCTCATAGCCCGCATCCGCGATCTGCTTGCGGAGCAAAGCGTCGTCGAGTTTCATGCCCGGCTTTTCCGCGACCGCGACGATCTTGTTCTCGAGGCTAACGAAGACGTCGGCCGTCTCCTTGTTGGCCTTCATCTTCTTCTCGATCGAGCCGGCGCAGAACGCGCAGACCATGCCGTCGACGGTGACCTTGACGGTTTCCGCCCAGGCAGCGCCAGTGGCGAGTGCGAATGCCGTGAGCGCAGCCGCGGCGATGCGGGGCGAGCGAATGGCACGAAGGGTGTTTTTCATGATGGTGTGCTCCTAGAACGTGTGCATGAAATTGATGAACAGATCGTTGCGATTCTGACGGTTGACGCTCACGCCTGCGTCGACCCACCAGCGTTTGGAGAAGAAGCGCAGATAAGGCGTCACCTCGAGCTGGGATTGCCCACTCTTCTTCTTGAGTTGCACACCGCCCCACGAGGCGATGTCGTCATAGTCCGCGGCATACGGGGCGAGCATGCCCTGCAGCACGGTTTCGTTGCGCGAACGGCCGGCGTAGCGATAGGCGTGATGCGAGGCGCGCGTATAAATCCAGCGCGTCTCGTAGTCCGCCCAGAGGCCCACGTGGACGCCGTAGCGCGTGTCGCCACGGTCCGCGAAGCGCGCGGCGAGGGGGCCACCGTAGACGTAGGCGTTGCCGATGCCGCCCGGCGTCCTGTGCCGCAAGAGCAAATGCGCGCCTTGTGCCATCACGAGATCGGTGCGCTCCCGGTTGCGGCCACCATGGAGGTCATCGAAGCGCCGAACGAAGGCGATCGAGCCGCTCACGTCGCGCGTGAAGCCGTACGCGACCTCGGCCGTGCGCTCGTCCGGCGTCCACGTGCCCATGACCATGATGATGTCTTTGGGGATGAAGAAGCCGGCGTGGGCAGCGCCGGGTGCCAGGGTCAGTACGCCGGAGGCTACGCCAGCTGCAGCAGTGAGCGCCGCCGTCATTCTGGGTTGGGTTGAAAACAAGTTTCGTCTCCTTGGATGATCGCCGCCCGGAGAGAGGCCGGGGCGGCCGGGAGACCGATCCTCGTGCTCACGCGACCGTGCAGTCGGATCGGCCCTCGAACTGGGACGAACTCAGGTACGCGGCGGCGGTGTGTCCGGGCGGGAGACGTGCGAACGGAAACCCGGCTCGGAACGGGCCGGGATTTCATTCAGGGCCATGGGCATCCCTACCGCGGGAGCATGGGCCAGGGCCGGCACGAAAGCAAGCGCACACAGTGCGGGGCTCGGGCCGCAGGCCCCGTATTCATCGACCGCCTTCCAGAAGAGGGTTGGGTCCACGACCGCCACATGCGCGGGCAGCGGCTCGTAGTCTGCATCCGTCGGCTGCGGCAGGGCCGGGTGGTCGTGGCCGCCGACTTGGGTAAACACACCCGCCGTCGCGCAATGCTGCGCGAACGCGCTCATCGGCAGCCAGATCAGGGCAATCGCGACGAGGAGGGGACGGGCCAGACGGCAAATCATGTCGCTAGGATAGACCGATCCCCCGGGAAGTTCCGAGCCGTCCTCGCGCTCGGGTGAGCCCCGGCGCAAGGACACGCGCGGCAGAGTCGCGCGCCCACTGCACATTGCTCCGGGCCCGTCCGATGTGCGCGGGCCACGTGGACGAGCTCAGCTTGCGAGCGTCTCCGGCCGCCCGATGAGATCGACCTCGCGCTTGATCGCGAGATGATCCAGGGCATCGAGCGGGAGCGAGCAGAAGAGCTGCACGCGATGCCGGATCTGGTTGAAGGCGATCGTGAAGGCCCTGCGTTTGGCGGCGTCGTCTCCTTCGACGGCGGCCGGGTCCGGAAATCCCCAGTGGGCAGTGACCGGGTTCCCTGGCCAGATGGGACAGACTTCACCGGCCGCGTTGTCGCAGACGGTGAAGACGAAGTCCATGGTCGTGGCGCCGGGTGCTGCGAACTCGTCCCAGGATTTGGAGCGCAGCGACGGGTCTTCGGGCCGCGGGTAGCCGATCGTACGAAGCTGTTCGATCGCATACGGGTTGACCACGCCCGTCGGGTGGCTGCCCGCGCTGAACGCGCGGAAGCGACCGCCACCGAGCACGTCGAGAAGGCCTTCGGCCATGATCGAACGTGCCGAGTTGCCGGTGCAGAGGATGAGGACGTTCCAGTAGCCCTCAGACGTGAGGCGTCTTCCGCGGTGTGGTGTGTGCAACCGCCATGGTCCCGGTCTTCATGTGACAGTCATTTGACGGTCTGTATCGGTGCCTCTGACCGCGCGTAGGGTTCGGGCACGTGCGCGAGCAGTTCGTCGAAGGAGCGCACCACGCGGATGCCCGGGATCTGGGTCAGAGCCGGGTCCTTCGGGTTGAAGCAGAAGGCGACATCCGCCTCGCGCAGCATGCCGGCATCGTTCGTGTTGTCGCCGATCGCCCAGGCCTCGAGCAGACGCGGCTCGGTCGCATCCTCCCGGAAGCGGCCGATGACGTGGCGTTTGTCGATCTCGCCCTCGTCACCAGCGGCCTCCGGCGGTCGAAAGGCGGGATTGATCGAGAGTTCGCCTGTGGCGACGTCGTTGTTGAACGTCATCACGTGAGCGAGCGCGAAATCGGCAAACACACGGCGCCGGACGATCTCGGCCGCCGCGAAATAGCTGTCGCTCACCACGCCGACCATGAAGCCGGCACGGCGCATGCAGTTCACGAACTCGACCGCCCCGGAGGCAAGCGGCAGTTCGCGCGCCACGCGCTCGAAATCCCGTCTGTGTACAAAGCGGAACAGGCGGGCGATGGCCGCGCTGCGGGTCTGCGCGTCCACACTCTCGCCTTGGGCTGGGCTTCGGTCGAGCCATTCGGCGAGTTCGCGTTCGCGTCCGGTGGCTTGGGCGAGCGCCACGGCAAAGCGGCCCTCGACGAGCGTGCCGTCCATGTCGATCAGCAGCAGCCGCCGACGCCCGCGGCGACGCATGAGCACGTGCTCGATCGCGCTGGCGGCCTGGCGCTGCGCTTCGTACATCGCCCCGACCTGCTCGATGTGGAAGCGCCCGGCCCGGCGCGCATAGAGGTGGATCACGCGTGAGACCTCGTTTGCCATCACCGTCAGATCTTCGAGCGGCTGGCTGTCATGCTCGAGCGAGCCGATATCGACCTCGGTGATCCGTGCACCGGCCTCGCGCGCGCCGAGCAGGAGCCCCACATCGACCCCATAGCCGTCCTCGAAGTCGAGGCTCGCAAGCAGCCTGCGCCGTGCAGCGATGATCCCGCCCAGAGGTTGTGCCAGGTGCGCGACTTCGGGAAAGAACACCTTGAGCATGGGCTTCGCCGTGAGCTCGGTGACGCGCCCACCGCTTCGACCAAAGCGCGCCTTGACGAAATCCGCCCGATCTTCGACCAGCGGTCGCACGAGGTCAGTGATGATGCCCGGGCGCAGCCCCGCGAGGTCACCGTCGAGAAAGGCGATCAGGTCATGGCGAGCCGTAGCCACGCCGTCCTGCATCGAGGCCCCCTTGCCGAGCAGGCTGCTCGTGACGACGCGCGCCCCAGCCGCGCGGGCGAGCTCAGCGGTGCGATCGGTCGAACTATCGTCGATGACGACCACCTCGGCCGTGGCCGGGTCCGACAGGGCGTAAGCCACCACGTCGGCGATCCGCTTCGCCTCGTTGAGTGCCGGAATCACGACGGTGGCGACGCGTTCGAGGGCGAGGACTGAACCTGCGGGAGCCGCGCCCGATACCGTGGGTGAGTTGCCCGGCGGATCGCCGTCGCCAGCTGCCGCGCGGCGAGCCTTCAGGCGGTCGCGTACGCGCCGGAGCAGCCGTTCGAAGCCGTCATCGAGTGCCCCGGTGGTCTCGTGTGCGCTTTCACGCGAGAGTCTCATCTTCGACGAGACGAACGCACGCCAGCCCGACTTGCTCTTCCGCTCGGTCATCTCCCCTCCCGATGGCGCATCCCAACGGCGTGGATGCGAACTTGTCCTCTCTCCCTAACCGACCGATGAAATGGCCGTCGGTTCCAGAAGGATGGCCCATGCCTTCAGCCACTCCTTCGCCGCGCGGCGCAACAGGCTTGCGCGAATAAGCGCCGGATCCATCTCGCTGATGGGTAGGGCACCGAGCGCGCCCGCCTCCAGCAGCGCGGCCTTGCAAGCCTTATAGGGCGCGTCGAGCGCACCTGCGCCGGTGTGCGGCGATGCTGTCACGCTGGCCAGTGCCTCAATGAAATGGCGTTCAGTCTCGCCCACGGGTGCCAATGCGCCGGGCATGCTGCCGGCGACGGGGCTCAGCGGCGCAGGTCTCGGGGGGAGTTGGGTGAGGGCCTCGATCGCGGACTCGATGTGCCGCTCGGCGCGAAGCAGTTCAGCGAGACGGGTCGCGTTCTCGCGCGTCATGGCTGTGCGGTGCACGCTTTCGGCAAACCGATCGATTTCTGCGGCGAGAGATTCAAGGGTCCGCAGACGCCCGAGATCGCGTGCCGGCTCATCCGCTAGGGCGACCCCGAGCAGCGGATCGCGCACGAACTCGTGCAGGCGGGTGATCTCGGCTGCGAGTGCAGACAACGCGAGTGCGGGCACCGACCGAACGTTGTCGTCGAGATGGACGGGTCTGATGGCATTCGTCGCGTCATCGACGAAACGCGTTGCGAGCCAGGCGGCCAGCCGGTCGCCGAGCGGCCACATGAGCAGGACCCCGAGCACGTTGAATGCGGTGTGAAAGAGCGCGAGCAGGGTGGCAGTCTCGCTGCCGAGCCCGAGCGTCTCGGCCCCTTCGCGCAGGAGCATGATCAGCCAGGGCAGCATCAGCAGCGCGATCGCGGCGGTGAGCGCGTTGAAGAGCACGTGTGCTAGCGCTACGCGCTTGGCGTTGGCTGTGGCGCCCAGGCCAGCGATCACCGCGGTGACGGTCGTGCCGATGTTCGCGCCAATCACCACGGCTGCGGCCGATTCGAGCGAAAGCACTCCGGTCTGCGCTGCGGTCAGCGCCACCGCCATCGAAGCGCTCGAAGACTGCATCGCCACCGTCATCGCCACGCCGGTTGCAACTTGCGCGAGCACCGCGACCGGCGCACTGCCCTGGGGCAAGTCGACCTGATCCGCCACACCGGTGAACGCGCTCTGCAGCATGGCAATGCCGACGAAGAGTAATCCGAAGCCAGCCAGCGCCGTGCCGAAATGCCCTCGGCGTGTGCCCTCACCGGTGAGCCGGAGCAGCGCACCCACACCGACGAGTGGCAGCGCGAACGCATCGATGTTGAACCTAAGGCCGATGAGCGCCACGATCCATGAGGTCATCGTGGTGCCCACGTTCGACCCAAAAAGCACCCAGAGCGCGCCCGCGAGTGGTAGCAGCCCCGCATTGACAAAGCCGATGGTCGCCACCGTGACGGCCGAGGAAGATTGCACGAGTGCAGTGACCAGTCCACCCGAGGCAAGCCCATGCCAGCGCGTGCGCGTCGCGCGCGTGAGCAGGTGCTTGAGTGACGCACCGGCGGCAAGCTTGAGCCCCTCGGACATGAGGGCCATGCCGATCAGGAACAGGCCGAGGCCGCCGACCAGCGGTGCAATCGTTGCCGTGTGACTCATTGACCCGTATCAATAAGGCGGGCGATGTCATCGCCCCGATGTGATGTTCAAACGCAATGGGTGGAACGGTTCGGCGATAGTATGGGCATTGCGCGATCGAAGCGGGCGAACGAGCCTGTGGCTAGCTTCCGGCCGCGTCAGAGGATGGAGGAAATCCAATGAGCACAATGAAACGAATGCTGGTGACGCTGGGCGGCGGCGCAGCCGATGCGTCAGTGCTGGCGACAGCGATCCGGCTGGCGCATTCACAATCGGCCGAACTCGTTGCGGCTCATGTCCATGAGACTTTCCCGGTCGAGGCGATGATGACCGCCGAGGCGGCCACCTATGCGATCGAGCAGATGCGCATGGCCGAGGAGGCTGCTCAGGCACGGGTGGAGGCACTGCTTCGAGAGCGAAGTGCCGCGGCAGGCATGCAGATTCCGCTTCGTGTGCTGAAAGGCGAACTCGCAAGCGAGGTCGCCACCTTGAGCGCTGCCTTTGACCTGGTCATCACCGGGCAGCACGATCCCGATCGTAGCGCGCGCTGGACGCTCGATGCGCAGGAGCGTCTGCTCATGAGCGCACACACGCCGGTCTACTTCGTGCCCTTCATCGCACGCAGCGCCGAGATTGCTCCGTTCGTCCCCGACCAGCCGCTCTTCGAACGCGCGCTGATCGCGTGGGCACCCCAGCGGGAATCGAGCATCGCCGTGCGCAGTGCCCTGCCGCTTTTGCGGGTCGCCAGGCGGGTACAGATCGTGAGCTACACCGGCGAGCCGGAGGTGGCCAACGCGCGGCTCGAAAAAATGACGCACTACCTGCGCCTCCATGACATCGAGGCCGAGGCACGAGCCATCGCCTGGCGCGAGCCAACGCTCGCCGCGCGACTGCTGGGCGCCGATGCGCCCGATGCGCCGATCGCCGAGTCGCTCTTGTCGCTCGCTGCGGACACCGGTGCCGACCTTCTGGTCACAGGCGCCTACGGTCACTCCCGCGCGTGGGAGCTCGCTCTGGGCGGGGTGACGCACACGCTCATCCGCTCGATGACGCT
Organism: uncultured Burkholderiales bacterium; assembly: GCA_937944385.1. Lineage (GTDB taxonomy): Bacteria > Pseudomonadota > Gammaproteobacteria > Burkholderiales > Casimicrobiaceae > Casimicrobium. The sequence goes on along the minus strand of CALDYQ010000068.1, from coordinate 10,543 downwards.
GCCGGTCATCATGATGCACTGAGACTGAAACGCCGACCGATCTGCTGCGCAGCTCGATGGCGTCGTTGCGTGCTCCCATCCTCGCAACGCTCTTGAACGCCTTTTCGGGTTGAACGCCGTCTGAGGCTGTTTGGAGGCGCACCGGGCATTTGCCGGGGCTGGGTACCCCTGCCCTCCGGGAGAGGGTTGGGGTGAGGGGATTTCCCGTCCCGAACGACCTCAGCGTGAACCGCTCTGCGGCTCACCGGCCGTGCTCTGGGGCGGGGGCGGTGGGGCTTCATCGGGCACGTGCCGGGCAACCGTCTGCGCGAGCAGGAAAGCCGACACCGGCGCGGTCATGAAGAGGAAGAGTGTGATCAGCAGTTCGTGTACGCTGAGCACACCGCCGCCGGCGGCGAGGGCCATCGAGGCGATCAGCACACTGCCCACGCCGAGTGTCGTCGCCTTGGTCGGGGCGTGTACGCGAAGCAGGAAGCGCTTCAGCTTGGCGAGCCCCCAGGAGCCCACGAGCGCGAAGAACGCGCCCATGATGAGCAGTGCCGCAACGAGCAGGTCGAGCCAGAGGGGGAGCGAGGCGAGGGCGGCATTCATCGGAATACCTCTGCGCGCAGGAGGAACTTGCACATGACGACGGTGCCGACGAAGCCGACCATCGCGATCAGGAGCGCGGCTTCGAAGTAGAGGCTCGTGCCCACGAGCACCCCGACGAGCACGAGCACCGACAGCGCGTTGATGTAGAGCGTGTCGAGTGCGAGCACACGGTCCGGCAGCGAAGGGCCGCGGAGCGCGCGCCAGAGGTTGAAGAGCATCGCGACGGCGAACGCCGCGATGGCATAGGGCAGGACGGTTGCGGTGATCATTCGAAGATCTCCCGAAGCGGTTGCTCGTAGCGTGCCTTGATGCCGGCGGCCAGATCGGCCGGGTCATCGGTGCTGAAGGCGTGAACCAGCAGGTGCGAGCGGTCGTCTGTGATGTCGCACGAGAGGGTGCCCGGCGTCATCGTGATGATGCTTGCGAGCGCGATGATCGCGTGCTCGTCCTTGGCATCGAGCGGAATCCAGACGAACGTTGGGGTGAGTCGTGACTCGGGGCCGAGAATCAGGCGCGCGAGCTGGATGTTCGACAGCACGATGTCCCAAAGCACGGTGGCCCCGAGCCGCATCACGGTCCCCCAGTTGCGGATGCGGGCGCGCCGGTCACGAAAGGGCAACGTCGCGAGCGGGACGCCGATTGCGAGCGCAAGCGCGATGAGCAGGTGACCGACCGATACGGACTGGTTCGCCGCGAGCCAGACCGCGAAGATCAGCGCCGACATGATCGGGGTGGGGAAGATCGTTCGCATGATCACTTGCCTCCCCGCTCACGCATTTCCTTGCGGATGTCCCACGCCGGGGGCGCAGGGGAGGCGCTTCGCACCGAATCGAGGTAGGGCTTGCGCGTCACGAGCTCTCTGGCGGTCGCGTGCGTATAGGCAGAAAACGGCCCGGCAAAGACGGTGATTCCAAGCGCGCCAGCAAGCAGGATCGTAAAGCCGAGGCGCTCTGGCGGTGCCGCGGCCGGTGTGACGTCCGACGGTGGCTGGGTGGCCGGGGCGTCGCCGCCAACGAAGCCCTTGCGCTTCACCGGCTCTTTCGGCGTTGCATGACACTCCCAGAAGAGCGTGATGCCGAAGCGGGCGAAGGCGATGACGAGCAGAAAGCTTGACCCGAGCACGACCGCGAAGACCCAGGCCCCAAGCGGCAGCGGCCAGGCGGCCTTGAGCGTGAGCGCCTTGCCGAGGAAGCCCGCAAGAGGTGGCAGGCCGGCCGCTGCGATCGCGAGCACGAAAAAGATCAATGCGAGCGAGAGCCGCCCCGGGTAGTCGTGTTGGGCGGCGTATCGGTCACCCACTTCGCCTCGCCGCACCCGAACCCAGTGGACCAGCATGAAGAGTGCCGAAGTGACCAGCGTCGTGTTGACCAGATAGAACAGGCCCGCCGCAATGGTGTCGGTCTGGCCGAGGCCGAAGGCGAGCAGCAGCATGCCCGCCGAGGCGATGATCGTGTAGGCGATGAGCACGCGCAGACGCGCTGCACCCACCGCACCGAGTGCCGCAAGCACGAGGGTCGCCATGGCGAGGATCGGCAAGACCGGGTCGGCCAGGTGCGCAGCCTCACCTCCCGAGGCGCCGAAGATGAGGGTCGTCACGCGGAGCATCGCGTAGACCCCGACTTTGGTCATGATCGCAAAGAGGGCCGCCACCGGCGTGGACGCCGCGCCGTAGGTATCTGGCAGCCAGAAATAGAGCGGCAGCAAGGCCGCCTTGATGGCAAACACCACGAGGAGGAGCGCCCCGGCCGCCTGGGCGAGCACCGCGTGCGTGCCGGTGAGTGAGGCGACCTTGCCCGAGAGGTCGGCCATGTTGAGCGTGCCGGTCACGCTGTAGAGGAGTGCAACCGCCACGAGGAAGAGCGCCGAGCCCGCGAGGTTGAAGGCCACGTAATGCACCGCAGCGCGGAGCCGCGCGCTGCCCCCGCCGTGGAGCAGGAGCCCGTAGGAGGAAATGAGCAGCACCTCGAAGAACACGAACAGGTTGAACAGGTCTCCGGTGAGGAAGGCACCGTAGAGGCCCGCGAGTTGGAAGTGAAAGAGTGCGTGGAAATGCGGTCCTGCGCGATCCTCGCCTGCGAGCGACCACACGAGTGCGGCCGAGGCCACTATGGCGGTGAGGGTGACCATGAGCGCCGAGAGCCGGTCGAGCACGAAGACGATGCCGAACGGCGCAGACCAGTTGCCGAGCAGATAGGTCGCGACCTCCCCGCTGCCCGCGCGGTCGAGGAGCACGAGCGCAACCGCAAGCCCTCCGAGCATCGCCACAACCGAAGCCGGACGCACCCAGGCAGCCCGAACGTGCTCGAGCGCGACGAGCAGCGCCCCGGCAAGGAGCGGCAGTACGACCGGCGCGACGATGGCGTGTTCGGATGCGGTCATGAGCGCTCCCCGCCACCATCGACATGGTCGGAACGGGTCTTTTTGTGTGCAGCCATGGCGATCACGATGATGAGTGCAGTCATGGCAAAGCCGATCACGATCGCAGTGAGCACGAGCGCCTGCGGCAGCGGATCGGCGTAGTTTGCGAGTGTCGGGGCTTTGCTCGCCTCCAGGATGGGCGGCGCGCCGGTGCGGATGCGGCCCATGAGCACGATGAAGAGGTTGACCGCATGGGCGAGCAGCGAGAGCCCGAGGATCAGGTCGAACGTGCGCGGACGCAGCATGAGGTAGAGGCCGGTGCCTGCGAGCACGCCCACCGCGAGTGAAAAGAGCACGATCATGCGGCCACTCCCTTGTTATCGGCACGTGTTGGCCCTGAGGCCGATGAATTCATGGTGCCGTCGCGGCGCATCCGTGCGAGCGAGATGAGCGCGACCATCGTGGCACCCACCACGACCAGAAACACGCCCAGATCGAAGAGTGCAGCGCTCGCCAATGGCACACCGCCCACGCCGGGCAGCCACGGATAGTCGTAGGTACTCGTCAGGAAGGGTGATCCAAACCACCACGCCGCCATTCCGGTGAGCCCGGCAATGACGAGCCCTCCCGCGATCAATAGCCGGAAGTCGGTCGCCATGCGGGCCTCGACCCAGCGTTGGCCGTTGGCGATGAACTGCAAGAGCAGGGCCACCGCGAGCACGAGCCCGGCGATGAAGCCGCCGCCGGGCTCGTTGTGGCCGCGCAGGAAGATGTAGAAGGCGATGACCCCGGCGAGCGGCAGCATGAGCCTTGCCATCAGGGCGAGCGGCAGCAGCAGCCGCCCGTCGGGTCGGGTATCGGTGGGTGTCGCCGGATTCGTGCCGTCGAGCGAGGCCACGATCGCGAAGATCACGAGACCGGCGATACCCAGGACGGAGATTTCGCCAAGTGTGTCGAAGCCGCGGTAGTCGACGAGGATCACGTTGACCACGTTGGCGCCTCCGCCGAGCGTGGCGGCCGTCTCGAGGAAGTACGGCGAGATCGAGTCGAACGGCAGCGACAGCACGACAAAGGTGAGCATCGCCAGACCGGCGCCGACGGCCACACTGACCGCGCCGTCGCGGAGCCGCCGGGCGGCGCGCCGTTCAGGCGGACTTTCGTTCGGCAGATGGGCCAGCGCCAGCATGAACAGGATCACGGTGACCACCTCGACCATGAGCTGTGTCATCGCAAGATCTGGCGCCGACAGGTAGACGAAGGCCAGGCTCACCGCGAGACCGACGACGCCGAGCGCGATGAGCGCGATGAATCGCTGTCGGTGCCAAACGCCCGTGGCGAATGCGCCCGCGATCCCGATCGCAAAGACAGCGATCGTCGGCAGGTTCACGCCCTCGAGGGGCCACGGCGCAGTCTCGGGAAGCCGCACACCGCCGCTCGCAACGAACGGTCCAGCGCCCGCAGCGAGCACCGCGAGGGAAAAGAGCAGCAGGTAGCGCTGGAGACTGCCGTTTTGCAGCATGGCCGTCAGCCGGTGCGCGACTTCGATCAGGGCCGCGAGCAGACGCTGGAACAGGACCTTGCCACCCAGGGGGAACGGGTTGAGCCCGTGCAGGTTGAGTCCGCGGTGCATCGCCCAGTAGAGCGCCACGCCCCCCGCGAGGGCGATCAGGCTCATCATGAGCGGCAGGTTGAAGCCGTGCCAGATGGCGAGTGTGTATTCGGGCAAGGCCGGGCCCGGCGCGCCGAAGGCTGCAGCCTGGGCGGCGACGGCAAGCGTGGGCCCGACCGTGAGTGCCGGGGCGACGCCGACCACGATGCAGAGCACGACCAGGAGCTCGACCGGCACGCGCATGAGTCGGGGCGGCTCGTGCGGGGTGACCTCGAGACCGCGCGGTGTGCCCGAGAACCAGACCTCGTAGATGAAGCGGGCGCTGTAGGCCACCGAAAGCGTGCCGGCAACCGTCGCGCCGAAGGGCAGCCACCAGTGCGTGCCAAGCGAGGCCGCCGCCTCGGTGAAGAACATCTCCTTGGACAGAAAGCCGTTGGCGAGTGGCACGCCAGCCATGGCTGCGGTGGCGATGATCGCGAGCGTGCCGGTGATCGGCATCAGCTTGAACAACCCGCCCAACTTCCTCATGTCCCGTGTGTGTGCCTCGTGGTCGACGATGCCGGCGGCCATGAACAGACTCGCCTTGAACGTGGCGTGGTTGATGATGTGGAAGACCCCGGCGACCACCGCCATCGGTGTGTTCATGCCGAAAAGGAGCGTGATCAACCCCAGATGGCTGATCGTCGAGTACGCGAGCAGCCCTTTCAGATCGTGCTGGAAGATCGCGAAGTACGCCCCAACGAGCAGCGTCGCCATGCCGGTGAGCGAGACGATCCAGAACCACTCGGGCGAGCCGCCGAGGGCCGGGAACATGCGGGCGAGCAGGAAGACGCCTGCTTTCACCATCGTCGCCGAATGCAGGTAGGCCGACACCGGTGTGGGTGCGGCCATCGCATGGGGCAGCCAGAAGTGAAACGGGAACTGTGCGCTCTTGGTGAACGCGCCCAGCAGGATCAAGACGAGCGCGGGCACATAGAGCCCGTGGCTGCGGATCGCTTCCCCCGAGGCCAGAACACGATCGAGCTCGTAGCTGCCGACGATGTGCCCGAGGATCAGCGCGCCACCGAGCAGGCACAAGCCCCCCGCACCGGTGATCGTGAGCGCCATGCGCGCCCCCTCCCGCGCGTCGCCGCGGTGTTGCCAGTAGCCGATGAGCAGAAAGGATGAGAGGCTCGTCAGCTCCCAGAACACCACGAGCACGATCAGGTTCGAGGCGGTGACCACCCCGAGCATCGCCCCCATGAACATCATCAGGAAGGCAAAGAAGCGCGGCGCGGGGTCCTCCTTGGCCAGGTAGTAGGCCCCGTAGATGACGATCAGGAGCCCGATCCCATAGACGAGCAGCATGAAGAACCAGGCCAGGCCATCGACGCGAAAGGCGAGCGCCAACCCAAGGCTCGGCAGCCAGTCGATGCTCGCCCGGAGCACCCCGCCCGAAAACACGTCCGGCGCAATCGCGAGCGCGATGCCCGTGCCGACCGCGGCGGTGGCTGCGGCGATCGCGACGGAGAGCGCCCGTGCGTTGGTTGGCAGGAGTGCGATCGCGAGCGCGGCGGCAAACGGAAACAGTGCGGCAACGACGAGCAGCATGGGCAGGGTGATGGAAAACGACTGCGGGAGGCGCGGCAGGCAGTGCGCCCGGGTCGACGTCCAACGGCTGGCATGGTGAGGCGACCGAAGTCGATTCTAGGCGGCTCGCACGGGGCCCCTCGAGAATAGCGACGGGGAAACCCCTCTGTTTTGCCCCGGCCTCCTTCCTAGAATCGAGTGCCAGACGTCGCTGGGCGTGCCCGTCCCTTGGCGGGAGGCAGCAGCCGGCAGACTCGATGATCGATCGACAGATCATCCGAACGATTCGATTCAACCATCCACTCCCAAGGAGATAGTTCATGCAACGTCGTGATTTCCTCGCGAAATCCGCTGTCGGTGCCGTCACCGGCGGCGCCATCGTTGGCGCCCCGGCCGTCATCGGGCAGTCGCCCCAGGTGCGTTGGCGCCTTTCGTCCGCCTTCCCGAAGTCGCTCGACACCATCTACGGTGCGGCTGAAGTCTTCGCCCAGCAACTCAACAAGATGAGCGGCGGTCGCTTCCAGGTCTCGGTCCACGCGGCGGGTGAACTCGTGCCCATGCCTGGCCTGGCCGATGCGGTCACCAATGGCACGGTCGAGGCCGGCCACACGGCCTCGTACTACTACTTCGGCAAGAACGATGCGTTTGCCCTGTCCACGGCGATTCCGTTCGGCCTGAACAGCCGCCAGATGACTGCCTGGTTCTACGAGGGCAACGGCCTCAAGCTCATGCGCGAGTTCTTCGATGGCTACTCGATCGTCAATTTCCCCATGGGCAACACGGGCGCCCAGATGGGCGGCTGGTACCGCAAGGAGATCAAGAGCGCCAAGGACTTCGAAGGCCTCAAGTTCCGCATTGGGGGCTTTGCCGGTCGCGTGTGCCAGCGCCTGGGCGCGGTGCCGCAGAACATCCCGGGTGGAGAGATCTACCAGGCCCTCGAGAAAGGCACGATCGACGCCTGCGAATGGGTTGGCCCGTATGACGATCAGAAGCTCGGCTTCAACAAGGTGGCCCCGAACTATTACTACCCGGGTTGGTGGGAAGGCGGTGCTGGCCTCGACCTCTACATCAACAAGAAGGCTTGGGAAGCCCTTCCGGCCGACTACAAGGCCATGGTCGAAGCGGCGGCCTCGCACGCCCACGTCGAGATGCAGGCACGCTATGACGCACGCAATCCGGGAGCACTGAAGCAGCTCGTGGCCGCGGGCACCAAATTGCACCGCTTCCCGAAAGATCTCATGGACAAGGCGTTCCAGGAGGCGATGGGGCTCTACTCCGAGATCTCGGCGAAGAACCCGCAGTGGAAGAAGATCTACGACGACTACGCCAACTTCCGTCGCGACGCCAACCTCTGGTTCCGGTTCACCGAGATGAGCTTCGACACCTACATGCAGTCCGCGAAGCTGTAATCCGTTCAGGAGCACACTCCGCCAAGCCCCGTCCGGTCGTCTCCGGCGGGGCTTTTGTGTTTCTCGGGCGGTCGAGGCGAAAGCGATGCCTTCCCGGTAGGGTCACTAAACTTCGATTCCATGCAGCCCCTTCCCACAGCGCGCGTGCTTCTCGGCGTCACCGGTGGCATTGCAGCTTACAAGAGCGCCGAGCTCGTCCGCCTGCTCGTCAAGTCGGGTCGCGAAGTCACGGTCATCATGACCCCCGCGGCGACCGAATTCGTCGGGACGGCGACATTCCAGGCCCTGTCGGGGCGAGCGGTCTACACCGATCTCTGGGATACGCGACCCGCAAACGGCATGGCGCATATCGAGGCGAGCCGGCACGCCGATGTGATGCTGATCGCGCCCGCCTCGGCGGACTGTCTCGCGCGGCTCGTGCACGGGCGGAGCGACGACCTGCTCTCATGCGCGGCGCTCGCCCGCTCGATTCCCCTCATCGTCTGCCCGGCCATGAACCTGCAGATGTGGCAGAACCCGGCCACGCAGAGGAACGTCGCCCAGCTCCACGCCGACGGTGTGACGATCTTCGGCCCCGGCAGCGGGGAGCAGGCCTGCGGCGAGGTCGGCGACGGGCGCATGTGGGAACCCGAGCAGATCGTCGAGGCGCTCGAGGCCTGGGCGCAACCCAAGTCGCTCGCGGGTCGCCGCGTGCTCGTGACAGCTGGGCCGACGCAGGAGGCGATCGATCCCGTCCGCGTCATCACCAATCACTCCTCGGGGAAGATGGGCTTCGCGCTTGCCCGGGCGGCGGCCGAAGCCGGTGCGGAGGTCACGCTCGTGGCAGGCCCCGTGGCGCTTTCGACCCCGATGGGGATCGCGCGGATCGACGTGGTGGACGCCGCGCAGATGCACCGCGCCGTGATGGAGCGGGTGGACGTCTGCGATGTCTTCATCGCCGTGGCGGCGGTGGCGGACTACCGTCCCGCGGACGTCGCTGCCGAGAAGATCAAGAAGTCCGGAGCGCAGCTGACCCTCACGCTCGTCCCGACGGAGGACATCCTCGCCACCGTGGCCGCGCGGGCGCAAGCCCACGGCGGACGGCCTTTCTGCGTGGGTTTTGCAGCCGAGAGTGAGCGGGTCGAGGACTTTGCCGCCGAGAAGCGCCGCAGGAAGGGGGTGCCGCTGCTCATTGCGAATCACGCGACGAGCACCTTCGGGGCCGAGGACAGCGCTGCCGCGCTCGTCGACGAGGCGGGCATCACCCGTCTGCCGCGGCTGCCCAAGCTCGCGCTCGCGCGGCGTCTGGTTGCAGAGATCGCCGTGCGGCTCACCTCGAGCGCCGACAGACATTCATCTCGTTTCCCGTAGGATCAGCGTCAATGCGTTCTCCCGGCCCAATCGCCTATAAATCCCGGAGATGACAATCCGATGACCGGAGCATCGTGTGCGATGCGTCTCCCGGCGTCGAAGACGGAGTTCCTTTCCCTTGAGCAGCAAAGCCAGTGTGACCGCGACCTCGCCCCGGGGCGAGGCGACTCCAGCCCCCGTGGCGAGCGGGCGCGAGACCGTCGTGAGCTCGGCGGACGCGAGCGTCACCCGGGAGGATGTGAAAACGAGCTACCGCCGCTGGGCGCCGGTGTACGACTGGATGTTCGGTGCGTCGCTCCAAGACGGTCGCAACAAACTCATCGCCCATGTCGAACGGCTCAAGCCGAAGCGGCTGCTCGAGATCGGCGTGGGCACCGGCCTGCTCGTGCCGCGCTACCCGCGTTCGACACAGGTGGTCGGCATCGACATCTCGGAGGACATGCTCGCGGCAGCCCAAAGGCGCGTCACCGCGCTAGGCCTCACGAACGTGGAACTGCGTGCCGGGGACTGTGAGCAGATGAATTTCGCCGATGGCGAATTCGACTGCGTGGTGATTCCCTATGTGCTCTCGGTTACGCCCGACCCGGCACGGCTCGTGCACGAGGCGATCCGCGTCTGCGCGCCCGAGGGCCGCATCATCGTCGCAAACCACTTCAACGGCAGCAAGAGCTGGGCGCTCTTCGAAAAGCTCTACGCGCCGCTCGCAGCGAAGATCGGCTTCCGCTCGGACTTCAGCTACGAGGAGCACATCCTCGCCCACCCGTGGACCGTCGAGTCTGTGGAGACCGCGAATTGGCTTGGGCTGTCGAAGGTGGTGGTGCTCAGGAAACGCTGAATCACTCGACAGCGCGGTCGAATGGCGGCTTTGCGCGGTACGGCCTACGGCCGCTTTGCGTAACTTCGGCGGCACCGAGGTCAGCCCGCGCCGAGACTTCGGTTTCGGGTGCTCGCCAATCGACTGGAAAATCTACTGGATGGGTCTCGCATCCTGCGCTCAGTGCGCCGTGTCCTTCGTCTGCTCGCTACAACTCATTCAGTATTTCTCTAGACAAAAAGGCAGAAAAAAAGCGCAGCCCCTAACGAGCTGCGCCATGCGAATTCGCCTGAAGCGAATTGAATGCAGACTAGATAGGATTAAGCCTTGCAGTTAGATGGGAGATATTTCGCAGGAACCGAAGTTGCATTCGTTCCAACTGCAGTAAGTCCTGCCGGTACAGCGCGCCCACCGCAAATCCAGGAAATGTCGTTGTTGCCGCTCGTCGCTGGACGAATGGTCAGAATCCTGTTCACGAGCGCCGCATTAGCCTGGTTTCCGAAAGTCACGTTGATGGCACCGCCTGCGACCTGAACGCCACTTACGAGCTTGCTTGAAGGTGCCGTGGTGATGCCCAACGCGGCGTTAGTGGGCGGCCACGCGCCTCGCTCGCTGTAATACGCGGCGATATCTGCCTTGAGCCCTGCAGTCAAGGACAGACCCTCGGAAACTTGGGCTCGAATCGTGTAGTCCTGGTACGCCGGAATGGCGATGGCCGCCAAAATACCGATGATCGCCACGACGATCATCAGCTCGATGAGGGTGAAACCCTTTTGCAACGTACGTTTCATGATGCTTCCTTTCCCTAAGTGGGTTTGACGATGAACGGCGACGAGCGCCGGA
>CALDYQ010000067.1 GCA_937944385.1 uncultured Burkholderiales bacterium | reverse complement strand
TTGACCGCGAGATCGTCGCCCACGATGCCGGCCGTCTTCTTCGCCGCCGTGCGCGTCATGAGCGCCACGTCGTCCAAGACGGTGGCGATGTCATCGAGCAGCGCAAGAAGCGAGGCCGCGGCCATGATCGGGTCACCTTCTGGGAGTCGAGATGTGCGGCTCACTCATGTACTCGGCGCTCTGCATCTCGGTCAGGCGTGACGCGGTCCGCGCGAACTCCGCGAGCACGCGGCGCGTGTCGCCGTCGCGCGTCGTCTCCTCGATACGGGCAATCTCCTCGAGCGGCGCTGCAGCCGAGAGGATCAGTTTTACGCGATGGTCGTAGAGCACATCGACGAGCAGCGTGAAGCGTCGGATCACGTTCGCGTCCACGCTCGCAAGGCGCGGCACGTCGGAGAGGATCAGCGTGTGATGCGCTTGCGCGAGCTCGAGGTAATCAAGCTGCGAGCGCGGCGTCTCGCAGAGCGAGGCAAAGCTGAACCAGACCACACCCTCGCCGCGACGGACGACTGGCACGTCACGCTCGAGCAGCCGGATGGTGCACTCGGGCGAGGGCTTGACCACGAGGGTTGCAAAGGTGCGCTCGAGCGCATCCATGGCCGCCGCATCCGCCGGCCAGTGATAGACCCGCTCCCGCTCGAGCGTCCGGCGGCGATAGTCCACCCCGGCGTCGACTTCGAGCACGTCCATCCTCGAGAGGATCAGGTCGATCGTGGGCAGAAAGTTCTGCCGCTGCAGGCCATCGGGATAGAGTCCGCTCGGCGGGTAGTTCGAGGTGATCACGAAGACGACACCGAGGTCCATCGCGTTTGCGAGCAGCCGTCCGAGGATCATTGCATCCGCAATGTCCGAGACATGGAACTCATCGAAGCAGACGAGCCGATACCGCTCGGCGATGCGCTCGGCGACGGCCACGAGCGGGTCGGCTTCGTGGCGGAGCGTCTTCAGATCGGCATGCACTTCGCGCATGAAGGCGTGGAAATGAATGCGCGTCTTGCGCCGCTGCGGCACAGCGGCATAGAACGCATCCATCAGGAAACTTTTGCCACGCCCCACCCCTCCCCAGAGATAGACGCCCCGTGGCGGCTCCGGGTGCATGAGATAACGGCCGACCAGGGTCGCACGCTTCCTCTTGAGGGCGGCAAGCTCTTCCTTGAGGCGCGCGAGGCGCTCGGCTGCGTGCCTCTGCGCGACATCGAGCTGGATGCCACGCTCGGTACACAGCGCTGAGAGCGTATCGAGCACGTCGAACAACGTGGGTTCAGAGGCGCAACAGCAGCCGCCCGCGGCTCAGAAGTTGAGGCTGCGCCGATCCACGGCCAGCGCCGCCTCTTTGGTGGCCTCCGAGAGTGTGGGATGCGCATGGCAGATGCGCGCGATGTCCTCGCTCGAGGCGCCGAATTCCATCGCCATCACGCCCTCGGCGATGAGCTCCGAGGCCATCGGGCCGATCGCATGCATGCCAAGTACGCGATCGGTCGTCGCATCGGCCAGGATCTTGACCAGGCCGTCGGTGTTTCCGAGCGCCCGCGCGCGCCCGTTGGCGAGGTAGGGGAAGCTACCTGCCTTGTAGGCCACGCCTTCGGCTTTCAACTGTTGCTCGGTTTTTCCGACCCAGGCGATCTCCGGGGAGGTGTAGATGACCCAAGGGATGCAGTTGAAATCGATGTGCGGCTTTTGGCCCGCAATGCGTTCCGCCACTGCCACCCCTTCTTCCTCGGCCTTGTGCGCGAGCATCGGCCCGCGCACCACGTCACCCACGGCCCAGACGTTCGGCGCGCTCGTGCGGCAGTCCTCATCGACCACGACGAAGCCGCGCTCATCGAGCTTGACCCCCGCAGTCTCGGGGGTGAGTCCGTCGGTGTTGGGCACACGACCGATCGAAACGATCAGGCGATCGAAGCTCGCCGTCTCCGTCTTGCCGTCGGCGGTCGTGTATTCGACCGACACTTCTTTCTCGCCCGGCCTGACTGCGCCGACCTTGACACCGAGCGAGATCTTCAAGCCTTGCTTCGTGAAGAGTTTCCAGGCCTCTTTCGCAATCTGCTCATCGACTGCCCCGAGGAAGTTGGGCAGTCCCTCGAGCACCGTGACGTCCGCACCGAGCCTTCGCCACACCGAACCCATCTCGAGCCCAATGACGCCGGCACCGATCACGCCGAGACGCTTGGGTACTTCGCCGATGCGAAGCGCACCGTCGTTCGAGAGCACGCGGTCCTCGTCGAAGGCGACGCCGGGCAGCGCCCGCGCATTCGAGCCAGTGGCGATGATGACGTGCGTTCCAGCGATCGTCGTGTTGGCCGGCTCGGAGATCGCGATCGGGTAGCGTCCATCGGCTGGCGCGCCAGCAAAGCGGGCCCGCCCATGAAAGAACATGACCTTGTTCTTCTTGAAGAGGTAGAGGATGCCGTCGTTGTTCTGCTTGACCACGGCGTCCTTGCGACCGAGCATCTTCGCGACGTCCATCGACACGCCCGTGGCCGTGATGCCGTGCTCCCCGAAGTGGTGAAGCGCGTGCTCGTAATGCTCCGAGGACTGGAGCAGCGCCTTCGACGGAATGCAGCCCACGTTGGTACAGGTGCCGCCCGGAGCCGGTCCGCCCTTCGCGTTCTTCCAGGCGTCGATGCAGGCGACCTTGAAGCCGAGCTGTGCAGCACGGATGGCCGCGATGTAGCCGCCGGGGCCGGCACCGATGACGATGACGTCGTATGGATCCATGGACTCGTCTTCCGTAGCGGTTACAGATCGAGGAGCAGGCGCGCGGGGTCCTCCAGCGCCTCCTTCATCGCCACGAGCGAGAGCACCGCCTCGCGACCATCGATGATGCGATGGTCATAAGAGAGTGCGAGGTAGTTCATGGGGCGGATGACGATCTGGCCGTTTTCGACGACCGGCCGGTCCTTGGTGGCGTGCACGCCCAGGATCGCGCTCTGCGGCGGGTTGATGATCGGTGTCGACAGCATCGAGCCGAAGACGCCGCCATTCGAGATGGTGAACGTGCCACCGGTCAGCTCCTCGATGGCAAGCTTGCCTTCTGCGGCGCGCTTGCCGAAGTCGGCAATCTGCTTTTCGATGTCGGCGATGGTCATCTGATCGCAGTCGCGCAGGATCGGCACCACCAAGCCGCGCGGCGAACCCACCGCAATGCCGATGTCGAAGTAGCCGTGGTAGACGATGTCATTGCCATCGACCGAGGCATTGACCACGGGATACATCTTGAGCGCATGCACGGCCGCCTTGACAAAGAAGCTCATGAAGCCGAGCTTCACGCCGTGCACCTTCTCGAACTTGTCCTTGTAAGTGTTGCGCAGATCGATGACCGGCTTCATGTTGACCTCGTTGAACGTGGTCAGGATCGCCGCTGTCGATTGCGACTGCACGAGACGCTCGGCCACACGCTGACGCAGGCGTGTCATCGGGACGCGTTGCTCGGGACGGTTGCCGATGGGCACGCTGACCGGCGGCACGAAGCCCATCGTGGCAGGTGCGACTGCAGGCGCAGGCGCTGGCGCGGGAGCACGCGCGGCGGCGGGCGCCAGAGCCGCTGTTGCCGCCGCCGCGAGCACGTCGCCCTTCGTGATGCGCTCACCGCGGCCCGTGCCCTGCACGGTTGCAGGATCGATGCCGTGCTCGGCCATGAGCTTCTTGGCGGCCGGCAGCGCCACGGGGGCCGACCCAGCCACGGCCGGGGCCGGAGCGGGCGTCGATGCCGGAGCGGCAGTGGGTGCCGTACCCGCAGCGGCGGCTGCCGTGGCCTCGGTGTCGATCACGCCGAGCACGACACCCGAGGTGACGGTGGACCCGGCAGGCACCTTGATTTCAACCAGCACGCCATCGCCCTGCGCAGGTGTTTCGAGCACGACTTTGTCGGTCTCGATATCGCAGAGGTTCTGGTCGCGTCGGACGGCCTGTCCGGGTTGGACGTGCCACGCCGCGAGCGTGCCTTCCGGGGTGCCTTCGGCCAGCTGGGGAACTTTGACTTCGATCAGCATGATGGTTCTTCTTCGATTTCTTCCGTGTTGTGCGCTCCGCGTCTACAGGTGCGTGAGCATCTGTCCCGTTCCTAGCCGCGACGAGAACGCGCTCTCGACCAGTTCCGCCTGCTGCTTGTTGTGCCACGACAGGTAGCCCACCGCGGGAGAGGCACTGACCGCGCGTCCGGCATAGAGCAGCACCTGCTCGGGCTTGATGTCGGCGCGGAAGTAGGCCATCAGGCGATACCACGCGCCCTGATTCTGCGGCTCTTCCTGGCACCAGACGACTTCCTGCGCATTGGGGAACTTCTTCAGCTGCGCCTTGAAATCCTCATGGGGGAAGGGGTACTGCTGCTCGAGGCGGATGATGGCGACATCCTTGATCTCGTGCTTACGGCGATAGTCGAGCAACTCGTAGTAGACCTTGCCGGAGCAGACGATGACGCGCTTGACGTTCTTCGCGACGATCTTTTCGGTCTCGCCAATCACGCACTGGAAGCTGCCTTCGGCGAGCTCCTCGAGCGTGCTGACCGCCTCTTTATGACGCAGCAGCGACTTGGGCGTCATCACGATCAGCGGTTTGCGGAAGTTGCGCAGCATCTGCCGGCGCAGCATGTGGTAGCACTGTGCGGGCGTGGACGGAACCACCACCTGCATGTTGTGCTCGGCACACAGTTGCAGGAAGCGCTCCGGCCGGGCCGAAGAGTGCTCCGGCCCCTGCCCCTCATAGCCGTGCGGCAGGAAAAGCGTAAGTCCGCAGACCCGGCCCCACTTGACCTCGCCCGAGCTGATGAACTGGTCGATCACGACCTGGGCACCATTGGCGAAGTCACCGAACTGCGCCTCCCAGATCACGAGTTGGTTGGGCTCCGACGTGGAATAGCCGTACTCGAAGCCGAGGACGGCCTCCTCCGAAAGGATGGAATCGATCACCGTGAACGGCGCCTGCTTTTCGGACACGTGCTGGAGCGGCGTCCAGGTGCCTGAATCCCAGCGCTCGCGGTTCTGGTCGTGGAACACGGCATGACGATGCGAGAACGTCCCCCGGCCGCAGTCCTCACCGGAGAGACGGACACCGATACCCTGGTTGACGAGCGTCGCGTAGGCCAGGTTCTCGGCCATGCCCCAGTCGAGCGGTTGGTCGCCCTCGCCCATCGCGCGGCGATCGGCGAGCACCTTCTCCACCCGAGAATGCACTTTGAAGCCCTTGGGCAGGGTGACCAGCTTCTCGGCCAGCGCCTTCAGGGTGGCTATCGGCACGCGCGTGTCGCAGGGTTCGTCCCAGCTGCGATTCTTGAACACCGACCAG
This sequence comes from uncultured Burkholderiales bacterium, assembly GCA_937944385.1. GTDB lineage: Bacteria > Pseudomonadota > Gammaproteobacteria > Burkholderiales > Casimicrobiaceae > Casimicrobium. The sequence continues at coordinate 15,198 of CALDYQ010000067.1, read as the reverse complement.
TCCTGCTGGTAGGGCGCGACGTAGTTCGAGAGGATCGTCTTGTTCGTGTTCTCGCCTCGATCCATGGCTGCGCGGTAGACCTGGATCATCTCGTCGACCTGCTCAGCCGTGACCACACCCTCGGCGATCAGCCGGTCCGCGTAGAGCTTGCGCGTTCCGGGGTGCTGCGCGATCTTCTTGTACATCAGCGGCTGAGTGACCATTGGCTCGTCCTGCTCGTTGTGGCCGAGGCGGCGGAAGCAGACGAGATCGATGAACACGTCCTTGTGAAAGATCGTCCGGTAATCCATGGCGATCTCGGCGACCAGCAGGCAGGTCTCCGGATCGTCTGCGTTCACGTGGAAGATCGGCACCTCGGCCATCTTGGCGATGTCGGTGCAGTAGAGCGACGAGCGGATGTCTCGCGGATCGCTCGTCGTGAAGCCAATCTGGTTGTTGATGACGATGTGCACCGTGCCGCCGGTGCCGTAATGACGGGTTTGGGAGAGCGCCAGCGTCTCCTGGACGACACCCTGCCCGGCCACCGCGGCATCTCCATGCAGGAGTACGCCCAGCACCTGCTTGCCGGTCTTGTCCCCGCGCCGCTGCTGTCGCGCCCGCACCGAGCCGGTGACCACTGGATTGACGATCTCGAGGTGTGAGGGGTTGAACGCGAGCGTGATGTGCATCGGCCCGCCGGGGGTGGTGATGTCGCTCGAGAACCCCTTGTGATACTTCACATCACCCGCCGAGAGCGAATCGTCGTATTTGCCTTCGAACTCGGCGAACAGGTCGGCCGGCTTCTTGCCGAAAACGTTCACGAGTACGCCCAGACGGCCACGGTGTGCCATGCCGATCACCGTCTCCTGCACACCGGCCGCACCCGCGCGCTGCAGGAGATGATCGAGCAGCGGAATCATCGTGTCACCGCCTTCGCCAGAGAAGCGCTTCTGCCCCATGTACTTTGTGTGCAGGTAACGCTCGAGTCCTTCGGCCGCCGTCAGCCGCTCGAGGAGATGCCGCTTCTCCGCGGCGGTCAGCGTGGGCCTGAGGCGCGTGCTCTCGATGCGCGCGCGTAGCCACTCCCGCTCGTCCTCGTTGGCCATATACATGTACTCGACCGAGACGGTGCGGCTGTAGGTTTCCCGGAGAAAGGCGATGATTTCGCGCAGTTTCGCGCGTCCACCTTGGCCCACGGGGAGGTTTCCGGCCGAGAACACGGTCTCGAGGTCGCTGTCGGCCAGGCCGTAGTGCCGGTGATCCAGTTCCTTGAGGACCGGAATCTCCTGCCGCTTGAGCGGATCGATGTCCGCCATGCGACCGCCGACGAAGCGATAGGCGTGAATGAGCTTCATCACGCCCAGTTGCTTGTCCATCATCGCGGCATCGATCGAAGCCACCGCGGCTTTTCTCGAGCGCGCGAGTACCGCGAACTGCTCGATCACCGGCTGATGGGCCACGTCCGCTGCGCCTGCGCGCAGAGCGTCGAAATACTCCCGCCAGCGCGGCTCCACCGAGGAGGGGTCTTCGAGATAGCGATCGTACTGCTCCTCGATATAGGGCATGTTGCCCCCGAAGATGGTCGAGGACTCGAGGAATTCCTTCATCATGACATGGCCTCCTTGGCTCGGAGCGCGGATGCGCCTCGATCGAGTCGCTGCCCGCGGGCGGTCGATGGGGGGGACGTTGAGCCGTCGCGTCTAGCGTTGGGCGATGGGCGAAACCTGACGCGGCGCCGACCCGGTGAACAGCTGACGCGGACGCCCGATCTTCTGGTCTGGGTCGGCCAGCATCTCGTTCAGTTGTGCGATCCAGCCGACGGTGCGGGCGAGTGCGAAGATGGCAGTAAACAGTGCGGTGGGAATGCCTAGGGCGCGCTGCACGATGCCCGAATAGAAATCGACGTTGGGGTAGAGCTTGCGTGCGATGAAGTATTCATCCTCGAGCGCCACACGCTCGAGCTCCATGGCCAGCTTGAACAAGGGGTCGTTGCCGACTCCGAGTTCGCCCAGCACCTCGTGACAGGTCTCCCGCATCAGCTTGGCGCGTGGATCGTAGTTCTTGTAGACCCGGTGCCCGAAGCCCATGAGCCGGATGTTCGAGTTCTTGTCCTTGACCTGGGCGATGAACTCGCCAAGCTTGGCCACGCCGCCGGCCGCCTGAAGCTCGTTGAGCATCACGAGGCAGGCCTCATTCGCGCCACCGTGCGCCGGCCCCCAAAGGCAGGCGACCCCGGCGGCGATCGCCGCGTACGGATTGGTACCCGAGGAGCCGCACAGGCGCACCGTCGAGGTGGAGGCGTTTTGCTCATGATCCGCGTGCAGGATGAAGATGCGGTCGAGCGCACGCACGAGAACATCGTTGACCTTGTACTCCTCGCACGGGGTAGCGAACATCATCCGCATGAAGTTCGCGGTGTAGCTGAGATCGTTCTTCGGGTAGATCATCGGCTGGCCGATGGAGTACTTGTAGGCCATCGCCACCAAAGTGGGCATCTTCGCAATGAGACGGATCGCCGCGATGTGCCGGTGCTCTGGATTGTTGACGTCGAGCGTGTCGTGGTAGAAGGCCGAGAGCGCTCCCACCATTCCGGTGAGCACCGCCATCGGATGCGCATCACGGCGGAACCCGCGCAGGAAGAACTGCATCTGCTCGTGCACCATCGTGTGATGGGTCACGTTGTCGACGAAGGCGGCCTTCTCGCCCGCCGTAGGCAGTTCACCGTTGAGCAGTAGATAGCAGGTCTCGAGAAAGTCGCATTGGGTGGCAATCTGCTCGATCGGATAGCCGCGGTAGAGCAGCTCGCCCTTGTCGCCGTCGATGAAGGTGATGGCGGAGCGGCAGGCGGCCGTAGACATGAAGCCCGGGTCGTAGGTGAACTTGCCTGTCTTCGCGTAGAGCGTCTTGATGTCGATGACATCCGGCCCAATGGTGCCCTTCAGGACCGGGAACTCGACGCTCGGCGAGCCGTCACTGAACGAGAGGGTGGCGGTGGTGGACATGAAAACTCCGCAAAAGAGGTGAATCAGAACGGGTAGGCGGGGTCAGGGATTTCGCAGGGTCTCGCGCAAAAGAGCGACCATCTCGGCCGTGCCCTCGGGCCAATCGTCCGAGCGGCCGGCAATCAAATCCCATAGCAGCACGTCATCGAGTTCGAGCAGCCGCAAGAGTTGCGCATGCTCGTCCTCGCTCCAGCCGGCGCCACGTCGCTTGAACAGGCGCTCGAAGACCAGATCGTTTTCGAGCAAGCCCCGTCGGGCGCGCCAGCGCAACCGGGCATAGTCGGTGTCGGACAGCATGGCGCGTCTGCCTCAGACGTGGGACATCAGGACCGAGAAACCAGCATCTGCTTGATCTTGCCGATCGCCTTGGTCGGGTTCAGTCCCTTCGGGCAGACGTCGACGCAGTTCATGATCGTGTGGCAGCGGAAGAGCCGGTAGGGATCCTCGAGGTTGTCGAGCCGCTCCTCGCGCACCTGGTCCCGCGTGTCAGCGATGAAGCGGTAGGCCGCGAGCAGTCCTGCGGGTCCGACGAACTTGTCGGGGTTCCACCAGAAGCTCGGACAGGACGTCGAACAGCAGGCACAGAGAATGCACTCGTAGAGGCCATTGAGCTCCTCCCGATCTTCCTGTGACTGCAGGCGTTCCTTCTCGGGGGGCGGCGTGTCGTTGACAATGTAGGGCTTGATCGAGTGGTACTGCTTGAAGAACGGGCTCATGTCCACGATCAGGTCCCGCACCACCGGCAGGCCGGGCAGCGGACGCAGCACCACCTTCTGCGGCAGCGTCCGCATGTTGGTGAGGCAGGCAAGCCCGTTCTTGCCATTGATGTTCATCGCATCCGATCCGCAGACGCCCTCGCGACAGGATCGCCGGAAGGAGAGCGTGGGGTCGACCTTCTTCAGCTTCATCAGGGCATCGAGCAGCATGCGCTCGCTACCGTCGAGTTCGACCTCCAGCGTCTGCATGTAAGGCTTCTGGTCGCGGTCGGGGTCGTAGCGATAGATCTCGAATGTGCGCTTGTCGGACATGTTCGACTGCCTTTCCGTGTCCTTCAATCAGAATGTGCGTTTGACTGGCGGAATCGACTCTACCGTGAGCGGCTTCAAGTTGACCGGCTTGTAGTCGAGCCGGTTGCCCTCGCTGTACCAGAGCGTGTGACGCAGCCAGTCGCGGTCGTTTCGGCCGAGCGGGAATTCGGGGGTGTCGCCGTAGTCGTTGACCGTGTGCGCACCGCGGCTTTCCTTTCTTGCCGCCGCCGAGACCATGGTCGCTTTCGCGGCCTCCATGAGATTGGCCACTTCGAGCGCCTCGATCCGCGCGGTGTTGAACACCTTGGACTTGTCCTTGAGCGCGATGTGTCGTGCGCGCTCATCGATCTCCATCACGCGCTTGACGCCTTCATCCATGCTCGCCTGCGTGCGAAAGACGCCGGCATGCTTTTGCATCGTCTGACGCAGGTCGTTCGCCACATCCTGCGCATACTCACCCGAGGTTGACGCATCGAGCCTCGCGATCCGTTCGCGCGTGCGGTCGGCCGCATCGGCCGGCAGCGGTTTCCAGGCCTTGCTTGCGAGCGCGGTCTCGATCAGGTGATTGCCCGCCGCGCGCCCGAACACGAGCAGGTCGAGCAGCGAATTGGTTCCGAGCCGGTTTGCGCCGTGCACCGACACACAGGAGCACTCGCCGATCGCATAGAGCCCGGGCACGACCGTGTTCGGGTTGCCATCCTTCGGCACGACCACCTGACCGTGGATGTTGGTCGGGATGCCGCCCATCTGGTAGTGGATGGTCGGCACGACCGGAATCGGCTCCCGGATCACATCCACATTGGCAAAGTTCTTGCCGATCTCGTGCACCGAGGGCAAGCGCTTCATGATCGTCTCTGCGCCGAGGTGCGTGAGATCGAGCGCAATGTAATCGCCGTTTGGGCCACAGCCGCGCCCCTCCTTGATTTCCTGATCCATGCAGCGCGAGACGAAATCTCGCGGTGCCAGGTCCTTGAGTTTGGGCGCATAGCGTTCCATGAAGCGCTCGCCGTGCTTGTTGCGCAGGATGCCGCCTTCTCCGCGGCAACCCTCGGTGAGCAGCACCCCCGCGTTGTGCACGCCGGTGGGATGGAACTGCCAGAACTCCATGTCTTCGAGCGGGATGCCCGCCCGCGCTGCCATGCCGAGACCATCGCCCGTATTGATGTAGGCGTTGGTCGATGCCGCGAAGATGCGTCCGGCACCGCCTGTCGCAAGCAGCACGCACTTGGCGTGGAAGATCGCGAGTTCGCCGGTCTCCATCTCGAGCGCAGTGACGCCCACGACGTCGCCTTCGGCGTCGCGGATGAGATCCTGCGCCATCCACTCGACGTAGAAGATCGTGTTCGAGCGCACGTTCTGCTGATAGAGCGTGTGCAGCATCGCGTGACCAGTCCGGTCGGCTGCCGCGCAGGCCCGCGGCACCGGCTTCTCGCCGTACTTCGCCGAGTGGCCGCCGAACGGGCGCTGATAGATCGTGCCGTCCGGGTTGCGGTCGAACGGCATGCCCATGTGCTCGAGGTCGTACACCACCTTGGGCGCCTCCCGACACATGAACTCGATCGCGTCTTGGTCACCGAGCCAGTCCGAGCCCTTGACCGTGTCGTAGAAGTGATAGTGCCAGTTGTCCTCGTCCATGTTGCCGAGAGCTGCCCCGATGCCGCCTTGCGCGGCCACCGTGTGCGAGCGCGTCGGGAAGACCTTGGACAGCACAGCGACCTTGAGGCCAGCGCGCGCGAGTTGGAGAGAGCAGCGCATACCGGCCCCACCGGCACCGATCACGACCGCATCGTATTTGTGAATGGCCAGCGCCATGAGGGGCACTCCTTACGACTTCAAAGCAAAGAGGATCACCACGGTCCACGCGCTGTAGGCGATGAAGGCCAGCCAAGAGGCACCGACCAGCACGGCCCGGACCGCACGGTTCTTGACGTAGTCCGGCCAGACGTGGAGCACGCCCACGAGCCCGTGGTAGAAGGCTGAGACGAGCGCGAGAAGCGTCAGCACGCGAAACGTGTTGTTCGCAAAGAGCGCTCGCCACTGCTCGGCATTGGGCGCACCATGCACGAGCAGAAGACCGATCAGCACGACGACGTAGAGGCCGACCACGGCACCGGTCAGGCGCTGCAGCCACCATTCAGTGATTGCGGATTCGTTCTTTCCAGCCATTACCAGACCCTCGCAACGACGATGGCCGTGATCACGACCGAAATCAGCATGGTTGCCCAGGCGGTGCGGGTGGAGGTTGCGAGATCCAGCCAGCGGTTCGCGTCCTGAATCATGTGCCGGATGCCGGCCACCAGGTGATAGACCACGGCCAGGAGTAAGGCGATCAGGATCAGCCTGCCTAGCGGATTGCCCCAAACCATGCCGCGGAAGGCTTCGAATCCGGCGTCCGACTTGAGACTCATGGCGAGCAGCGGCAGCACGATGAGCATGCCCACGAACAGGCCCACGCCCGAAACGCGGTGCAGGATGGACGCGATCCCCGGCGCCGGAAGCCGGTAACGGGCAAGATCGCCGAAGCCGATATTCCGGTACACCGGTCTCGGTCGCGCCTTCGGTAGCGGCGCTTTGCTGGCATCAGTCATGGTCACTCCGTACAGCGTGTTATGTCTGAGTTGAAGGTTCAATAAAGCGTGTTGGCGTAATGGTGCGAGCGCGTCGTTGCAAGGCCGCGACGGAACTCGACCGGCCGATTACCAAAGGTGTAGGCCACGCGTTCGACACAGAGCAGCGGTGAGCCGAGCCCGACCTTGAGTGCTTCCGCAGCGACGGCATCCGCGGCCACGGCCTTGATCTGCTCCTCGGCGCGCAGCATCCGCACCCCGAACTCGGTCTCGAAGAAGCCATACATCGAGCCGTCATAGGCATCGAAGCGCTCCTTGGTCAGCCCCTTGAACAGGGCTGCGGGCAGCGTGATCTCGTCGTAGACGGTCGGTACGCCCGAGTAGACGAGCACCCGTCGCAGGAGCAGCACGGATTCGCCGGTCGGCAACCCCAGGAGACGCGCAATGTCGGCGGTAGCCCGCTGCCGCCGGACCTCGAGCAAATCACTCTTCGGTTGCTCGACCTGCCCGTCGTTCCGGCGGATGCGCAGGAAGCGGAACATCGAGCTCGAGGTTTCGGTGTGCGTCGCAACGAAAGTGCCCTTGCCCTGCCGCCTGATGAGGATGTTCTCGTCGGCCAGTTCATCGATGGCCTTGCGCACCGTCCCCTGGCTGACGCCGAAACGGGCAGCGAGCTCGATTTCCGAAGGGATCGCTTCGCCCGGGCGCCACTCGCCGGTTTCCAGCAGCCGGGTGATCAGGGCGCGAATCTGCGAATAGAGTGGCTGAAACGTCGGCGTACCTTGTGTGGCGTGCCCGCCCTGTCCGCGGCCGATGCTCTCTCGCAGCGCAGCATCCCGCTCCGCGCCCGCGCCGCGCTCGCGGGCAGGCGTCTCCCGAGCGGCGGGATCGCGCGCCGCGTCGCGCGAGAGGGCTTCCCGGGACGACGGGGGGAGAGGCGAGACGGCAGACTCGGTCATGGCGCACATTCTCGCCTAAGGCGCGCTCGAAGGCAAACGCCTGTCTTTTGTCTTATATAAGACACAAGATAGTGTTGACGCAAGCGTCAAGCGGCGTCATAATGCAGTGCAGCAAAACCGGCGCCCAGGGTCTGGCGCCCAGGGTCTTTCCGCCGGAGGCAACAGGAAGCGTGCAGCAGCGCCGGTCAGGCGGCCAAATCGCGGCACACTCCAACCTTCCCAAAAACGCACAAATCAAGGAAACCTGCGATGAAGCCCCCCGTTCGAGTCGCCGTGACCGGTGCCGCTGGCCAGATCGGATATGCCCTCCTGTTTCGCATCGCCTCCGGCGAGATGCTCGGCAAGGACCAGCCGGTCCATCTCCAGCTGCTCGAAATCCCTGACGAAAAGGCCCAGAAGGCGCTCAAGGGTGTGATGATGGAGCTGGAGGACTGCGCGTTTCCCCTGCTCGCAGGCATGGAAGCGCACGCCGATCCGATGACCGCCTTCAAGGACACCCGCTACGCGCTGCTCGTGGGCGCGCGTCCGCGCGGCCCCGGCATGGAGCGGGCGGACCTGCTGCAGGCCAACGCAGCGATCTTCACCGCGCAGGGCAAGGCACTCAATGCCGTCGCACACCGCGACGTACGAGTGCTCGTCGTTGGCAACCCGGCCAACACCAACGCCTACATTGCGCAGAAGTCGGCCCCCGACCTGCCGGCGAAAAACTTCACCTCGATGCTCCGGCTCGACCACAACCGGGCGCTCTCACAGCTCGCGCAAAAGCTCACGCTCCGCGTGACCGACATCAAGCACCTCGTGGTCTGGGGCAACCACTCGCCCACGATGTATCCGGATGTGCGCTTTTCCACCGCTGGCGGCTTCAAGCTCGGCGAGCGCATCGACCCGAAGTGGAACGAAGAGGTCTTCATCCCTACGGTCGCCAAGCGCGGCGCGGCCATCATCGAGGCGCGGGGCCTTTCCTCGGCGGCGTCGGCGGCGAACGCCGCGATCGACCACATGCGCGACTGGGCGCTCGGCACCAACGGCGACTGGGTCACAATGGGCGTGCCGTCCGATGGCAGCTACGGCATCCCCGAAGGCATCCAGTACGGCATGCCGGTGACCTGTGCTGGCGGCGAGTACAAGATCGTCCAGGGCCTCGAGATCGATGCGGCCAGCCGCGCCCGCATGGACAAGACGCTGAAGGAACTGACCGACGAGCGGGACGCCGTCGCTCACCTGCTCGGCTGATCCAGGGCTTCGCTACCGCCTTTCCTGGCGGGGGCGACTTCTCGATTGCAGCCTCGCCTCAGACGCGATGCTGCAGCCGAAAAGCAAGAACACTTCCGAAAGCCTGTCAGAGGCAGGACGATCGACTCGCGAAGGCGGGGCGCACCCGCCGCTCCGCTCGGGTCAGGGATCAGGGATCAGTGAAGGGAGCCCCAATGAGCCTCACCAGCGCAGGCGCTGCATTCCGCGCCGCCCTCGCTGCCGAGTCGCCCCTGCAGGTGATCGGCGCGATCAACGCCAATCACGCCTTGCTCGCCCAGCGCGCGGGCTTCCGGGCGATCTACCTCTCGGGGGGAGGCGTGGCCGCCGGCTCGCTCGGTCTGCCGGATCTCGGTATCAACACGCTGGACGACGTGCTCACCGACGTGCGGCGAATCACCGATGTCTGCGATCTGCCGCTCCTCGTCGATATCGACACCGGCTTCGGTCCTTCGGCCTTCAACATCGCCCGCACGGTGCGCTCGCTCATCAAGTTCGGTGCCGCGGCCTGCCACATCGAGGACCAGGTCGGTGCCAAGCGCTGTGGTCACCGCCCGGGCAAGGAGATCGTCTCGACCGAGGAGATGGTCGACCGCGTCAAGGCTGCGGCGGACGCCAAGACCGACCCGGATTTTTTCCTGATCGCCCGCACCGACGCGATCGCGGTCGAGGGCGTGGAGGCCGCGATCGAGCGCGCCTGTCGCTGTGTCGAGGCCGGGGCCGATGGCATCTTCGCAGAAGCCGCCTACGACCTGCCGACCTATCGTCGCTTCGCCGAGACCGTGAAGGTGCCGGTGCTCGCCAACATCACCGAATTCGGTCAGACCCCGCTTTTCAGCGTCGAAGAGCTTCGAAGCTCTGGGGTGGCGATCGTCCTCTATCCGCTCTCGGCCTTCCGAGCCGCGAACAAGGCGGCCGAGACCGTCTACACCGCAATTCGTCGTGACGGGCATCAGAGGAACGTACTCGATCTGATGCAAACCCGCGCCGAACTCTACGAGCGGATCGGCTACCACGACTACGAGCGCAAGCTCGACGCGCTCTTTGCGAGCAAGAAGTCTTTCTGAACCCTCGAACCCCCGACGACCATGTCCGACACCCCGGCCACCGGCTTCAAGCCCAAGAAATCCGTCGCACTCTCCGGCACCGCTGCCGGCAATACCGCGCTCTGCACCGTCGGCCGCACCGGCAACGATCTCGCCTACCGCGGCTACGACATTCTCGATCTTGCGACCACGTGCGAGTTCGAGGAAATCGCCCACCTGCTCGTGCATGGCAAGCTTCCGAACCGCGCGGAACTCGCGGCCTACAAGGCCAAGCTCCGGAGCCTGCGCGGCATCCCGGCTGCCGTGCGGGTGGCGCTCGAGCAGTTGCCGCCTTCGGCGCACCCGATGGACGTGATGCGCACGGCCGTGTCGGTGCTGGGCGCGATTGCCCCGGAAAAGGACGACCACAACCACCCCGGCGCGCGCGACATCGCCGACCGCCTGATGGCGAGCCTCGGTCCGATGATGCTCTATTGGTGGCACTGGAGCCACAACGGCCAGCGCATCGAAATCGAAAGCGACGAGGACTCGATCGGCGGGCATTTCCTTCATCTCCTCCACGGGCGTCGGCCGCCTGCGAGCTGGGTGCGCGCGATGCACACCTCGCTCATCCTCTACGCCGAGCACGAGTTCAACGCTTCCACCTTCGCTGCACGCGTGATCGCAGGTACCGGTAGTGATTTCCACTCGGCGATCGCCGGCGCGATCGGCGCGCTGCGCGGGCCAAAACACGGCGGGGCCAACGAGGTTGCCTTCGAAATCCAGAAGCGCTACGACACCCCCGACGAGGCCGAGACCGACATCCGGCGCCGCGTCGAGAACAAGGAAGTGATCATCGGCTTCGGTCACCCGGTCTACACCGTGAGCGACCCCCGCAACAAGGTGATCAAGGAAGTCGCGCGCACGCTCTCGATCGAAGCGAAGGACATGAAGATGTTCTCGATCGCCGAGCGGCTCGAATCGGTCATGTGGGACGTGAAAAAGATGTTCCCGAACCTCGACTGGTTCAGCGCAGTGTCGTATCACATGATGGGCGTGCCCACCTCGATGTTCACGCCGATCTTCGTCATCAGCCGCACGAGCGGCTGGAGTGCCCACGTCATCGAACAGCGCATCGACGGCAAGATCATCCGCCCGAGCGCGAATTACATCGGCCCGGAAGACCAGAAGTTCGTGCCGATCGATCAGCGTCCGTAACCCGCACTCATCGCCATGCCGCGCGCCTACCGCACTCCCCTTCCTGGCACACCGCACGCCTACTACGACGTCCGTGCAGCGGTCGAGGCGATCGCGCCGGGCCGCTTCGCCCGACTCCCCTACACCGCACGCGTGCACGCGGAGAACATCCTCCGCCGCGCCGATCCGGCTCGCATCAGCGATCACCTGCGCCAGTTGGCCGAGCGCCGACGGGACGAGGACTTCCCGTGGTTTCCTGCCCGCGTGGTCTGCCATGACATCCTTGGGCAGACGGCGCTCGTCGATCTGGCGGGCCTGCGCGAAGCCATCGCCGAGGCTGGCGGCGACCCGGAGCAGGTCAACCCGGTCGTGCCGGTGCAGCTCATCGTCGATCACTCGCTTGCGGTCGAACATGGCGGGTTCGAGCGCGATGCGTTCACGAAGAACCGCGCAATCGAGGACCGGCGCAACGAAGACCGCTTCCACTTCATCGAGTGGACGAAGCGCGCCTTTCGCAACGTCGATGTGATCCCAGCTGGCAACGGCATCATGCACCAGATCAATCTCGAACGCATGAGCCCCGTGATCGGTGTCGAGCGGGACGACGCTGGGACGGTCGCCTACCCGGACACCTGCGTCGGCACCGACAGCCACACGCCGCACATCGACGCGCTCGGGGTCATCGCCATCGGCGTGGGCGGACTCGAGGCCGAGAACGTCATGCTCGGTCGCGCCTCCTGGATGCGTCTGCCGGAGCTCGTGAAGGTCGAACTGACCGGCCGCCCGCGCCCGGGCATCACGGCTACCGACATCGTGCTCGCGCTGACCGAGTTCCTCCGCAAGAGCAAGGTGGTTGCGGCCTACCTCGAATTCATGGGCGAGGGGGCGCGCGCCCTCACACTCGGCGATCGGGCCACGATCTCCAACATGGCGCCGGAGTATGGGGCCACTGCCGCGATGTTCCCGATCGACGAGAAGACCATCGACTATCTGCGTCTCACCGGCCGCTCACCCGAACAGGTCGCGCTCGTCGAAACCTACGCAAGAACCGCGGGGCTCTGGTCCGATGACTTCGGTGAGGCTGAGTACGACCGCGTCCTCACGTTCGATCTCGCAAGCGTCGTGCGCAACCTCGCGGGCCCGTCGAACCCGCATGCGCGCGTAGCGACCGCCGAGCTCGTGGCGAAAGGCATCGCACGGGGCATCGCACGGCCGGCGAGCGAAGCGGCAACGCCGCAATCCGCCCGCGCAGCCGCAGCGATGCCGGATGGGGCGGTCATCATCGCCGCCATCACAAGCTGCACCAACACCAGCAACCCACGCAACGTCATCGCCGCCGGACTCTTTGCCCGCAATGCCCGCCGCGCCGGGCTCGCGCGCAAGCCCTGGGTGAAGACTTCCCTCGCGCCGGGGTCGAAAGCAGTCGAGCTCTACCTGCGCGAGGCCGGACTGCTCGAAGACCTCGAAGCGCTGGGCTTTGGCATCGTCGCCTTTGCCTGCACCACCTGTAACGGCATGTCGGGCGCGCTCGATCCGGTGATCCAGCAGGAAATCATCGCGCGTGATCTCTACGCCGTGGCGGTCCTCTCGGGCAACCGCAACTTCGACGGACGCATCCACCCCTACGCAAAGCAGGCCTTTCTCGCATCGCCCCCGCTCGTGATCGCCTATGCGATCGCTGGGACGATCCGCTTCGACATCGAACGTGATGCCCTGGGCCACCGTCCCGATGGCACGCCCATCACGCTCGCCGACCTCTGGCCAAGTGATGCCGAGATCGACGCAACCATTGCAGCGCATGTGAAGCCGGAGCACTTCGTGCGGGTGTATGAACCGATGTTCGCCGCGCGCCCGGCGACGGCCGAGCGTGTGAAACCGCTCTACGACTGGCGGCCGCGTTCGACCTACATCCGCCGCCCGCCGTACTGGGACCGCGAGGGCGTGGGAGCACTCGCGGCGTATCCACGCACGCTCTCGGGCATGCGGCCGCTCGCAATCTTTGGCGACAACATCACGACCGATCACATCTCGCCGTCGAACGCGATCCTGCCCAATTCCGCGGCCGGGGAATACCTCGCGCGCATGGGCCTGCCTGAGGAAGACTTCAACTCCTACGCCACGCACCGCGGCGATCATCTGACCGCGATGCGCGCGACCTTCGCCAACCCCACACTCCAAAACGAAATGGTGCGCAACCCCGACGGTAGCATTCGCCGCGGTTCCTGGGCGCGACTCGAACCTGAAGGTGCCGTGCTACGGATGTGGGAGGCGATCGAGGCCTATCAGGCCCGCCGTCAGCCGCTCATCATCATTGCTGGGGCGGACTATGGCCAGGGCTCCTCGCGCGATTGGGCGGCCAAGGGCGTGCGGCTCGCGGGCGTGGAGGCCATCGTCGCAGAAGGCTTCGAGCGGATTCACCGCACGAATCTGATTGGCATGGGCGTACTGCCGCTCGAGTTCGAACCGGGCACCACGCGGCTCACGCTTGGGCTCGACGGCAGCGAGACCTACGACGTCATGGGCGAGCGCACGCCGCGCGCGCGGCTCACGCTCGTCGTCACGCGCAGAAACGGCGAACGGATCGAAGTCCCCGTGCGCTGCCGGCTCGACACGGCCGAAGAGGTGTCGATCTACGAAGCCGGTGGTGTGCTCCAGCGCTTCGCACAGGATTTCCTAGAACAGAAGGTCGCGTAATGAATCCGTCGCGGCCTCCTGAGCGCCAGATTCGCATCCCAGCCACGTTCATGCGCGGCGGCACCTCGAAAGGGGTGTTCTTCGCACTCGATGATCTGCCCGAGGCTGCGCGTGTGCCGGGCCCCGTGCGCGATCGGCTGCTCGCGCGCGTGATCGGCTCACCGGACCCCTACGGCAAGCAGATCGACGGCATGGGCGGGGCCACGTCTTCGACCTCCAAGACCGTCATCGTCAGCCGGAGCAGTCGGCCAGATCACGACGTGGACTACCTCTTCGGTCAGGTCGCGATCGACACGGGGTTGCTCGACTGGAGCGGCAACTGTGGCAACCTCTCCTCGGCCGTCGGTCCCTTTGCCATCGGCAGAGGGCTCGTCGATCCTACGCGTCTGCCGCGCGACGGGGTGGCCACGGTGCGTATTTGGCAGGCCAACATCGGCAAGACCATCGTTGCTCACGTCCCGATGGCCGATGGCGAGGTGGTCGAGCTCGGTGACTTCGAACTCGACGGCGTCACCTTCCCGGCAGCCGAGATCGTCCTCGAGTTCCTCGACCCGGCGGAAGAAGGCGAAGACGGTGGTGGCGGCGCGCTGCTGCCCACGGGCCGCGTGATCGACACGCTCGATGTGCCCGGCGTGGGCCGTTTCGAAGTGAGCTACGTGAACTCGGGTATCCCGACGGTGTTCCTCGACGCCTCCGCGCTCGGCCTCGAAGGCACCGAGCTTCAGCCGGCCGTCAACAACGATGCCGCGCTGCTCGCGCGCTTCGAAACGCTGCGGGCGCACGCGGCGGTGGCGATGGGGCTGATCGGTTCGCCCGAGGAGGCCGCCCGGCGCCAGCACACGCCGAAGATCGCCTTCGTCGCCCCGCCGACCGACTACCTCGCTTCGAGCGGCAAACCGGTGCGGGCGAGCGACATCGACCTCTGCGTGCGCGCGCTGTCGATGGGGAAGCTCCATCACGCGATGATGGGCACGGCAGCGGTGGCCATCGCCACTGCGGCCGCGATTCCCGGCACGCTCGTCGCGCGTGCGGCCGGCGGGGCGAAGACGAGCATTTGCTTCGGTCATCCTTCCGGCACGCTGCGCGTGGGTGCCGAGGCGCGCGAGGAGAACGGACAGTGGCAAGTCACGCGCGCGATCATGAGCCGCTCGGCGCGCGTGCTCATGAGCGGCGCCGTGCATGTGCCGGGGGCGATATTCACGGCGCCAGAGGGCATCTGACCCGCAAGCACGCGCTCGTCCGCGCAAACCTGGTGACGTAGCTCCCCAGCCGGTCCGGCCTTGGCCGCCCGACCGGGCCGGCTGAGAGGACGTGGATGTCGCTTTGAGGTGTGCAGACGGCTATATTACAGAGAAGCAAGATGATGTGAAGTGTGATGGAGCGTGTATGAACCTAGCGTTTCGATTCGCGCTCAATGCGATCGTCATTACGCTCACGGCACAGAGTGCCAGCGTGAGCGCACAAGCCTTCGATCCTTGCCTGTTCAAGCCATCGGA
>CALDYQ010000066.1 GCA_937944385.1 uncultured Burkholderiales bacterium | reverse complement strand
GGAAGCGCACATCGAACTCCGTGTGCCCGGGCCGACGCACGAGATGACTTTCAAGCCGACGAATCCACGGCCGAGCGTGACGCGTGGTGCGCTGATCGCCGCCGCCCATGATGTCCGCCCGGGCCTCGAGCGTGGTGCCGTAGGCGGCATCTCTGTTGGATCGGCCGGCAACGTGATCGAGGCCCAGCGTATGGCCGAACTCATGGAGCGCGGTGCACTGGCGGAAATCGACCTCATGGCGTTCGCTGCCGACGAGCACGCGCCGGGAAAAAACCCTTTCCGACAGATCGCGATGCGTGAGCAGTGCCCGTCGCCTCCCGGCCTGCACAAACGACCGGAAGGTGGTCTCCCGCGGCTTGATGATGAAGTAGCGCTGGTGCGCCGCTGCAGGTGTATCGACCAGTTCGATGGAGAGATTGCAATCGATCTCGGATGCCACCCGGGTGCCGCCGCGCGTGTACCAAGGCTCGGTCGGCAACAGGCGGAACTTTCCATCCCAGAAGTCGCGTATGACACGGACGAAGTTCGACCGGAATCCGTTCCACTCGGCATCGGTCCACGGGTCAAGCCGAAACGTCGCATGGGCGCCGTCCACATTGTTGTGCAGCACACCATTGCCGCTCGCATGGATACCGCCGCCGAAATTGAACGTCGTGGTGGGTTCGACGCGGACCAGCTGAATCTTGAACTGGAGCAACAGACTGAAATGGTCGCCCCGGATCGGCAGGAGACTGGAGTTGCAACGGCGGGCTGTGTGAAAGGGGCGGACGTCCATGATTCATCTCCTTGGAAAGACGGCTGCGACATTGCAGGCCGCGTGCCGTGAACAGCGGAACTCGCCGTATAGGACGGAAGCGGTCGATCGGTCGTGACATGACGTCTCGGTCAAAATCCGCGGCATCCCTGACCCGGTATCCCCCCGTTTGAACGCCTCCCCGCTCGGCCCGACCTTCGCCGCCCTGCCGCCGCTGTCGCTCTACATCCACATCCCGTGGTGCGTGCGCAAATGCCCGTACTGTGACTTCAATTCGCACGAGCGCGGTGCTGAACTGCCGGAAGAGGACTACGTGTCAGCACTTCTCGCGGATCTCGAAAGCGATCTGCCCTTGGTCTGGGGTCGCACGGTCCAGACGGTTTTCATCGGTGGCGGTACGCCGAGCCTGTTCTCACCCGAGGCGATCGATCGGCTGCTCGCGGGCGTGCGGGCACGGCTTCGGCTCGCCCCGGACGCCGAGATCACAATGGAGGCGAATCCCGGCACCTTCGAGCGGGCGCGCTTCGCGGGCTATCGCGCGGCCGGCGTGACGCGGCTGTCGATCGGCGTGCAGAGCTTCGATGCGGCCAAGCTCGCCGCCCTCGGGCGCATCCATTCGGGCGACGAGGCACGTGCGGCGATCGAGGCAGGCCTCCCGCTCTTCACGCGCGTCAATGTCGATCTCATGTACGCGCTGCCCGGGCAGACCGTGGCGCAGGCGTTGGCCGATATCGAGACGGCGCTCGCGCTCGGCGTGCCGCACCTCTCCTGCTACCAGCTCACGCTCGAGCCCAATACGGTGTTCGCGAAGAAGCCTCCGCCGGGACTGCCCGAGCATGACGCGGCGGCCGAAATGCAACAGGCGATCGAGGACAGGCTCGGGGAGGCAGGTTTCGAGCACTACGAGACCTCGGCCTTTGCGCGGCCGGGTCATCGCTGCCGGCACAACCTGAACTATTGGACCTTCGGCGACTATCTAGGCATCGGCGCCGGCGCCCACGGCAAGCTCACGCTGCCCGACCCACCGCGCATCGAGCGCACCGAGCGGGTCAAGCAGCCGCGCGAATACCTCGAACGCGCGCCACGTGGCGAAGCGCTCTTCGAGCGGCGCACCGTCGGGCGCGAAGAGGTGGGCTTCGAGTTCATGCTCAATGCCCTGCGTCTGGTCGAAGGCTTTCCGGTCGCGCTCTTCGCCGAGCGCACGGGCTGGCCGATTTCGATCGTCGATCGCGCGCTCACTCGAATCGAAACCGAAGGCTTGATCGAGCGTGACCATCGACGCATTCGCCCGACCGAACGCGGACAGCGCTTTCTGAACCGGGCGCTCGAGGCACTGATATGAGCCGCTCGCTCTGTGCCGTAGTCAACGAGAAAAGTCCGCCTAACGTCCGCAGTTCGTGTAGCACGAGTAGCGACGGGATGACGCGCGATCACGGCAGTGAGAGCGCGACTCGATCGCGTGGGCTGCGCAGACGTACCTCACCGAGCTCGGGAGCGCGTCACAGAGGAGACGCTCGAAATCAGCGTCCCTGTCGCACTGATTGAGGTCCCGTTCAAAAGCGAAGTCGCACTGCCAGATGCAGACTTGGTCGTACTCCCGCGGACGGAGGCGGCCATCACGTGCCCACTTCGATTTCTCATTCGCGCCATGCTCGGCCGCCCTCTCGCGCTCCTCTTCTGTCCAAGGCAAGAAACGGGGACCATCGGGCTCGCCCAACTCGTCGGCCCTGAGCCGTTCGCTGCCTAACAATTCACCGGCCGAACCTAAATAGACGAGGCGGCCCGTCCGCTCGTTTCCAAGGCGATCCTCACGCACCGACAACCAAGACGAGCCGACCCGAATAGCCTCCACAAAGTCGCCGACATACCGAACTTCCATCGGTGCGCCGAACAGTTGAACATGCGTGACGCGCCCCCGCGCGTCGCGACGCAACGTCTTCTCCGATTCCGAGACCAGCGCCTCGACCGCCGCGTTCAATTCTTCGACGGTAGGCATCCCGCGAAACTTCGGCGGAGCAGCAGAAATACCGGTACCGGCGACCATCGCCAGCACGAACGCTCCAAGACGCGCGGCCAATTTCATTGATTGAACCTCCCATGAAGTGAGGACGCGTACACGGTAGACCGCTCCTCCCAAATGTGTCAAGCGGGTGCAGGGAAACTTACGCTAGGGCGAGGCGCCGCACCAGCGCGCGCTTGGCCCCTGGCAAGAGCTCGAGCGCGGTGAGCGCGAGCCCCCGCGGCGCATCCAGCAACCAGCCGCCGCGGTCGAAGCCGTAGGCGAGAAGCCCGGTGAAGCCCATGCGGAACAGCCGATCGGGGGCCCGCGCCCGGGCAAACGCAGCGAGTGCCGAGGGCACATCCGCCGGGCGATGACCGAAGGTAGCGAGCGCGCGAGCAAGCGAGCGCACATCGGCGAGCCCGAGATTGAGGCCTTGGGCCGCAACCGGATGCAGCCCCTGTGCTGCATTGCCGATCGCGACCACTGCGCCAGATGCCCGGGGTTCGGTGAACCGCCAGTTCAACGGATACACGCTTCGGCGCGCCTCGGGATCGGCGCTTGCCTCGAGCGCCCCAAGCGCCGGTCCGCAATGAGCGTTCACTTCCGAAAGAAAGCTAGCCTCATCGAGCCCGAGCAGTCGCTCGGCCTCGGCATTCGGGCGGGCCCAGATGAGCGTCCATTCCGCCCGAGCACCCTGCGCCACCGCGCGCGGCACGAGCGCGAGCGCCCCGCCGCGCGTGAAGCGCTCGACCGCGAGCGTGGCCGCGCGGGCACGTGGGGCGTGGAGGCGGGCAAGCAGTGCCGTCTGGCCGCTCTCGCGCGTGAAGACGCGGAAGTCGGGCAACAACGCGGTTGTGTTGCCGGCACCTTCGGCGAGCACCACGCAATCGGCCACGAAGCGCTCCCCGGTCTCGAGCACGACGACCGCATGCCGGCCCTCATGCGCCAACGCGTGCGCCTTCGTCCGGTAGAGCACGCGCAACGCGCCCGCCGCTTCCCGTGCG
>CALDYQ010000065.1 GCA_937944385.1 uncultured Burkholderiales bacterium | reverse complement strand
AAGCGCAGAGTAGAAAGACCAGGTTTCTAGCAACATCTTTTGACGGCCGGATGACAAATGATCCTAGATCCGGCAGTTGCCGCTTCCTGATTGCCCGTTGAGGCAGCACTGTCGCGGTTTTTGGCGGTTTTGGCACACTCATCCGATGGGTGAAGCAAGAGCAAGGCGCTGGAGCGGCCGTGGGTGCTGGGACATCGACGCCAGGATCAAACCGCTGTACGGGCGGCAAGAAGGCGCGGAGATCGGCTACAACCAGACCAAGCCCATGCGGCCCAGCCACGTGCTGCACACCTTCCTGGTCAGCCACCCGCGCCTGGTGCTGGACGTGTAGCTCAGCTCGGGCAAGCAGCACGCCAGTGGGCACGTCGTGACCGCGCTGGGCCGACTGCTGGACGAACTCGGGGACAAGCATCCGGCGCTGGTGCTGGCCGCGGTGGGCAAGGCGGTCAGCCACGCCAACCAGACCACGCCGTACCTCACCCCGCTGCACGGCCGGGCGGACGTCCTGAAAAGGCTGATCGTCAACATCCGCGCAGCTTTGCAGCACGTCAAGGCTGCTGCGGAGCAGTTCGAGGGCCTGGACCGCTGGGAAGCCTGCTGCGCTACATCAGCGACCGGATCGCACCCGTCATCGGGCCGCCAAGGTACCCGCCGGGGCTGCCAGCAGCGGGGTGACTGCGGGATTTGGGATGATCGAAAATCACACCGCACTTCGGGTCAACCCTAGAGTGCAATCGATTGCCGCCTGGCGCGGGTTGTCTCAGCTTGTCGGACAACCGACTCGAGCCAGCTCGCGGGCAAATTGCGTGCGGATGCCTTCGAGTGCGCTTGCTGTGTCTGCCTCGAAGCGCAGCACGATCACCGGGGTCGTATTCGATGGGCGGGCAAGTCCGAAGCCGTCGGCCCATTCCACCCTTACACCGTCGACCGTGATGACCCGCTCGGCATCCAGCCATGCGCCTCGCTCGCGCAGCCGGTCGATGATTGCATGCTGGTCGCCTTTCGGGCAGGGGATGTTGATCTCTGGCGTGGCCGTGGAGTTGGGCAAGGCTTCCAGCACCGCGCTCGGGTCGGCTGCGCCAGAGAGGATCTCGAGAAGCCGCGCAGCACAGTAAATCGCATCGTCGAAACCATACCAGCGCTCTTTGAAGAAGATGTGCCCGCTCATTTCGCCCGCGAGAGGCGCGCCGGTTTCCTTGAGCTTGGCCTTGATGAGCGAGTGCCCGGTCTTCCACATGAGGGGCTGCCCGCCGTGGGCACGGATGTGCCGGTCGAGGAGGCGGGAGCATTTCACGTCGTAGATGATCGTGGCATTGGGGTGGCGCGACAGCACGTCCTGGGCGAAAAGCATCATCTGCCGGTCGGGGTAGATGATCTGCCCTGTCTTTGTGACCACCCCGAGTCGATCACCGTCGCCGTCGAAGGCGAGCCCAAGCTCGGCGTCGGTCTCGCGCACGGCGCGGATCAGGTCTTCGAGATTCTCGGGCTTGGACGGATCGGGGTGGTGGTTGGGGAAGTGACCGTCGATCTCGCAGAACAGGGGGACGAGATCGCAGCCCAAGCCGGCGAGCACACGCGGGGCAATTTCGCCCGCAGCCCCGTTACCGCAATCGATCGCCACCTTCATCGGCCGCGCAAGCCGAACGTCTGCAACGATGCGCTCGACGTACGCGGCGCGCACGTCAGACTCCCGCTCGCAGCCGGTACCCGAGCGGAGATCGCCTGCTTCGGCCCGGCGTTTGAGGCTCTGGATCGTCTCGCCCCAGATCGCTTCACCCGCGACCACCATCTTGATGCCGTTGTATTCGGGCGGATTGTGTGAGCCGGTCACACTCACCGCAGACTGGGTGCCCAGGTGGTGCGCAGCGAAGTACGCCACAGGGGTCGGGACGAGGCCGAGGTCGATCGCATCGCAGCCGCTCGCCACGATGCCAGCTCGGAGTGCGGCCGAGAGTTCGGGGCCGCTCAGTCGCCCATCCCGCCCGACGGCGATCTCGGTCGAGCCGCGCTCGAGCGCGAGCGAGCCGAGCGCCTGACCGATCACGCGGACGATCTCCGGGGTGAGCGTCTTGCCCACGATGCCGCGGATGTCGTAGGCCTTGAAGATGTCGGGGGGAAGTGTTGATGTAAGCATGGCGAGTACAGGGCTAATAACGCGTCGATTCAGTCCGCGCCTTGAAATGATCGGCGAAAAACCGGCAGAGCCGCTCGGGCAACCAGTCGAGTCTGCCGGGGAAGGGACCAGTCACGAAGCCGACATGGCCGCCTTGGAGAGGCTGCTCGAGCGTCACACATTCAGGCACTTCATGGGCTTTCGGAAATAGCCACGCGGGGACGAACGGGTCGTTGGCTGCGTTGAGCAAAAGAAACGGAATGCGAATGTTCGAAACGAAGGCCCGAGAAGAAGCGCGCCGGTAGTAGTCCCAGGCACTTAAGTAGCCGTGGATGGGTGCGGTGTACGCGTCATCGAACTCGGGGAAGTTCTTCGGGCGTGTCAGGTGCGAGAGCGGGGCGAGCGAGGGGTGAACCTCCGCGCGGCGCGCGAAGCTTACGCCCATCGCCCGCATGAAATAGCGGTTGAAGATCAGGTTGCGCGCATGGAGGATGGCTTCTGCGGCCACGCCGAGATCGAGCGGGCTGGACACCGAGGCACCGGCCGCAAGGACCGTCCGCGCTGCTTCGCCTTGCTCACCACACCATTTGGTGAGCGCATTGCCGCCGAGCGATACGCCGACCGCAAAGAGCGTTCGCTCGGGTTGCCGCGCATTGAGGGTCCTTAGCACAAAGTCGCAATGCTCGCTGTCCCCCGAGTGGTAGGAACGAGCAAGCCGATTGGGCTCGCCCGAGCAGCCTCGGAAGTGCGCGACAACGCCTGACCAGCCGCGCGCCTGTGCCGCTCGAAGCGTGTGCAGGCAGTACTGCGACTGGCTCGAGCCTTCGAGACCGTGGAAGAACACGACGAGAGGGGCGGCCTCCGGACCATCGAGCCAGTCGAGATCGATGAAGTCGCCGTCAGGCAATTCCAGCCGCTCACGTCGCAAGGCGACCTGCGGGCGCGGCAGGAGTTGCGCGTAGATGCTCTGCAGGTGCCCGGTCGGGAGCCAGCGCGGGGGGTGATACGAGGAGTGTGTGACGGGCATCGTCCCCGGCTACTCCACGAGCGCCGAAGATTGCTCGATGATGCGTAACCGTCGCGCCGCAACTGCCGCGGAAAGTTCGCGCAGCACGCCTTCGGTGGATGCCCAGTCGATGCAGGCGTCGGTGATCGAGACTCCATAGGCGAGGGGTTTTCCGGGAACCAGGTCCTGCCGTCCTTCGTTGATGTGGGACTCGATCATCACGCCAAAAATCCGGTCGTCGCCATCGGCGATCTGGCGAGACACGTCCGCGCTGACTTCGATCTGTTTGCGGTGCTGTTTGCTCGAGTTGGCGTGCGAGAAGTCGATCATGATGCGTGCCGGCAGACCCGCCTTGCCGAGTTCCTGCGCCGCGGCTTCCACGCTCGCTGCGTCGTAGTTGGTCGTCTTGCCGCCGCGAAGGATCACGTGGCAATCCTCATTACCGTTGGTCGAAACGATCGCGCTGTGACCGCCCTTCGTGACGGAGAGGAAGAAGTGCGGCGCGGCCGCCGCCTTGATCGCGTCAACCGCAATGCGGATGTTGCCGTCCGTGCCGTTCTTGAACCCCATCGGGCAGCTCATGCCGCTGGCCAGTTGGCGGTGCACCTGGCTCTCGGTGGTGCGGGCGCCGATGGCGCCCCAGGAGATGAGATCCGCGTAGTACTGCGGCGTGAGCGTGTCGAGGAACTCGGTCGCGGCTGGCACGCCCATCTCGTTGATGTCGAGCAGGATCTCGCGGGCGAGTCGAAGCCCGTCGTTGATCTTGTAGCTGCCATCGAGCCACGGATCGTTGATCAAGCCCTTCCAACCTACCGTCGTGCGTGGCTTCTCGAAATACACCCGCATGACCACGATCAGCTCGCGGGCGAGCTCGTCGCGCAGCGCTTTGAGGCGCGTCGCGTAATCAAGGGCAGCCTTCTTGTCATGGATCGAGCAGGGGCCCACGATCACCACGAGGCGGTCGTCCGCACCGTGCAGCACCTTGTGGATTGCCTGACGTGTCTCAAAGACCAGTTGTTCGGCGGCATCGTTGGCCTTGAACTCCCGCATGAGATGGGAGGGCGGGGCAAGCTCGAACATGTCCTTGATGCGGACATCATCGACTTGGCGGGAGGCGGGGTTGGACATGACGAGACCGGCGAGATTGTTGCGCTGCGACAAGTGTATCCGACGCTAGAAAATTGCTCGACTCCAATCAAAAATCGGGGTTTGATCGAATAAGATTGCTTCAATCCGAGCGAACGTTTAGACGTATTGCGAAATGCGTCTGAGTGCTGCTCGATTGCTCCACGAGCGCACCTTTTCGATGGCCTCGGGGATCGAGCACCACAACCAGGCCCCGTGTTCGGCCGGTTCGAGACGTGGAGGAAGAGGCTCGGGGATGTCCAGCAGGAAGCAGGTCTCTGTGTTGTGCGTCGTGCCGGGCGGATACCGGTGGCGGAACATTGGATAGATGGCAAAGACGTTCACGAGCCCGATCGGCCGGAGATCGGATGAGTGTGGCTCGATATGAATTCCGGTCTCTTCGGCGACTTCTCGCAACGCAGTCATCCGGAGGCTTTCGCCTGCCTCGCAACTGCCGGTGACCGATTGCCAGAAGCCGGGCACGTCTGCACGCTCGATCAGCAGTGTGCGTCCATCGGCGCGAGCGCGGATGACCACGAGCACCGAGAACGGGCGCTTCATAGGCTTTACTGCGTCCGTGGTCGGAGGCGTGTAGGTTTGACTCATCAGCAGAGCAGTACGTGAAACTTGCGACCGCGCTCCGCCCACCATTGGCAGGCTTCCTCGAAAATTTCAGCGAGGGTCTCCCAGTCTTCCTTGAGCGCCCGCGCTGCCGCAGTGCTGCCGGCGAGGACGATCGTGATGGTGTCCTGCCTCGCCCAGTCGCCGTCCATCAGACAGTCCGCGAGCGCGTCGAAGTTGCTGCCGTAGTGAGACGGGAGCTTGAGTCCCTCGCCGAGCGCGGCAAGGACGGCTCTTTTGCTGCGCTTGTTGCCGAAATCGACGAGATAGGTCCGCTCGGCGCGGAAGTCGTGAATGCCATTTCGCATGGGGTGGGCTCCGGTGAAAGCGAGTCAGGGGGCGATGCAGCGGAAGGATACGTAGTGGTCATCCGTGTAGTAGCACGGATTCGCGGCCCGGGGTTCCCCGCCGCAGACGATTCGACGTGCCCCACGTGTGCGCTCGCCAGGGGTTCGGACGGTGTATTCCCGGTAAAAACCCCGGGGAGCGCGGGGGAGGATGCGTTCGCGGTTCTGGAACACGATGCCGTCACGATCGTGCCTGAAGGGCCCGCCGGCACGGATCAGGCGCATCACTTCCCGTGCTTGTGGAGGCAGGTCACGCTCGGCGATGCTGTCGCCGACAGCGCATTGAGTGCTCTGCGCCTGAGCCACCGAAACTGGTAACAGCGTCACGACTGAAAGAGCGAGTGCCGCAGCGAGTGCGCGAGCCGGCAGCGCCGGGCAGCATCGACCCTGGGAGGCGGCGTTGGATCGTGGAGATTCGCTCTTGAGAATGGGGGCAGGGCGAACGCTCATCTTGAATATGCGAAGTTGGGTTCTGGCCCGATTTCACCACGACCCCCTCGCGAGCCTTGTCACGGGAGCGGGCAAAATGTCGGGGTGGGTGTCGAGGAGCGACGCCATCTTGGTTGAGTAGAGAGAGAGCATGTCAGCACCGCGCGCGCGTTGGGTCATTGGAAACTGGAAGATGAACGGGAACAGATCAGCGAATGCTGCCCTCGTGAAGGCGCTCGTTGCTGGGGTTTCCGCCGGCGGTGCTGCCCACGATCGCCGACCGCGGGTTGCAGTCTGCCCGCCGGTGATTTATGCAGCGCAGGTCGGGGAGCTGATCGCCGGCACAACGATCCGCCTGGGGGCGCAGGACGTCTGCGCGCATCCCGAAGGGGCTTACACTGGGCAGATCTCGACCACCATGCTCGGTGAATTCGGGGTGTCGGTTGTGCTCGTCGGGCATTCCGAACGGCGGAGCATGAACGGCGAGCGCGATGAGGATGTGGCTGCCAAGGTACGCGCTGCGCTCGGCGCTGGGCTCAACACCGTGGTGTGTGTCGGAGAGACGCTCGCCGAGCGCGATCGGGGCGAGGCGGAACACGTCGTGGGCCGGCAGATCGACGCGGTAATCCCGGCGCTTGCGGCGCATCCGGGCGGGGTGTTGATCGCTTATGAGCCCGTCTGGGCCATTGGCACGGGCCGCACGGCCACCGTGGAGGTGGCGCAGGGCATGCATCAGTTCATTCGAGAACGATTGGCCGCAGGAAGCGCCGCGCTCCACGCCACGCCCATCCTCTACGGCGGCAGCGTCAAGGCGGCTAATGCAGCCGCGCTGGCTCGAGCCCCCGACATCGACGGTGCGCTCGTTGGGGGCGCGAGTCTCGTTGCAAATGAGTTTCTGGGCATCGTCGACGCTTTCACTCCCCAAGCCTAAGGCCACGGGCGTATATAATCCGAAAGCTATGCAGTCTCTTCTCTACGTCCTCCTGATCGCCTCGGCGGTCGCCATCATCGGCCTCGTCCTATTGCAGCAGGGCAAAGGCGCTGACATGGGAGCGGCCTTTGGCAGCGGCTCGGCAGGCAGCGTATTCGGCGCGTCAGGATCGGCCAACTTCCTCAGCCGCTCGACCGCGGTGGCAGCCATCGTTTTCTTCCTGACCTGCATCGGTCTCACGTGGCTTTCCGCACGTGGCGCGGGTAGCGCAGGTGGTGGCGGCGTCATGCAGGGAATTTCCGCTCCGGCTGATTCCGGCAAGGCGCAGGAGCCCAAGTCCGACGTGCCAAAATGACGTACTTTTGGGAGTAGAGCCAAGGTATCTTGCCGTCGTGGTGAAATTGGTAGACACGCTATCTTGAGGGGGTAGTGGCGAAAGCTGTGCGAGTTCGAGTCTCGCCGACGGCACCAAACACAAGAGGAGTGCTTCCCTGCAGCTGCTGGGTAGTGCCCCGAGAGGCGGAGCACCGTGAGAGGCGCCGCCTTTTTTTTGACATCGATCCGGCTGGATGCAGAACAAATTTTCGCGCTCGCGTGAAGGTTCGAATGTTGACCCTATGCTCGGTTGTGCGGCGTGCTCGGGAGTGTCGGAAACCTGCACCGAGTCGCTGATGAGAAGGAAGTCCTGAAGCGCGATGTCTCTCGAAGCCTACATCCCCATATTGGTCTTCATTGTCATTGCGCTCGTCTTTGGCGGCGTGTTGACGACGGTTGGATGGGTGGTATCGCCCGCACGACCTGATCCGGACAAACTTTCGCCGTACGAGTGCGGCTTCGAGGCGTTCGAAGACGCGCGCATGCGATTCGACGTACGCTATTACCTCGTCGCCATCCTTTTCATCCTCTTCGACCTCGAGATTGCTTTTTTCTTCCCGTGGGCGGTCGCGTACGAGCAGATTGGCTTTGCCGGATTCATGGCCATGATGGTCTTCCTAGGCATCCTCACGGTCGGCTTCATCTACGAGTGGAAGAAGGGCGCGCTGGATTGGGAATGATGATGCGGAGCAGTAGATGAGCATCGAAGGCGTTCTGGAAAAAGGCTTCGTCACCACGAGCCTCGACACCCTGATCAACTGGTCGCGCAACGGCTCGATGTGGCCGATGACCTTCGGCCTAGCTTGCTGCGCGGTCGAGATGATGCATGCGGGCGCGTCCCGCTACGACCTTGACCGATTCGGCATCGTGTTTCGGCCATCGCCCCGGCAGTCGGATGTCATGATCGTCGCAGGCACGCTATGCAACAAGATGGCGCCGGCGCTCCGCAAGGTTTATGACCAGATGGCCGAACCACGGTGGGTGATCTCGATGGGGTCGTGCGCCAATGGCGGCGGCTACTACCACTACAGCTACTCCGTTGTGCGCGGCTGTGACCGGATTGTGCCGGTCGATGTCTACGTGCCGGGCTGTCCGCCCACCGCCGAGGCGCTGATCTACGGCATCCTGCAGCTGCAGAACAAAATCCGGCGAACCAACACCATCGCGAGAGGCTGATCGGCATGCTCGAAGCACACGTCAAGGACGCCCTAGGCGAACGCGTTCGGCGCGCCATTGTCGCTCATGATGAACTGACCATCGAGGTCGCCGCGTTCGACTGGCTCGATGTCTGCACGGCGCTGCGCGACACTGCCAGATTGCGCTTCGACACTTTGATCGATTTGTGCGGTGTGGACTACGCGCAGTACGGCAACGCGCCATGGGAAGGGCCGCGCTATGCCGTCGTGCTGCATCTCCTCTCCGTCGCGCTGAACCAGCGGATTCGGGTGCGCTGCTTTGCCCCCGATGATGACTTGCCTGTGGTGGCCAGCCTTGTTGATGTGTGGCCCGTCGCCAACTGGTTCGAACGGGAAGCCTTCGACCTGTTCGGCATTGTGTTCGAAGGGCATCCAGACCTTCGCCGCATCCTCACGGACTACGGCTTTGTTGGACACCCGTTCCGCAAGGACTTCCCGACCTCGGGCTACGTCGAGATGCGCTACGACCCCGAGCAGCGACGCATCATCTACCAGCCCGTTACGATCGAGCCGCGCGAGAACGTGCCGCGGGTGGTTCGGGAAGACACCTACGCGGGCTGAGGCCAAGGGCAAGGAGTACAAGTGGCCGAGATTCGCAACTACACCATGAACTTTGGGCCGCAGCACCCCGCGGCCCATGGCGTGCTTCGTCTGGTGCTTGAACTCGACGGTGAGACGATCGAGCGGGCGGACCCGCACATTGGCCTGCTGCACCGGGCAACCGAGAAACTCGCGGAGACGAAGACCTATCTCCAGGCGCTGCCCTACATGGACCGTCTGGACTACGTCTCGATGATGTGCAACGAGCACGCCTATTGCCTCGCGATCGAGAAGCTTGCCGGTATCGAGGTGCCTGAGCGTGCCCAGTACATCCGGGTGATGTTCGACGAGATCACGCGCTCGATGAATCATCTCCTGTGGCTCGGCTGTCACGCACTGGATGTCGGTGCGATGACGGTCTTCCTCTACTGCTTCCGCGAGCGTGAGGACCTCTTCGACATGTATGAGGCGGTCTCCGGTGCGCGCATGCACGCCGCCTACTACCGACCGGGCGGCGTCTACCGCGATCTGCCCGACCGCATGCCGCAGTATCAGGCGTCGAAGATCCACAACGCGAAAGCCATCGAGCGGATGAACGAGAACCGCCAGGGTTCGCTGCTCGATTTCATCGAGGACTTCACCCGCCGCTTCCCTAAGTACATCGACGAATACGAAACGCTGCTCACCGACAATCGCATCTGGAAGCAGCGCACGGTCGGCATCGGCGTCGTCTCGCCAGAGCGCGCACTGGCGCTCGGTTTCACTGGACCGATGATTCGCGGCTCGGGCATCGCGTGGGACTTGCGGAAGAAGCAACCCTACGAGGTCTACGACCGGCTGGACTTCGATATTCCGGTCGGCGTCAATGGGGACTGCTACGACCGCTATCTCGTTCGGGTGCAGGAGATGCGCGAGTCGAACAAGATCATCCGGCAGTGCGTGGATTGGCTCAGGAAGAACCCTGGCCCTGTCATCACTGACAACCACAAGGTTGCGCCACCGCCGCGTGAAGCGATGAAGGGCAACATGGAAGAGCTGATTCATCACTTCAAGCTCTTCACCGAAGGCATGCACGTGCCACCCGGCGAGGCCTACGCGGGCGTGGAACACCCCAAGGGGGAATTCGGGGTTTACATCGTCTCCGATGGGGCCAACAAACCCTATCGACTGAAGCTTCGTGCGCCGGGCTTTGCTCACCTGGCGGGACTTGATGAGATGTCGCGCGGACACATGATCGCCGATGCGGTGGCAATCATCGGAACGCTTGATATCGTGTTCGGCGAGATCGATCGCTAGGAGCCTGCATCAGATGACTCTCTCCGCAGACGCCAAGGCACGCATCGACCGCGAGTTGACCAAGTTCCCGTCCGATCAACGGCAGTCGGCCGTGATGGCCGCGCTCGCCATCGCCCAGCGCGAAAACGGCTGGCTATCGACCGAGGTGATGCAGGAAGTGGCCGAGTACCTTGGCATGCCACCCATCGCGGTCTTCGAGGTCGCCTCGTTCTACACGATGTACGACGTAAAGCCTGTGGGCCGCTTCAAGCTCACGGTGTGCACCAACCTGCCTTGCCAACTTCAGGGCTCGACGGTGTGCGCAGAGCATGCGAAGAAGACATTGGGCGTCGACTTCGGCGAGACCACCGCGGATGGACTGTTCACGCTCAAGGAAGGCGAGTGCT
Organism: uncultured Burkholderiales bacterium; assembly: GCA_937944385.1. Classification (GTDB taxonomy): domain Bacteria; phylum Pseudomonadota; class Gammaproteobacteria; order Burkholderiales; family Casimicrobiaceae; genus Casimicrobium. Next base: position 17,208 of record CALDYQ010000065.1, on the reverse strand, counting down.
TCGGCGCCTGCGGCGACGCACCGGTTTTCCTGGTCAACAACCATGAAATGCGCGTCAAGGTCACGCCCGAACGCTTTGACGCGATGATCGATGAACTTCGGACGAAGGCGAAGGAGTAGTCAGTGCACTTCGGTCCCCACATCAACCCCACCATCTTCGCCGACCTGCGAATCGAAGACCCGGACGACTGGAGAATCGACGCCTACCAGCGGCGGGGTGGATACGAGGCGCTGCGCAAGATCCTGACCGAGAAAACGCCCCAGGATCAAATCATCGCTGAAGTGAAGAAGTCCGCACTTCGCGGGCGCGGTGGCGCGGGCTTCCCGACCGGGCTCAAGTGGAGTTTCATGCCGCGGCAGTTCTCGGGACAAAAATACCTCGTTTGCAACTCCGACGAGGGCGAACCCGGCACCTTCAAGGACCGGGACATCCTGCGCTACAACCCGCACATGCTGATCGAGGGCATGGCCATTGCGGCGTATGCCATGGGCATCTCCACTGGCTACAACTACATCCACGGGGAAATTTTCTCGATCTACGAACAGTTCGAGGAGGCGCTCGACGAAGCCCGGCGTGCAGGATTCCTTGGCAAGAACATCCTGGGCTCGGGCTTCGATTTCGAACTACATGCCTTCCATGGCTACGGGGCCTACATCTGTGGAGAGGAAACCGCGCTTCTCGAATCGATCGAGGGCAAGAAGGGCCAACCCCGCTTCAAGCCGCCGTTTCCGGCGAGCTACGGCCTCTACGGTAAGCCCACAACCATCAACAACACCGAGACATTCGCCGCCGTACCATGGATCATGCGGCATGGAGGCGAAGCCTTTCTCAAACTCGGGTTGCCCAACAACGGTGGCACGAAGCTGTTTTCAGTCTCGGGTGATGTCGAACGACCCGGCAACTACGAGGTCCCGCTGGGGACTCCCTTCGCCAAACTGCTCGAGCTCGCGGGCGGCATGCGCGGCGGTCGCAAACTGAAGGGCTGCATCCCGGGTGGATCGTCGATGCCAGTCATTCCGGGCGACGTCATGATGGACGTCAACATGGACTATGACTCGATCGCCAAGGCAGGGTCCATGCTGGGCTCGGGTGCGGTCATCGTGATGGACGAAACCCGGTGCATGGTGAAGTCGCTGCTTCGGCTGTCGTATTTCTATTACGAAGAGTCGTGCGGTCAGTGCACACCGTGTCGCGAAGGCACGGGCTGGCTCTGGCGTGTCGTCAATCGCATCGAACACGGACAGGGCCGCGCCGAGGATCTGGATCTGTTGAATTCCGTTGCCGACAACATTCAGGGACGGACCATCTGCGCGCTAGGGGATGCCGCCGCGATGCCGGTGCGCGCCTTCGTCAAGCACTACCGCGATGAGTTTCAGTACCACATCGACAACAAGCGATGCTTGGTTCCCGCCTACCTCTAGCCGCGGTCATTAGCAAGCTCAGTTCGCCATGATCAACCTCGAAATCGACGGCAAGAGCGTCCAGGTTCCTCCCGGGAGCACGGTGATGGACGCCGCGCGGCAGGTCGGCGCGTACATCCCGCATTTCTGCTACCACCCCAAGCTCTCGATCGCCGCCAACTGCCGCATGTGCCTGGTGCAGGTGGAGAAGGCTCCCAAACCGCTGCCTGCCTGCGCGACCCCGGTCACCGAGGGGATGAAGGTCGCCACCGCAAGCGAGTACGCCAAGAAGGCCCAGCAATCGGTGATGGAGTTCCTGCTCATCAATCACCCGCTCGACTGTCCTATCTGTGACCAGGGTGGGGAATGCCAGCTTCAGGACCTAGCCGTGGGTTACGGCAAGGGCGAGTCGCGGTACAAGGAAGAAAAGCGTGTCGTCTTCGTCAAGAACCTCGGGCCGCTCATCAGCGCCGAGGAGATGAGCCGATGCATCCACTGCACGCGCTGCGTGCGCTTCGGTCAGGAAATCGCCGGTCAGATGGAGCTCGGCATGGCCGGGCGGGGCGAGCATTCGGAGATCCTTTCCTTCGTGGGCGCAAGCGTCGACTCCGAACTCTCGGGCAACATGATCGATCTCTGCCCGGTGGGTGCGCTCACGTCGAAGCCGTTCCGGTACAGCGCCCGTACGTGGGAGCTTCAGCGCAGGAGGAGTGTGAGCCCGCACGATGGCTTGGGCGCGAACATTCAAGTCCAGGTCAAGCACGATCGTGTGATGCGCGTGCTGCCGCTCGAAAATGAAGCGCTCAACGAGTGCTGGATCTCCGATCGCGACCGGTTCAGTTATGAAGGTCTCTACGCCGCCGATCGCCTGACCCAGCCCCTGGTCCGCCACGGTGAGGCCGTGGAGGCCGCGTCGTGGTCGGATGCACTGGCCGCGGCGGCCACGTACTTGCGATCCATCGCCTCAGAGCATGGCGGCGATCAAGTCGCCATCCTTCTCGGACCGCATGCGACCGTCGAGGAGGCGCATCTCGCCACTCGTATCGCGAATGCCCTCGGCAGCCAATCGATCGACGCACGGCTGCGCGTCATCGACCCGGCTATGAAGCCGCTGCCGGCGGTAGACCTCGGTTTCAAGATCTCGGAGATCGACCAGATCGACCGTTTTCTCGTGGTGGGCAGCTCGCTTCGACAGGAGCAGCCTCTGCTTGCAAGCCGCATCCGGCAGCGCGTGAAACGCGGTGCCGCGCTGTGCCTCGTCTCTACGCTCGATGAGGATCTGCTCTGCCCGGTCGCCGGCAAGGTGATCGTTCGTCCGACTCAATTGGCGTCGACCTTGCTCGCGGTCGCAGAGGCGGTGGAGCGTCGCACCCGTGGCGAGACGGCAACCGCCGACAGCGCATCGCTGGCCGAGCAGGTGGCTGCCTCGCTCGTGACGGGCAAGCGTGTCGCGGTCATCCTCGGCGATCTGGCGCAATCGAACCCGCAAGCAGCCCGGATTCGCGCCGCGGCAGCCCGCATCGCCTCAGCCATGAATGGCAGCTGGGGTGAGTGCCATCTCGGCGCATCGGTGCTGGGTGCCGCGCTCGCGGGTGCGCACCCGGGGGCCGATGGCCGTTCGGCATCCGACGTGCTTACCGACGGAACGGAGGGGACCAAGGCCCTGCTTCTCGTCGGCTGCGAGCCGGATCTCGATTCAGCGTTCGGCGCCGAAGCCCGCGCCACGCTCGCTACGGCGGACAAGGTCATCGCGCTGGCCACGCACGTCGGCAACACACTCAAGGCGCACGCTGACGTGCTGTTGCCCATGGCCCCCTTCACGGAGACTTCCGGCACTTATTTGGCTCAGGACGGTACCGTGCAATCCTTCGTGGGCGTCGTTCGACCGCTGGGCGAGACACGGCCGGGGTGGAAGATCCTTCGCGTGCTTGCTGAACTCCTCGGAGCAGACGTCGTCGGGCTCGACACGAGTGACGCCGTACGGGCGGCTGCGCTCGGCGGAGCAGACGCGTCCTCGCTGATCGCCGCGCTGCGAGCCCGCGCGTTGAGTGCCCACGTCGCCGCGGCAAAGGACAGCGCTGGAGGAGCGAATCCGACCGAGGATCTCGAGCGTGTTGCCGATGTCCCGATCTACTCGGCGGACCCGATCGTGCGCCGCGCGGTCTCACTGCAGCAGACCCGCTATGCGCGGCTGGCGGCCGTCCGACTCAATCCCGTGGAGGCGGCGCGTCGCGGCCTCGTCGAGGGCCAGACGATCCGGTTGAGACAGAACGAACGTGTCCTCACCGCGGTGCTCGGCATCGATCCAGCCGTTCCCGAGGGCTGCGTACGCATTCCGTTCGCCACGCCGACTTCGGCTGATCTCGGTGCTTCGTCTGTGGGTGGGATTGCGATCGGGATAGAGAGGGCGGCATGAGCAATCCGTTCGAGTGGCTCCTCGGGCCGAATTATCCGAATCTGGCCTACGGCCTCTGGACTGCGGTCAAGATCCTCATCCTCGTCATTCCGATTACCTTGTGCGTGGCGTTCCTCACCCTCTGGGAGCGCAAGGTCATCGGGTGGATGCAGGTCCGTATCGGCCCGAATCGGGTGGGCAAGGGGTGGCTTCAGCCTTTTGCCGACGTGCTGAAGCTGATCTTCAAGGAGATCGTTGTCCCGACCGGCGCGAACAAGACGCTGTTCTACCTTGCGCCCATCCTCGCCCTCGCCCCTGCACTTGCGGCGTGGGCGGTCGTGCCGTTCGATCCAACCCTCGTGCTCGCGGACATCGATGCGGGCCTGCTCTACCTCCTCGCGATGACCTCGATCGGGGTCTACGGCATCATCCTTGCTGGTTGGGCATCAAACTCCAAATACGCTTTTCTTGGTTGTCTGAGAAGCGCCGCGCAGATCGTCTCCTACGAAATCGCCATGGGCTTCGCCCTCGTGGGCGTGCTCATGGCTGCGAACAGCCTGAATCTCAAGGACATCGTCCTCGCGCAGCAGGGCGGGCTGAATCAGTGGTATTTCATCCCGCTCTTCCCTCTGTTCCTGGTCTACTTCATCTCGGGAGTGGCTGAAACGAACCGCCATCCCTTCGACGTGGCTGAAGGTGAGAGTGAGATCGTCGCCGGCTTCCACGTCGAGTACTCCGGCGTGACCTTTGCGCTGTTTTTTCTCGCCGAATACGCCAACATGATCTTGATCGCGACGCTGACCGCGATCATGTTCCTCGGCGGCTGGCTCACGCCGTTCCCGATCACGAACGATCTCTACGTGTTCGGCAAACCGATCTTCGGTGACGGATTCTTCTGGCTCGCGGCGAAGGTCTTCGTCGTGCTGTTCTTCTTCCTCTGGATCCGGGCTTCCTTCCCTCGCTATCGCTACGACCAGATCATGCGGCTGGGCTGGAAGGTGTTCATTCCGGTCACGTTGATCTTCATCATCTTCCTTGCGGTCGTCATGCAGACGCCGTGGGGCTATCTCTTCAAGTAGGGAAGGCGACCATGACGTCGAGCATCAAGCGCTTCTTCTCCACTTTCCTCTTGTTCGAACTGGCCAAGGGGCTCGCCTTGACAGGCCGGCACCTGTTTGCCCGCAAGATTACCGTGCAGTTTCCCGAGGAGAAGACGCCTCAGAGCCCGCGTTTCCGCGGTCTGCATGCGTTGCGTCGCTACGAGAACGGGGAAGAACGCTGCATCGCTTGTAAGCTCTGCGAAGCGGTGTGCCCCGCCATGGCGATCACCATCGAATCCACGGTCCGGGAGGACGGCACGCGGCGGACGTCGCGCTACGACATCGATCTGACCAAGTGCATCTTCTGCGGATTCTGCGAGGAGTCCTGTCCGGTCGATTCGATCGTCGAGACGCGAATCCTCGAGTATCACGGCGAGAAGCGCGGCGACCTCTACTTCACCAAGGAGATGCTGCTGGCCGTGGGAGACCGCTACGAAAAGCAAATCGCGGCAGACCGCGCGCTCGACGCTCGCTACCGATGAGACCCTGACGATGAGACACAACACAACGACAAAATGGGGGAGGGCGGCCCGTGCCTGAACTGGCAACCCTCGTCTTTTACGTCTTCTCGGCGATCCTGATCCTTGCCTCGGCAGCGGTCATCTCGGTCCGGAACCCGGTGCATGCGGCGCTCTTTCTGGTACTCGCCTTCTTTTCGGCCGCGGCACTCTGGATGCTGCTCAAGGCCGAGTTCCTCGCCATCGCACTCGTCCTCGTCTACGTCGGCGCAGTCATGGTGCTGTTCCTCTTCGTGGTCATGATGCTAGACATCAACGTCGAGGAAATGCGAAAGCAGTTCCGGAGCTACCTGCCGGTCGGCCTGCTCGTCGGGGCGGCGGTGGCGATCGAGATGCTGCTCGTACTGTCACTCGCGTTCACGAAGAAATCCGATTCAGCCGGAGCCCAAGGCATCGTGGTCGACGGCAGCAATACCAAGGCGCTCGGCATCGAACTCTTCACCCGCTACATCTACGCGGTCGAGATCGCCGGGGTGCTCCTCCTGGTCGCCATCGTGGCTGCGATTGCGCTTACCCTGCGGCCACGCCGCGAGACCAAGTACCAGAATCCTGCCGAACAGGTGCGCGTGGAGCGAGATCAACGACTCCGCATCCTCAAACTGGCCGCGGAGCAGCCTACGGCGGTGCGCTTGGATGCGCCGGCTGCTCCCCCTTCCGAATCCAGCAATGAGGGACGCACCTGATGCTGCCAGCGCCCACGCTCACGAGTTACCTGACGGTCGCCGCCATCGTGTTCACGATCAGCGTGATCGGCATCTTCATCAATCGCCGCAACGTGATCATCCTGCTCATGGCGATCGAGCTCATGCTGCTCGCGGTCAATCTCAACTTCATCGCCTTCTCAAGCCATCTGGGCGATCTCTCGGGCCAGGTCTTCGTGTTCTTCATCCTGACCGTGGCAGCCGCGGAATCGGCAATCGGGTTGGCGATTCTCGTCGTGCTATTCCGCAACGTCGGGTCGATCGACGTGAACGACATCGGACGACTGAGAGGGTGACCGGATGAAATTCTCCTACCTGATCGTTCCTTTCGCTCCCCTCGCCGGCGCGCTGCTCGCCGGCCTGTTTGGGCGCACCATCGGTCGTGCCGGCGCTCATACGGTCACGATCCTCGGCGTGCTCGTCTCCTTCATTGCTTCCGTCGTCGTTGCGCTCGACGTGTTCGGCAACGGCACCACGTTCAATGGCCCGCTCTACACCTGGATGGTCGCAGGCGGGGTGCGCTTCGAAATCGGCTTCCTGATCGACAAGCTCACCGTGACCATGATGCTCGTGGTGGCCTTCGTGTCGCTCATGGTGCATGTCTATACCATCGGCTACATGGCGGATGACCCGGGCTACCAGCGCTTCTTCAGCTACATCTCGCTGTTCACCTTCTCGATGTTGATGCTCGTGATGAGCAACAACTTCCTGCAACTTTTCTTCGGCTGGGAAGCGGTGGGGCTCGTCTCCTACTTGCTCATCGGGTTCTGGTTCAAGCGGCCCACGGCCATCTACGCAAACCTGAAGGCCTTCCTCGTCAACCGCGTCGGCGATCTCGGTTTCCTCTTGGGCATCGGCCTCGTACTCGCGTACACCGGCAGCCTGGATTACGAGACCGTGTTCGACAAGGCAGCCGGGCTCAAGGACATCGCGGTTGATCTCGGCTGGCTTGGTGCGCCCATGTGGGCGACGGCGACCTGCATCCTGCTCTTCATTGGCGCGATGGGTAAGTCGGCTCAGGTGCCGCTCCACGTCTGGCTGCCCGATTCGATGGAGGGCCCGACCCCGATCTCCGCACTGATCCACGCGGCAACCATGGTCACGGCGGGAATCTTCATGGTGTCGCGGATGTCGCCGTTGTTCGAGATGTCGACGACCGCGCTGTCCTTCGTGCTCGTGATCGGTGCGACGACCGCGCTGTTCATGGGCTTTCTCGGCATCATCCAGTACGACATCAAGCGCGTGGTGGCCTATTCGACGCTCTCACAGTTGGGCTACATGACGGTCGCACTCGGCGTCTCGGCCTACAGCGCCGCGATGTTCCACCTTGTGACGCATGCGTTCTTCAAGGCCTTGCTGTTCCTCGCGGCCGGGTCGGTCATCATCGGTATGCATCACAACCAGGACATCCGGTGGATGGGCGGCGTGCGCAAGCACATGCCGATCACGTGGATGACGTCGCTCATTGGCTCGCTCGCGCTGATCGGTTTCCCGTTTCTCTCCGGTTTCTATTCAAAGGACTCGATCATCCTCGCCGTTGGCGCGAGCAAGATTCCTGGTGCGACCTACGCTTTGGTCGCGGTGACGCTCGGCGTGTTCGTCACGGCGTTCTATTCATTCCGGATGTATTTCCTCGTCTTCCACGGCAATGAGCGCTATGACCAGGCGCCGCACGACGATCACCACGACGATCACGGCCATCACGGGGATGGCAAGCCGCACGAGTCGCCCTGGGTCGTCACTCTACCGCTCGTCCTGCTGGCCGTGCCCTCGGTGGCCTTGGGCGCAGCAACGCTTGGTTTTTTCATCATCGACAACGGCTACGCCGGCGCGATCACCGTCGCTCCGGCCAACGACACCCTCGGCGCCATTCGGGGCGGGCTGCATGACTGGTGGGCGATGGGCCTGCACGGATTCGTCACACTGCCGTTCTGGCTCGCCATGGCGGGCGTCTTGCTGGCCTGGTATCTCTACGTCATCAACCCTGCGCTGCCGGTGAAACTGCGGGCGCAGTTTGGTGGCCTCGTTCGGATCCTTGAAGAGAAGTACTACTTCGACCGTTTCAACGAGTTCTTTTTCGCTGGGGGTGCCCGGCGGCTGGGTGAGGGGTTGTTCCGCTTCGGCGACCGGGCAGTGATCGACGGTGCGATCGTCAATGGATCGGCGAAGGGGGTCGGTCTCCTGTCCAGCTTGGTCCGCCACGTCCAGACTGGGTACATCTATCACTACGCCTTTGTCATGGTTGCTGGCCTCATGGTGTTTCTGGGCTGGCTTCTTCTGCGCAACTGATGGCCAAGGGCTGACGACGACACTATGCTGCTCTCCCTTGCCATCTGGGTTCCGATCATTGGCGCACTCGCTGTGCTCGTGACCGGCCGCGACCGCGACCCGACACTCACCCGCTGGATTGCCCTCATCGCGTCCATCGCTGGCTTCCTCGTCACGATTCCGCTCGTCACCGAGTTCGACACGTCGAGTGCGGCCCTCCAGTTCGTCGAGAAATTCGCCTGGATCCCGCGCTATGGGATCCACTACCACCTGGGAGTCGATGGCATCTCGGTTTGGTTTGTTCTGCTCAATAGCCTGATGACGATTTTCGTGGTCGTCGCCGGCTGGTATGTCATCGAGGATAAGCAGGCCCAGTACTACGGCGCCTTCCTCATCATGTCCGGCCTCATCAATGGGGCCTTCGCTGCTGCGGATGCAGCGCTGTTCTACGTGTTCTTCGAGGCGATGCTGATTCCGATGTACCTGATCATCGGCATCTGGGGCGGGCCCAATCGCGTCTATGCCGCGGTGAAGTTCTTTCTCTACACGCTGCTCGGCTCCCTGCTCATGCTGGTCGCGCTGATCTATCTCTACAACGTGTCCGGGGGCAGCTTCGAGATCAGCCAGTACCACAAAGTGCCGCTCGCCATGGGCGTACAGATCCTGCTCTTCATCGCGTTCTTCTTGGCCTTCGCGGTCAAGGTGCCGATGTGGCCCGTCCATACGTGGCTGCCTGACGCACACGTCGAGGCACCCACGGGGGGCTCGGTCATTCTGGCTGCGATCACGCTCAAGCTCGGGGCCTATGGCTTTCTGCGCTTCATGCTGCCGATCGTCCCGGACGCCTCACGTCATCTCGCCCCGCTCGTGATCGTGCTCTCGCTCATCGCCATCGTCTACATCGGATTCGTGGCCCTCGTGCAGACCGACATGAAGAAGCTCGTGGCGTACTCGTCCATTTCGCACATGGGCTTCGTCACACTCGGCTTCTTCCTCTTCACGGCCAATGGCGATGCGAGCGCGCTTGGCATCGAGGGCGGACTCCTGCAGATGATCTCGCACGGCTTCGTCTCCGGCGCGATGTTCCTCTGCATCGGTGTGCTCTATGACCGCCTGCACAGCCGCAACATTGCTGATTACGGTGGCGTGGTGAACACGATGCCCAGGTTCGCCGCCCTCATGATGCTGTTCGCAATGGCCAATGCCGGTTTGCCCGGCACCTCCGGCTTCATTGGCGAGTTCACGGTGACGCTCGCCGCAGTGAAGCAGGGCATGTTCTGGACTGCTGCTGCCGCGGGCCTGACGCTGGTGCTGGGTGCAGCCTACACGCTCTGGATGTACAAGCGGGTCATCTTCGGCGATGTCGCCAACGACAACGTACGCGCGCTCACCGACGTCACTGCCCGCGAGTTCTGGATGCTCGCGGCGCTTGCGATCCTCGTGCTCGCCATGGGCCTTTATCCGGCCCCATTCACCGAAATCATGCAGAAGAGCGTGCATGAGTTAGTGGTGCACGTGGCCAAGAGCAAACTCTGATCGGCGACATCCCCATGAAAGACATTGCTCTCGTTCTGCCGGAAATCGTGCTGCTCACGCTCGCCTGCGCGCTTCTCGTCGGCGACCTGTTCGTTTCTCGCGAGGCGAAGGGGCGCACTTACGCGCTTGGCATCGCCAGTCTGTTCCTGACAGTCATCTGCGTGCTCTCGCTCGCCGGACCGCTCGATGCTCCGGCGCAGATGGCCTTCGCACAGCTCGTCGTGCTCGATGGCGTGTCGACAGTGCTCAAAGCCGTGATGCTCGTCGCGTCAGCGCTGGCGCTCATCTACTCGTGGGACTATCTCGTCAAGCACCGGCTGGACAACGGCGAGTTCGTCGCGCTGGCCCTGTTTTCGACGCTCGGCATGATGGTCATCGCCTCGGCTGCGAATCTCCTCACCGCCTATCTCGGCCTCGAACTGTTGAGCCTTTCGATGTATGCGCTGGTGGCGCTCAAGCGTGATGACCGCCTCGCGACCGAAGCGGCAATGAAGTATTTCGTGCTCGGAGCGCTGGCTTCCGGCTTGCTGCTGTTCGGCGTATCCATCATTTACGGAGCCACGGGATCACTCGATCTTGCGACCATCTCGAAGTCGATGGCCACTGTGAACCGGATCGCACTCGCCTTTGGTTTGATTTTCATCGCCGCCGGCGTGGCGTTCAAGCTGGGCGTGGTCCCGTTCCACATGTGGGTGCCAGATGTTTATCAGGGCGCTCCGACAGCCGTGACCCTCTTTTTATCGGCTGCCCCGAAGATTGCTGCCTTCGCGCTGGCCTACCGCTTATTCGGAGAGGGATTCCTCGCCGGGGTTGATGAATGGCGTGTCGTAGTCGCCGTCATCGCGCTGCTTTCCGTGGTCTTCGGCAACCTGATCGCCATTGCGCAGACCGACATCAAGCGGATGTTGGCCTACTCAGCGGTCGCCAACATGGGCTTCCTGTTGCTCGGCATTTCGACTGGCACTGTGGACGGCTTTGCCGCCGCGTTCTTCTATGCGGTTGCCTACGCGATCAGCGGACTCGTGGCGTTTGGTTTGCTCGTCGTCTTGTCTGCGCGAGGTCAGGAAGTCGAGCGAATCGAGGACCTCTCTGGGTTGAACGAGCGTTCGCCATGGCTCGCCCTCATCCTTTTGATTTCCATGTTTTCGCTTGCAGGCATTCCGCCGACGCTTGGCTTCTGGGCCAAATTGACCATTCTCGAGTCCCTTGTCGATGCCGGTCTGACGTGGATGGCTGTGGTTGCCGTGGTTGCTTCCCTCATCGGCGCCTTTTATTACCTGCGCGTGGTCAAGGTGGCTTACTTCAATCCGGCAACCTCGCAGGACGTTCTCCCCGCTGCGAATGACAGTGCGGGCGCGGTGCTATCGATCAATGCGATCGCGGTGATCGTGCTTGGCATGATGCCCACAGCGCTCGTTGGAGTTTGCGCGAAAGCGGTGCTTACGGCGCTGCGCTAGTCGACGCTCTTGCTTCGCACGCCCGTGGTTGACGTTCATGTGCTCCGTAACGGTCGTTCCGGATAGACACTCTATCTACGAGCCTACTTGAGCGCCGCGCCGTAGCAACCGGATGTCGCCAAAACGAGCGCGAGCACGCGTCTTCGTGTTATCGGCATCCACCATCACCGCCACGCCAGTCAACTGCCCTGGGTCCGAGCCAAACGCGCGACGATAGTCTGCAGCGATATCTCGCCTGAATGTCTTCCAGCCCTCCGCTTGCGTTGCACGTGTATCGACGGCGATCATGCGCACGCGGTCGGTGAACAGGCTCGTGAATAACGCTTCTGAGATAGCGCCTGGTAGGGCGATGTAGTTGATCGCCGCTGCTGGGGGCTCTTCGCCATAGAGCGCCCGCGCGACGGCGTTTTCCGCCCGTTCCCGCATGCTGAGTTGAGAGGTTTCCCGCGTGAATGTGACGTACACGCGCGCCGGGTAGTCGTCGGTCGCTTTGTTGCGTGGGTCACTGCCTTGCACGGGATGCTCGATCTTCCATGAAAACTCGAGTAACAGCCCTTCGGCGACCATCGGCTCGAGACGTGAAACGAGAGCCCCGGCCGAGGCCTCGGCCGAGCCTTCCAGAACCACGCCGCGTTCCGGATCGTGTACGAGACGGTATCGGCTCACGGACCGAACGCCACGAATGGGCTCGACGGTCCACCCGGCAATCGCCTCGCCTGGCGTCTGGTCAGAGAAAGATCGCAGCGGATTCTTCAGCTGGGGTTGCGCCGAGGGAGGCTCGACCACGAGCAATGCAGCAAGTACTGCGAACGATATTTGTCTGCGCATATCGGGTCTCCTGAACGTTTTCGCTCATATCGATCGACGCAGGGCACGCAGCCATTCGAGACTCAATGCAGTCTTGACTGGCTGCCGAGGCTCGAAATCAAGGAGTGCTTCGGCGGAAACGAAGCGCTCGCACAGATCGTCGTGATCGTACCCGCCCATGTGCAGCAGCGCGTAGCGGTAGCTTCCGACCCAACGCTCTTCACGACGTCGTGCTGCACCGTGCTTCAAGTCCAGATAGAGGCGAGCATCTGGAAAACGCTCGACGAGGCGAGAAACATTACTCTTCGTCGGAGCTTGCTTCGCTCGACCGGCGAACTCGCGAAAAACGAAACTGGCGGCCACACCAAATGCGCCGGTTCGCGACTCCGGCACCGTACTGCCGAGTGCTAGGGCAAGTTGGATGTCCCAAAGCGAGCGGCCGGTGACCCGTTCATAAAGGTCGGAGAATTGTCCCGCCATTCGGGGATTGACTTCGACGATCCAGAGTCGGTCGGTATCCGGGTGCCAGATCAACTCGACATTGAAGAGACCGTGCGAGAAGCCGAGTGTTTCGACTGCCCGTCGGGCGACCGCAATGCAACGTGCCCGAACCGGAGCGGGCAGACGCGAGGGGAGCTCGAAGCGGCGAAACGCCTGTGTGCCCGGGTACATGACCGCGTCAACCACACCGACCGGATGAACGCTACCGGCCTCGACATATCCGTCGACCGACAGCTGAACCCCCGGCTCGAGCGCGGTTTCGGCGATGAAGTGATCAGCAGTGGCATCACAGTGCAGATAGCGCGGCGAGACCGTACGGAACGGTCGGGTCAGAGCTCGAATCACCGCCTTGTCGAAGGGGCTGAGAGACACATGTGCGCGCAGCGCCTCGACGGACTCGCAGCGCCGTGCAAGGACCGAGAACGCAGCCTTGACCGGTTTGACGAAAATCGGGTAGGGCAGCGTTACTGCCAGCGCTGGGTCCGTGTCATAGCGAAAGCTGCAGAACTCGGGTGTATGCTCCGGGAGCTGCTCGCGGTGGATTGCGCGCGCCGCAGCCTTGTTTTGGGCAGTAACGAGCGCCGCGACGGGTGTTCCCGGCAGTCCTAGCCGCTCGCAAAGCAGTGCTGCCGCGAGCGCCCCGAATTGCTCCTGGTTTGAGACGACGGCCGCGATCTGTCGGCGGCGAAAGCGCTTCAGCAGTCGGTCAATGAAGCGATCGATGTCGAACCAGAGTAACTGGGCATTCGACGGGGAACTGAACAGATCGAAGCCGGCTTCGATGAATTCATATTCCCGATGGCGTTTGCGCAACCCATCGATCGCTTCTCGATCGTAATTTAGCGGGAAGAGGACAAGAACGACTGGACGTGCGCCAGCGACGTTGGCAGATCGATTTCGCCGGAGTGGTAGACAAGTATCTGTCACCGTCGACCTGAAGATTCGGGGTGCACGTTCCGCGCGCTGTCCCCACCTTCTGACATCCAATCGATGAGAGGGCGGAACCGGTGGGGGTCATCCATCGAGGTTTTCCACAGACGATCGGGTGCCGGTGGATTGCAGACCAACGTATCCCGAGGCAGCGCCAGTGGATAGCGGAGAAGACTTCGCGCACCCGGCTGTGGGCCAGGTCAAGCAACCGGTAAGAGGAGGGATTGGAGGCGGGTACCGGAATCGAACCGATGTAGACGGATTTGCAATCCGCTGCATAACCACTTTGCTAACCCGCCGGGGTGCCCATCGCCGGCAATATGTACGTGGGACGCAGTGCGGCGCCACGATGTCACTCGAACACCACCACAAACGAAAACGGAACCTTGTCGGTTCCGTCAGTCGGCTGTGGAGCGGGAGACGAGTCTCGAACTCGCGACCTCAACCTTGGCAAGGTTGCGCTCTACCAACTGAGCTACTCCCGCAACAGACCTGAATCATAACTTAGACACGGGTTTTCGTCAAACGGAGGTCAGAGGACCGCCGCAATCGCGCGCGCCACGTAATCGACGTTGCGTTCATTCAGCGCTGCCACGCAGATTCGGCCGGAATCCACTGCATAGACGCCGTGCTCGGCGCGCAGTCGCTGCACCTGATCCTTGGTCAGTCCCGAGTAGGAGAACATCCCGCGCTGGGTCAGGATGTTGTCGAAGTTCGCTTGCGGCACGAGCTGCTTGAGCGCCGCGTGCAGCGCAGCGCGCATGCGCTTGATGCGTTCGCGCATGCCGCCCAGTTCACGCTCCCAGAGCGCCCGCGCTTCGGGGTCGGTCAGGGCCGCTGCAACAAGGGCGGCGCCGTGGGTCGGCGGGTTCGAGTAGTTGGTGCGGATCACGCGTTTCAGCTGAGACAGCACGCGTGCGGCCTCATCCTTCGATGCGGTCGCGATCGACAGGGCGCCGACGCGCTCGCCGTAAAGCGAGAAGGATTTGGAAAAGGAGGACGCAACGAAGATCGGCCCCGGCGTCTCGGCGAAAAGCTTGACCACCCAGCCGTCTTCTTCCACGCCGTCGCCGAAGCCTTGATAAGCCATGTCGAGGAAGGGTACGAGCCCGCGCTCGCGCACTACTTTCGCGACCTCACGCCACTGCGCCTGACTCGGATCGACGCCTGTGGGGTTGTGGCAGCAGGCGTGGAGGACGACGATCGAGCCAGTCGGCATGTCGCTCAGCGACTTCATGAAGCTTTCGAAATCAAGCGATCGCGACACTGGGTCGTAGTAGGCGTACTCCCGAACCTCGAAGCCGGCATTCTCGAACAGCGCGTGGTGGTTCTCCCAGCTTGGACGGGAGATGTAGACGATGCTCTCGGGAGTGACCCGTTTCAGGAAGTCGGCGCCGATCTTGAGTGCGCCGGTGCCACCGAGCGCCTGAACCGTGATGGCCCGGCCGTCCTTGATGAGCGGTGAATCGACACCGAAGACCAGCGCCTGGGTTGCACGGTCGTAGGCCACGATGCCGTCGATCGGCAGATAGCCCCGGGGCGCGGGCGTTTCCGCCATCGCTCGTTCCGCGCGACGCACGCACTCCAAGAGAGGAATCTTTCCGTTCTCGTCGGTGTAGACGCCTACACCCAGATTGACTTTGTTTGGGTTCGAGTCGGCCTGAAACGCTTCGTTGATGCCAAGAATCGGGTCCTTGGGTGCGAGTTCGACGTATGAAAAAAGGGCAGAGGAGGGCAACGGAGCGTTCACGGCTGGGAAAGTGGTTGCGATAGCGCTCGATTTTAGGGTTGACCCGTAGCTTTGCTGGACAAACGCTTCAACCGGAGGCCACAATGCATGAATTCTCGATCCGCTTGTTGCTGTTCATCGTCGATTGGAGCCCGCTGCCTTGATCGCCCCGACCCCTTCAGCCCTGGACGCAACGGGGCTGCTCCGCCTCGTCTACGCGAGCACCTGCGTGTGCGGCATTGCGGAGCGCGATGTGCGCGACATCCTCGCGCGGTCCAAGGAGAACAACTTTGTCCTGGGCATCACCGGCATGCTCTGCTGGTCGGGCGAGTTTTTCCTGCAATGCCTCGAGGGCCCGCGCCGGCCGGTGACACGGTTGTTCAGCAAGATCGCGAGCGACCCGCGGCATGCGGACGTCGAGCTCATCATCGCGGCGCCGACGCAGGTGCGCTGGTTCGACCGCTGGGCCATGGGCTTCACGCGCGACATGATGTCTCACGGGGGAGACGTTCGCGCAACGAACGCAGCATTCAATCCCTACGCACTCCAAGCGAGTGATCTTCTCGAGCTGTTCGAGCGCCTGAGCCAGAGCGCACAGCCGATGTGACTCAAACGGCAAGGGATCCCTGCGGCAAGGGAAGCCCCGCATTCGATCGGCGAGGGCAGACCTAGAATCGGAAGAGGGGTAGCGGATCGGTCATCGCTGCTCGCGGAGCTCCGTGCTGGCACGGGCAGTCCGCCCAGTGACCGGGAGCGCCCCAACCAAGCACACTCGATGCGCAAGAGAACTCAAGGAGGTCACGAGATCCGAATCGTCAAACCCGTCGCTTTTGCGGTCGCCCTCGGGCTCGCGGGCGCCGCCTCGGCCCAGAACGTCAAAGTGGCCTTCATCGAAGGCCTGTCCGGCCCGTTCGGCGGCGTCGGACAGAACCTGCTCAAGCATTTCCAGTACACCGCTGAACGCTTCAGTGGCAAGGCGGCAAACAGCAGCGTGACGATCGAGGTCGTCCCGATGGACTCGAAGGGCAGCCCGCAGGAAGCGTTGGCGCTGCTCAAGAAGGCTACGGACGACGGTATCCGCTTCATCACTCAAGGCAACGGTTCGAATGTCGCCGGTGTGCTCATCGACGCGATCAACAAGCACAACGAGCGCAACCCCGGCAAGGAAGTCTTGTTCCTCAACTACGCAGCGATCGATCCCGACTTCACCAACAGCAAGTGCTCCCCATGGCACTTCCGCTTCGATGCGGGCGTCGACATGAAGCTCGAGGGCCTGACCAACTACATCAAGGATCAAAAGGACATCAAGAACGTCTACATCATCGGCCAGAACTACTCGTTCGGTCAGCAGGTGTCCAAGATCTCGGAGGAGATGCTCAAGAAGAAGCGTCCGGACATCAAGGTGGTCGGCAACGAACTCCACCCGCTCGGGCAGGTACGTGACTTTGCACCGTACGTCGCCAAGATCATGTCGGCGAACGCCGACACCGTGATCACGGGCAACTGGGGGCCTGACCTCGTGCTGCTCATTCGCGCAGCCAATGCAGCGGGCTTCAAAGGGAACTTCTACACCTTCTACGCCGGCGTGATCGGCACGCCGACGGCCATCGGTGCCGCAGGGGCCGATCGCGTGCGTCAGATCAGCTACTGGCATCCAAACGCCGAAAACAGTCAGATCGAGTCGGTCTACCTGGGCTTCAAGGAGCGCTTCAAGGAAGAGTTCTATGCGCCCGCCTTCATCAACCTGACGCGCTATCTCGTGGCAAGCGTCGACAAAGCGAAGAGCGCCGACGCCGTCAAGGTTGCACGCGCCATGGCGGGCATGAAGATGTCTGGCTTCTCGGGCGAGACCACCGAGATGCGCGC
>CALDYQ010000064.1 GCA_937944385.1 uncultured Burkholderiales bacterium | reverse complement strand
CTGCGCGAGGCGATCAAGGCCTATTCGAACTGGCCGACGATCCCGCAGCTCTACGTGCGCGGGCAATTCATCGGAGGCTGCGACATCATGCGCGAGATGCACGCGGATGGCTCGCTGGCCGAAGCTCTCAAGGGCGTCGCTTAGCACGCTCCTCGCCGGCCTCATCGAGCCGGAACACCTCGCGCACGCCATCGACCTTGGCGAGCGCGAGCGCGCACCGATCGACCGTCTTCTGGGAACGCACGCGGACGACGAAGTCGAGTTCGGCCAGCCCTCGCGCCTGCAGGTAGTTGGTGCGTGATTCCACCGCGTCGATGCTGACCCGCTCGCGTGCGATCGTGCCGGCGCAGTCGGCGAGCAGGCCCACGCGGTCGTCGGCACGGATGCGGATCCGGACCGGCAGCGTCTGCGTGAGGCTCGCTGCCCAGGCAATCGGCAGCATGCGTAAGCGCGCCGCCGTCCGCAGCCCCTGCGGGCAGTGGCTTCGATGGACCATGAGCCCCGCTTCATCCGGCACGGCCATGATGTCATCCGGAGGGATCGGGGTACAAACGCTGCAGTAGACCAACCCCGAGTCCGTTCGGCCATCGGCCACCAGCGCCTCATCCGCCTTGAGCTGCTCCAAGTCGGCCGCGCGCGGCACGCGCCCCGTGAGATGGGCCGCCGCGAGCGTGGCGCTGGCCGACCCCGAACCGATCGAGAACAGCGCCTCGTCGGGCGAGCCCGCCCGGAGCCACTGGGCGATTCGATCGAGGTCGGCCGGTGTCAGTTCGCGTCCGGGAACCATCGCGCGCACCCGGTCGGCGAGCAGCGTGCGCCCGCGCGCCGCGGTCTGCGCCTGGGCCCGCTCACGCAGCCAATGCCGGAGCTTGGCCCGCGCGCGCGGCGACGCCAGAAGCGGCAGCCACTCGGCCTGGGCCACGATCTCCGAGGCGGTGCGGATCTCCACCACGTCCCCGGTCCTCAGAACGACCGACAGGTCGCGCGACTCGCCGTTTACGACTGCCGAGGTCGCCCGAAGCCCCACGTCGGTATGCACAGCAAAAGCGAAGTCGAGCGCACGCGCACCGACCGGAAGCTTGAAGCCCTGACCCGCGGGCGAAAATGTCCAAATCGAGCGCAGATCGACGATGTCGCGCAGCGAGCGGGTGATCGCGCCCGGTTCACTGGTCGCGCTTGCCGCCGCAGCCACCTCATCGGTCCAGCCGCCGTCCCAGCCGACGGGGCTCGCGCCGATCGCCATCGGGATCGGGAAGGACAGCACGAAATCCGCCGTCAAGCCTTGTTCGGCATAGTGCATGCGGCAGCCGATCCAGCCGTCCCGCGGCTCAGCGCGGAAACTGCCGGGCAGAAGCGTAGCCTCCATGTGCAGCTGGGCGAGCGTGGCATAGGCCGCCTGCACACTGCCGAACGTCAGGCGGAGCGTGGGCACGCCAAAGAGCGAGCGCTCACGTGCATGCTCCCGCAGGGAGGCGGCGAGCAATCGGAAGTCACGACCCGGGTCAGCGCCGGGCGCCGGCTCGGCGCTCATGCGGGCGACTGCGGAGACCCGTCGGATCCGCCGGGCATCCACGCCTGCCCGAACCCACGCGCGCCGCTCGAGCGTGGGCTGCCGCCACGGATGAACGATCCGCCGGGAGCGCACGTAGAGCTCGTCACCGAGCCCATTGAGGCCCACGTGGGCAGCGAGCGGACAGTAGATCGTGAGCGTCTCGCGCGCCACGCGCTCCCGCTTGGCTGGACCCACGGCATCCAGCGTGCGCACGTTGTGCAATCGATCGGCGAGCTTCAACGCAAATACGCGGCGATCGCGGCCGCCCGCCGCGAGCAGCTTGCGGAGCGTCTCGTCCGCGGCCGACAGCGAAGTGCCCGCCAAGGCCGCCGCGTCGAACTTGGAGACCGCATCCACGATCGCGGCCACGGTCGAGCCGAACCGCTCCGCGAGCGTTGCAAGACTCACGCCGCAGTCTTCGACCGTGTCGTGAAGGAGGGCCGCACACACCGCATCGGTGTCGGGCACGGTTTCGAAAAGGATTTCGGCGACCGCGAGTGGGTGGCTGATGTAGGCTTCGCCCGAGGCGCGAAATTGCCCGCGGTGGGCTGCTTCGGCGAAGACCCAGGCGGCACGGACCCGAGCCAGATCGACGGCGCCGAGGTGCGGCGCCAGGCGGTCAAGGAAGGCAGCTGCCTCCGGCGTGAGGACGTCCGGGGCGGCCACCATTTCGTTGGCCGCCGCCCGACTCACATGCCGACCCTCTTGAGGATCGAGTGATCGATCTTGCGCGCCGCGATCTCGCGCAGCGCGGTCACGACCGGCTTGTCCTTCTTGTTGGCGTCGATCAGCGGCGCGTGGCCACCCGCGAGCTGGCGGGCGCGCATGGCCGCGGCAAGGGTCAATTCGAAACGATTGTTGATGTTGCCGAGGCAATCATCCACGGTGATGCGGGCCATAGAAACGCTCCAGGAGGGACGCCGGCAGAAGCCGCGTGCGGCAACGCTCGGCGCGGACGATGGCGCGAAGTTGCTCTAGCGCCTCGTCGAAATCGGTGTTGACGATACCATAATCGAAATCGGTCACATGGCGCACGTCCTCGGCGAGCTGCGCGAGGCGCCGCGCAATGACCGCCTCCGAATCCGTGGCGCGGGCGCGCAGTCGCTCGGCCAGGACCTCCGGCGAGGGCGGCAGGATGTAGATCGATGCCGCCTCGGGGTAGGCCTCGCGCAGCCGCCGCGCGCCCTGCCAGTCGACCTCGAAGATCAGGTCGGCGCCTGCGCCTTCAAGGGCCGCCTCGATCGGCGCCCGTGGCGTGGCGTAGAAATTCCCGTACACCTCGGCCCATTCGAGAAACTCGCCCCGCGCCCGGCGGGCCTCGAACTCCTCGACCGTCACGAAGCGATAGTCGCGGCCATCGACCTCCCCCGCGCGCGGCGGGCGAGTGGTGCAGGAGACGGAGAGCGCAAGGGCCGCATCCGACGCCATCAGCGCACGGATCAACGACGTCTTGCCCGCGCCGGACGGCGCGGTGACGATGAACAGGCAACCCATGAAGGCCAGCCGCGCCGCGGTGTTCGACGGCGGCGCATCAAGAACGGGCGCACATTATCCCGTGCCACCCCAAGCGGCGCGGGCCGCCCGCAGGCGTGACCCCTCATGCATCACGGCGCAACCTCGGCGAGCCGCACCCGGGCTTCGGCGTACTCCTGCGCGAGACGCGCCACGACCTCGGCCGTGGCGGGCACATCATCGATCTGCCCGACGCCCTGGCCCGCGCCCCAGATGTCGCGCCAGGCCTTGGTGCTGCCGGAGCCGAAATTCATCGCGCTCTTGTCGGCGGAGGGCAGGGCGTCCGGGTCGAGCCCGGCGGCCTCGATCGAGCCGCGCAGGTAGTTGCCATGAATGCCGGTGAACAGCGAGGAATAGATGACATCCTTGGCAGTCGAGTCGACGATCATCTGCTTGTAGGCCTCGCGCGCGCGCGCTTCGGTGGTGGCGATGAAGCGCGTGCCGATGTAGGCGAGATCCGCCCCCATGGCCTGCGCCGCGAGGATGGAGGCGCCATGCGCGATCGCACCCGAGAGGATGACCGGGCCATCGTAGAAGCGTCTGACCTCGCGCACGAGTGCAAACGGCGAGAGCGTCCCCGCATGCCCGCCGGCGCCGGCGCAGACCAGGATCAGGCCATCGACGCCGGCTTCGAGGGCCTTTTCGGCGTGACGGACCGAGATCACGTCATGAAAGACGAGCCCGCCCCAGGCATGGGCCTGCTTCGCCACGTCCCCCGGCGCCCTGAGCGAGGTGATGAGGATCGGCACCCGGTGCTTTTCGCAAAGTGCCATGTCATGCTCGAGCCGGTCGTTCGAGGCGTGCACGATCTGGTTGACCGCGAAAGGGGCGATCTTCGCCTCGGGCCGTTTTCGCCGCTCGGCCGCGAGCGTCTCGGTGATCTCGGCGAGCCAGTCGTCCAGTTGCTCCTTGGGCCGCGCGTTCAGGGCCGGGAACGCGCCGACCACCCCCGAGAGGCACTGCGCGATCGTGAGCGGCGGGTGCGAGATGATGAAAAGCGGGGCGGCGATGACCGGCAGCGAAAGTCGACCGGCAAAGAGAGCGGGAATCGGCATTCCCGGAGAATAGACGACAGATTCCCGGGACGGGCTACCAAACGCCATGCAACTCATCTACACCCCCGAGCAGCAGGCCTTCGCCAATGAAGTGCGCGCTTTCACGCGCGAAACTCTCGACCCCGCGGTCGCGCGGAAGGTGCTCGAAGGGGCACGGCTCGGGCGCGAGGATTTCCTCGGCTGGCACCGCTCGCTCCACCGCAAGGGCTGGGTCGGCGCGGGCTGGCCGCGCGAGTTCGGCGGGCCGGGCTGGGACGCGGTCCGGCAGCACATCTTCGACGAGGTGACCGCGGACGAGGGCGCGCCTCCGCTCATCCCGTTCGGTCTGCGCATGGTGGCGCCGGTCATCATGGCCTTCGGCTCGAAGGCGCAGCAGGCGCGCTTCCTGCCGCGCATCCTCTCGGGGGAGGACTGGTGGTGCCAGGGCTACAGCGAGCCGGGATCGGGCTCGGATCTCGCCTCGCTCAAGTGCCGCGCAGACCGCGATGGCGATCACTACGTCGTCAACGGCCAGAAGACCTGGACGACACTCGGGCACTTCGCCGACTGGATCTTCTGCCTCGTGCGCACGGCGAGCGAAGGCCGGCCGCAGGAAGGCATCTCCTTCCTGCTGATCGACATGAAGAGCCCGGGCATCACGGTGCGCCCGATCCTCATGCTCGATCAGGAACACGAGGTGAACGAGGTCTGGTTCGACGACGTGCGTGTGCCGGTCGATAACCGCGTGGGCGAAGAGAACAAGGGGTGGACCTATGCGAAGTTCCTGCTCGGCCACGAACGCACGGGCATCGCGGGCGTGGGGCGCGCCAAGCGCATCGTCAAGCGGCTCTGGCACGTCGCGCGACAGGCGCGCTCGGACGGCCGGCCGCTGATCGACGACACCCGCTTCCGCGATCGGCTCGCGCAGGTGGAGATCGAACTGCGCGCGCTCGAGATCACGCTGCTTCGCGTGCTCGCGGCCGAGGCCGAGAAGAAGACGCCCGGCCCCGAGGCCTCGATCCTGAAGATTCGCGGCTCGGAGATCCAGCAGACCCTCACCGAGCTCACGATGCTCGCCGCCGGCCCGGCCGCCCTGCCTTATGTGCGTGAGGGCGAAGCAGGCGCGCCCGATGTGCCCTGGCTTTCGGACGAGGCCTTCCGCTTTGCGAGCGGGCACTACTTCAACTTCCGCAAGACCACGATCTACGGCGGCTCGAACGAGATCCAGCGCAACATCATCGCGCAGCACGTGCTCGGGCTTTGAACGGAGGGGCGAGATGGACTTTCGATTGACCGAAGAACAACGCGCGCTCGCCGACACCGTCGGCCGCTTCATCGAACGCGACTATGGCTTCGAGGCGCGATGGAGCATGCTCCGCTCACCCGAGGGATGGTCGCGCGGCCGCTGGCAGAGGCTCGCCGAACTCGGACTGACCGCGCTGCCGGTGCCGGAGCGCGCAGGCGGCCTGGGCGGCGGCGGCGTGGAGACGATGCTCGTGATGGAGGCGTTCGGCCGCGGCCTCGTGCTCGAGCCGTGGCTCGGCTGTGCGTTCCTGCCCGCGAGGCTGCTCTCGGCGCTCGACAGCGGGCCTGAGGCGCGCTCATGGCTCGAAGGAATCGCCGCCGGTGAGCGGCTGCTCGCCGTGGCCTTCACCGAGCCGGAGCAACGCTACGAGCGCGCTCCGGTCGAGACCCGGGCGGTCGTCGAAGGCGAGGGCTGGCGGCTCACGGGGCGGAAGGTGAGCGTGTTGGGCGGCGATGCCGCGGACACCCTCCTCGTCACGGCGCTGATCGACGGTGAGGCTGGCACGAGCCTCTTCGCGGTGCGCGCCGACGCCCCGGGAGTCACGCGCTACCCCTACCCCCTGCAGGACGGCACCCGCGGCGCCGATCTCGCTTTCGACCGGGTACCGGCGCAGCGCGTGGGTCCGCCGGGCGGTGCCGGGCCAGCGCTCGAGTGGGCCCTCGATGCGGCCACCGCGGCGCTTTGCGCCGAAGGCGTCGGCGTCATGGATGCGCTCGTGCGCCGCACCGTCGACTATCTCAAGACGCGCCGCCAGTTTGGCCGCCCGATTGGCGCCAACCAGGCGCTCCAGCACCGAGCCGTGGACATGCTGATCGAGACCGAGATGGCCCGCTCGATGGCAATCGAGGCCGCGCTCGCGGCGGACGACGACGACCCAGCTCGGCGAGCCCGGGCGATCGCCGCGGCCAAGTTCACGGTCGCCCGCGCCTGCCGCTTCGTTGGGCAACAGGCGGTGCAGCTGCACGGCGGCATCGGCGTCACGCACGAACTCGACGTGTCGCACTTCTTCAAGCGCGCGACTGTCATTTCCCTCACCTTTGGCGATGCCGACTGGCAGCTCGCGCGCTACGGCGAAGCCCTTCGGGCGGCGGCGTAAGCGGCTCGGCGCTCCGGCGGCTTTCTAGAATGCCCGCATGCTCCTCGTCACCGGCGGCTGCGGCTTCATCGGCAGCAATTTCATCCTCGACTGGTTCGCGCAGTCAGACGAGCCGATCATCAACGTCGACCGGCTGACCTACGCAGGCAACCCGCTCTCGCTCGCAAGTCTTGCGGATGACCCACGTCATCACTTTGAGCGCGTGGACATCTGCGATCAGGTGAGCCTCGAGCGGCTCTTCGCCACGCACAGGCCGCGCGCCGTCGTTCACTTTGCCGCGGAGAGCCATGTCGACCGCTCGATTCACGGCCCGCTCGAGTTCGTTCGCACGAACGTGCTCGGCACCGCCACCCTGCTCGACGTGGCGCGCCGCTACTGGCAGAGCCTGCCCGCCGAACAGGCGCATGCCTTCCGCTTTCTGCACGTCTCGACCGACGAGGTCTTCGGCACGCTCGCACCGGAGGACGCGCGCTTCGATGAATCGTCGCGGTACGAACCCAACTCGCCCTACAGCGCATCGAAGGCGGGCTCGGATCACCTCGTGCGCGCGTGGTTCCACACCTACGGGCTGCCGGTGGTGACCACGAACTGCTCCAACAACTACGGCCCGCGCCAGTTCCCCGAGAAGCTGATTCCGCTCATGATCGTGAATGCGCTCGAGGGCAGGCCGCTGCCGGTCTACGGCGACGGCATGCAGGTGCGCGACTGGCTCTACGTGGGCGATCACTGCTCGGCCATCCGGCGCGTGCTCGAGGCGGGCGTGCCGGGGGAGCTCTACCTCGTGGGCGGCGACGCCGAGCGACCCAACATCGAGGTCGTGCGCACGATCTGCGCGCTTCTTTCGAAGCTGCGGCCTGGGCGCGACTACTCGGCACTCATCACGCACGTGGCCGACCGGCCGGGCCATGATCGGCGTTACGCGATCGATGCAAGCAAGATGAAGCGAGAGCTCGGCTGGTCAGCGACCGAGAGCTTCGAAAGCGGCATGGAGCGCACGGTGCGCTGGTACCTGGACAACGCGGAGTGGATCGCGAGCGTCCGCTCGGGCGAGTATCAGCGCTGGATCGAGACGAACTACGCGAGCCGCTCATGACGCGCAAAGGAATCGTCCTCGCTGGCGGTGCCGGCACCCGGCTGCACCCGGTGACCCAGGCCGTGAGCAAGCAGCTCTTGCCAATCTACGACAAGCCGATGGTGTATTACCCGCTCTCGGCACTCATGCTCGCGGGCATCCGCGATATCCTCGTCATTTCGACACCGCAGGACACGCCGCGCTTCGCCGAATTGCTGGGCGACGGCCACCAGTGGGGTATCTCGCTCACCTATGCGGTGCAGCCCTCGCCCGATGGTCTTGCGCAGGCCTTCATCATCGGCCGCGATCACGTGGGCACTCACCCCTCGGCGCTCGTGCTCGGGGACAACATCTTCTACGGGCACGACTTCCAGCGTCAGCTCGAAGCGGCGAACGCACGCACGGCGGGGGCGACCGTGTTTGCCTACCACGTGCACGACCCCGAACGCTATGGCGTAGTCGAGTTCGACAGCGAGCGCCGCGCGGTGTCGATCGAAGAGAAGCCGAAGGCGCCCAAGAGCAACTACGCGGTGACCGGGCTCTACTTCTACGACTCCGAGGTGGTCGAGATCGCGCACTCGATCAAGCCCTCGGCCCGTGGCGAGTTGGAGATCACGAGCGTGAACGCCGAGTATCTCGCGCGCGGCAGCCTCACCGTGGAAATCATGGGTCGCGGCATGGCCTGGCTCGACACGGGCACCCACGATTCGCTGCTCGAGGCGTCACAGTTCGTGCAGACGATCGAGAGGCGGCAGGGTCTCAAGATCTGCTGCCCCGAGGAGATTGCCTACCGGCAGGGCTTCATCGACGCCGCCCAACTCGAGCGCCTGGCCGCCCCGCTCGCCAAGAGCGGCTACGGTCAATATCTACTCGATGTGCTCCGTAGCCAGGTGTTCTGATGAGTGAGCCCCTCCTTGCGGTCGAAGCCACACCGCTGCCCGGTTGCCTGATCCTCACGCCGCGCGTCTTCGCCGACGCGCGCGGCAGCTTCTGCGAATCCTGGAACGCGGCACGCTTTCGGGAAGCCACGGGCGTCACGCTCCCCTTCGTGCAGGACAACCAAAGCGTCTCCCACGATCGGGTGCTGCGTGGCATCCACTACCAGATCGAGCAGGCCCAGGGCAAGCTCGTGCGCGTGGTGACGGGCGCAGTCTGGGACGTCGCGGTCGATCTCAGGCGCAGCTCACCCACCTTCGGCCGCTGGTTCGGGCTCGAACTCTCGGCCGAGAACGCTCGCCAGTTCTGGATTCCGCCGGGCTTCGGGCATGGCTTCGTGGTCACGCGGGGCCCGGCGACCTTCCTCTACAAGACGACCGACTATTACGCCCCGGCCCATGAGCGGACGCTTCTCTGGAACGACCCGACGCTCGCGATCGCCTGGCCGGTGGCGGAGCCCATTCTCTCGGCCAAGGACGCCGCCGGGGTAACGCTCTCGGCAGCCGACCTGTTTCCGTGAAAATCCTCGTCACCGGTGCCGGCGGTCAACTGGGTCGGGCCCTTGTCCGTGCGCTGGGCGCAATGCATGAGGTCGTCGCGCTCGACCGGCAAGGTCTCGATCTCACCGATCCCGCCGCGATCGACGCGGCGTTGGCGATGCACGAGCCCGAGGTCGTCCTGAACGCGGCGGCCTACACCGCAGTCGACCGGGCAGAGACCGACCGCGCGACGGCGTTCGCAGCGAACGCCGCGGCACCGGCGCTGCTTGCCGAAGCAGCCTCCGAGCGAGGCGCCATCCTCATCCACTTCTCGACCGATTACGTCTTCGACGGCGCGCTGGGCGCACGGGAACGCCGGGGCTATCGCGAGGACGACCCCACGGCGCCGCTTGGCGTCTATGGCGAGACGAAGCTGGCCGGCGAGCGTGCGGTGCTCGCTCACCCGGGCCACGGCGTGCTCCGACTCGCGTGGGTCTACGGTAACGATGGCGCGAATTTCATGAAGACCATGCTCCGACTCGCATCCGAGCGGGACCGCTTGCGTGTGGTCGCCGACCAGTGGGGTGTGCCCAACTACACGGGGGATCTCGCCGATGCGGTGGCCCGGATGCTCGACCGGCCCATCGAAGCGCTGCGTGCGATCCTCCATGACACGGGCGGGCTCTTTCACCTCTCCGCCATCGGGCCGACGACGTGGCACGGTTTCGCTTCCGAAATCGTCCGTCTGGGTGGCTACGCTGATCGCGTGGTCGTAGAAGCGATCACGACCGCCGACTATCCGACGCCGGCGCGACGTCCGCCGTGGAGCGTGCTCGACCCCAGCCGCTTCGCAGCGACCTTTGGCTGGACGCCGCCCAACTGGCGTGCAGGACTCGCGCGCTGCTTCTCAGAACGTCCGAACGGAACGTCTGAACGCGGGTTGAGCGCCGTTCCGTCGGCGAACTGATGGCCAACGGCGTTGTCCGTTACGCTTCGATCAACCTTTCTCGTGCACGATTGTGCCTCCCCCGAAAGCGAGGTTCCGATGACCACCCCACGATCTTTCCAGCCGTTGGCGCGCGTTGCCGCCGGCCTCACCCAACGCGCGATTCGACGGTTTGCGGTTGCCAGCGCTCTGCTGGCGCCGCTGGTGCTGGCCGCCTCCGCCGTGACCGCGTCGGCCCAGGTCTCGGAGCGCCGTGACGCGGATCCGCTCGCCTCCTTCCCCCAGAGCGGCGACATCGGCCGCGCCCCGCCAGCGCGGGTCGAGGCGCCCAAAGTCGCCCCGGCACCCACGCGCTTCGCGCTTGCCGGAGAGCCCGCGCTTCGGTTCGAGGCGGAGCCTTCGACGACTGCGGAGGCCCGCCTCAAGCGCGCCGCCGC
This sequence comes from uncultured Burkholderiales bacterium, assembly GCA_937944385.1. Taxonomy (GTDB): domain Bacteria; phylum Pseudomonadota; class Gammaproteobacteria; order Burkholderiales; family Casimicrobiaceae; genus Casimicrobium. The sequence continues at coordinate 3,128 of CALDYQ010000064.1, read as the reverse complement.
GACGTCCAGCGACACCGACGATCGCCGCAAGATCGCCCGGATCGGCTACCCGCGCGAATTGGCCCTGGGCTCGGTCAGGATCAACGGACGCCTCGTGCCCTGGCAAATCCAAGCCGACGGTCGTCGCTTGATTGGCGCGAGCTTCGATGCCTCTCTTGCCGCCGGGCTGCGCATCCAGTACGCCGTGCACGGCGCGCCGATGACGCTGCGCTTCGCCGGCTCGGCTCGCGATGAGGTCTACGAAGTCACCCCGCCGCTTGGTGAGCCGCAATGGTCGCCCGTGCTCGAGGGCGATCGGGCCCGCGTCGAACTCGAACTCGCCGCAGGCATCGATCCGGCGCGCGTGGAGGTCGAGTTCATCCGTCTGTCCCACCTCGAAGTCGCAGGCGCGAGCGTGCTCACCAAGCGCATCGGCGACATCGGGGATGCGGGCAGCTGCAACATCGATATCGCCTGCGTCTCGAACCCGTCCTTCGCGCTGCGTGAGGCCGCGAAGTCGGTGGCCAAGATGGTCTTCACGGACGGCAGCGGGTCGAGCTACACGTGCACCGGAACCCTCATGAACAGCTCGCCCGCGACCGGTGAGCCGTATTTCCTCACGGCCGCGCACTGCATCGACAACCAGGCGTTCGCGAGCAGCCTCAACACCTACTGGTTCTTCGATGCGGTCGCCTGCAACAGCCTCGCCGTGCCAACCTTCGCGCTCGTCACCGGGGGTGCGGTCCTGCTCGCCACGGACGTGACGCTCGATCTCACGCTGCTTCGGCTCAACCTCAACCCGCCTGCCGGTGCGGTCTTCAGCGCGTGGAATGCGACGATCGTGCCGCGCGCGACGAACGTGATCGGACTCCATCACCCGAGCGGCGACCTGAAGAAGTTCTCCCAGGGGTCGAGTGGCGGCTATGTGCGCGGCCCTGCGCAGCTCTCCAATCCGCCCTATGGTTTGGAACCGAACCTCAGCTTTGGCTTTGACAGCTATATCGAGGTGAGCTGGCGCGACGGCACCACCGAGGGCGGCTCGAGCGGCTCGGGGATCTTTACCTACGACCCCACGGCCATAGCGGGCTACCCGGACGGCTACTACGAACTGCGGGGCGTGCTGTCTGGCGGAGCGGCCTCCTGCGGCAACCCTTCGGGCCGAGACCGCTACGGACGGCTCGATCTGATGTTCTCGAAGCTTGCGCCGCACCTGCAGCCCAGCGCCATCGTGCCAGCGAGCAATGCGACGACGGCGACCATGGTCGAGTACTACAACCCGCAGTTCGACTACTACTTCATGACCTCCCGCAATTCGGAGAAAAGCTTCCTTGACACATTCACGGTCGGCGTGACTGGCGCCCAGAACGGCGTGCCGACCACCCGGCAGAACCAGGCCTTCCATCGCACGGGATACTGGTTCAAGACCGACGCGGCGCCGTCGAGCACGTTCTCGCCGCTCACGCGCTACTTCATTCCGGGTGCAGCGCGCAACGGCCAGCGGGGGTCGCACTTCTACACCGCGCTTGACAGCGAGCGAGCCGTGATCCGCAACACGGGCAAGGAACGCTTCGGTGCGGCCTGCGACGGCATGCCCAATCAATGGTTCTGCAACGAGGGCACCGACTCCTACGTCGGTGAACCTGTGAGCGGTGGGTGCTTTACGGGCGAGGTGGCTGTCTTCCGGCTGTTCCGCGGCGAGCCGAACTACCGCGACGACGGCAACCACCGCTACACGGCGGACCCGCGCATTCGCGCGTACATGCGTGATGAACTCGGTTGGTCCGACGAGGGCGTGAAGCTCTGCGTTCGACGCTGAGCCCGCGCGGTATTGCCCGGCGAACAGTCGACTCGCCTCGACGATCCAAAATGCCGGCATACCGGGATTCGGCGTGACGAGGTTTGTCGGTCTTCGCCTCCGTGCCTGCGAGAGGGCGATGCTCGTCTGCTGGGCAGCGCCTTGCTTGGTTGGACGAGAGCGTGGGAGGGCGTGGTGAGCAAGCGCCGGATCGGCCAATACGACGGCGACCAATACGACGGCGACGATAGCGTCGCCGCAACGATTCCTAATGGCGCGGCCTAGGCCGATCGAGGTCGAAGGCTTGCTGGTCGGCGGTCATGACGCTGCGATTCGCAGTGCGACTACCGTCGCCGGGCAAATGCGGGCGGTGTGTCGGAGAAGAACAGATCCGGCCCGGCGGCTCGTGACACACCACGCCGCGCCGTCCGCTCGATATTTCGTTCAGTAGTTTGGCTTCAAACCGGCGGCGAATTCGGCGAGCGCCTTGATCTCATCGTCGGTGAGCTTCGCAGCGATCTGCATCATCATCTTGCCGCCGAGGTTGGCGTCTTTCTCGGTCGCCTTGCCGCGTTGACCCGCCCTGAACGCAGTGAGCTGAGCAGCCGTGTACTCGGCATGCTGTCCGCCGATCCGCGGATACTGGTCGGGGATGCCTGCCCCGGTGGGCGAATGGCACCCGGCACACGCCGGCAGGGCCCGCGTCGCGTCCCCGCCGCGCCAAAGCCGCTCGGCGCTCCGCGCAAGCATCAAGTCACGTGCGCCCACCGGCCGAGGTTTCAGGCTTTGGTAGTAGGCGCCCAGCGCTTTCATGTCATCGCTCGACAACGCTGCGGCAAAGCCTTTCATGATCGCGTTTTCGCGTTGACCGGACTTGTAATGCTCCAGTTGGCGGGCGATGTAGGCGCCGCTCATGCCGGCGAGGCTCGGTTGCGTGGGCACCGGGCTGATACCGTCGGCACCATGGCAGCCTGCACACGTCCCCGCGAGCGACTTTCCCTTCTCGATCAGCTCAGCGCGCGAGGCACCGGGTGCTGGTGTGGCGGCAAGGGCGAGCGGCACAAAGGCGGCAGCCAGGAGACTGGTGAGTACGGCGCGAGAGGCGTTCATGATCATCGTAGGCGGTGTGGAAGCCGGGCTCCCGGGGTCACGCGCATCTGGCCGATCCGAACCCAGCCGACGGCAGACGCGGAGCGTATGTATATCACGAATCATAGGAAGCGCCGCCTCGGCGAAGCGCGGTGAGGGATTGGCGCAGAATGACCGCATGATCCAGCGCAACCCGTCAGGAAAAGTCCCTGCCACGCCGCGGACCGAGCGCGTGGCTTCACTCGCGGGCGCACGCTTTGCGCTC
>CALDYQ010000063.1 GCA_937944385.1 uncultured Burkholderiales bacterium | reverse complement strand
GCGTGCCTCGCCGACCGATGAATAGAGCCTGACCTCGACCTCACGCCTGAGCGTGCGCGCGAAGGCGCTCACGAGGTCGAACTCGAGCCCGCGTGGCGTGCCGGCAGCATCGACCACGTGAACGGTCGGATGGCTCACCATCGCCACCCTGAGCGGGCGATCCTGCCAGCGCACGGAGGCCGAAGCGTCCTCCACTCGGGGGGCCGACAGCAGATCGAGCACTTGGGCCGGCAAGAGGGCCAGAAGCGCCACGACGAGCGTCGCCGCGAGTCCCGGGATGAAGGCACCGACGAAGCCGCCGGACGTTCCTCTGTTCTTGTCGGGCACGGATGCGAATGCATGCGCTGAAGGGCCGGAAAGTATAGGTCGCACACTCTGGCGAAGGGATCGTCCAAAGCTGCGGGTAGGCCGCCGCGCGAGCGAATCGGATTTACCCCGGGGCCGGACGAGGAACGCAGCCGAACCGACCTGCGCGAGCGAAGCAGGCCGGGCGTTCTTCTCCCCGGACAGCCCGCAGACCGTTTGCTGGATAATTCGGGGCGGTGGGTCGCCCCGCATGTGGAAGTCGTGAACCTGGTCAGGTGCGGAAGCAAGCAGCCATAGCGATGGAAGCAGTGCCGGGGGAACGGCTCACCATTTCCTTTTTCCTGCGGGCCTCGTGGTCTCGCCGCCCTTCCCGCGATCCGTGAGCGCCTCCCTCGCCCTCGCCCGCAAGTACCGCCCGCGGAACTTCTCCGAGCTGCTCGGCCAGGAGCACGTCGTCCGCGCGCTCAGCCATGCGCTCGAGACGGGGCGTCTGCACCAGGCGTACCTCCTGACCGGCACTCGCGGCATCGGCAAGACCACGATCGCACGCATCCTCGCCAAGACGCTCAACTGCGAAACCGGCGTCACGGCGACCCCCTGCGGCACGTGCGCTGCCTGCACCGAGATCGACGCCGGACGGTTTGCGGATCTCATCGAACTCGACGCCGCTTCGAACACGGGCGTCGATCACATGCGCGAGATCATCGAGAACGCGCGCTACGCACCGACGGCGGGCCGCTACAAGGTGTATCTCATCGACGAGGTGCACATGCTCTCGAAGAGCGCCTTCAACTCGATGCTGAAGACGCTCGAGGAGCCGCCCGAGCATGTGAAGTTCGTGCTCGCAACGACCGATCCGCAGAAGATTCCGGTCACGGTCCTCTCGCGCTGCCTGCAGTTCAACTTGAAGCCGTTTCCGCCGGAGCGTGTGGCCGAGCAGCTCGCCCACGTGCTCGAGACCGAAGGGGTGCCCTTCGAGCGCCCCGCGCTGCGGCTGATCGGCGAGGCGGCACAGGGCTCGATGCGAGATGCGCTCTCGGTCACGGATCAGGCGATCGCCTTCGGCGGCGGGCAGGTGCTCGAGGCGCAGGTGCGAGAGATGCTCGGCAGCGTCGATCGCGATTTCGTCTGGCGCGTGCTCGATGCGCTCGCGCGGGGGGACGCCAGCGCGCTCGTTGCCGAAGCCGAGGGCTGTCTCGAGCGCGGCCTTTCCCCTGACGATGCGCTTGCGCAGCTTGCGCGCGCGCTCCACCGCGTCGCGCTCTTTCAAGTCGTGCCGCAGACTGTGCCGAATGATGACCCCGACCGGGCGGCGATCGCACGGCTTGCCGATGCGTGCACGCCGGAAGCCCTGCAGCTTTACTACCAGATCAGCTTGCACGGTCGGGACGATCTCAAGCTCGCACCGGACGACGAGACCGCACTCACGATGACGTTCCTGCGGCTGCATGCGTTCTCGCCAGCAGCGCACGAACCCGCGACGGGAGCACCGCCCACCGCACTCACCACGTCGCGACCGACCCGGTCGCATCCACCGGCATCGATGTCATCCGACGCGACGTCGGCCTCTCTGCAAACGTTCACGTCGTCACCACTGCCAGCCGCATCCGCAGCATCGCCCGTGACGGCCAGCCCTGCACCCCACGCGCCGGCCGTCCAGACCCAGGCCTCGCCTCCCCCGGCCTTCGATGGCGATTGGCTCAAACTCGTGCAGGCGTTGCCACTGGCCGCGATGGCGCGCGAGCTCGCCCGGCACAGCGCATTGATCGAGTTCGGTGCGAGCACCGTGCGTCTGGCACTGCCGCAGGACAAGCGACCGCTCGTGACTCAGAAAGAGCGACTCGCCAAGACGCTGTCGGATTACTTCGGCCGCCCCCTCAAGGTGGAAGTCGCGCTCGCCGATCAGGTCGGCGAAAGCGTGGCCGTGGCCGATCAACGGGCCGCCGACGCGCGTCAGCAGGCCGCCGAAGCCGCGTTCATGGCCGATCCGGTGGTCAAGACGCTGCTGGCCCAGCCGGGCGCACAGGTCGTCCCGGGTAGCATTCGTCCCCTCTGAACCCGTAGGCGAGCAGCACGATGTTTGGCAAAGGCGGAATGGCGGGCCTCATGCAGCAGGCCCAGCGCATGCAGGAAAACCTCAAGAAGGCCCAGGAAGAGGTCGCCCGCATGGAGATGGAGGGCGTGGCCGGCGCGGGCATGGTCAAGGTCGTGATGACCGGCAGGCATGAATGCCGCAAGGTCGCAATCGACCCCTCGGTCATGGATGATCGTGAGATGCTCGAAGATCTGATCGTCGCCGCCATCAACGACGCGGCCCGCAAGCTCGATGCCGCAACGAGCGAGAAGATGGGTGCCGTCGCAGGCGGGCTCGGGCTGCCCCCGGGCATGAAACTGCCGTTCTGAGTGCGCGATTCCGTGAACGCAGTTCCGGCCACGACAACGGCATAGCGTGTGACGCCTGTTTCCTTCAAGGCCCTCGTCGACGCCCTTCGGGCGCTGCCCGGCGTCGGTCCGCGGGCCGCGCAGCGCATGGCCTTCGAACTGGTGCAGAGGAAGCGCGAGGCGGCGACGAGTCTCGCCCGCGCGCTCGATGCGGCGCTCGAGCGTCTGCGCAGTTGCGAGCGCTGCAACACCCTCTCCGAAACGCCCATCTGCGCGCTCTGCGCCTCACCGCGCCGTGACCCGTCGCTGCTCTGCGTCGTCGAAACACCGGCGGACCAGATCACGCTCGAGCAATCCGGCGCCTTCAGCGGGCTCTACTTCGTGCTCATGGGCCGCATCTCGCCGCTCGATGGCATCGGCCCCGACGAAGTGCATCTCGAACGACTCGTCCAACGCGCAACCGACGGAGTCGTACGCGAGGTGGTGCTCGCGACCAATTTCACCAACGAGGGTGAGGTCACCGCACACGTGATCGCGGAACTGCTCGAGGGCCGCGGACTCAAGGTCTCCCGCCTCGCGCGCGGCATTCCGATCGGCTCCGAACTCGAATACGTCGATGCCGCGACCGTCGCCCAGGCCCTCAGGGAGCGCCGCGAGGCGACGTAGCGTCCGCAATCGCCACGAACGCCTCGCAGGAGAGCGTCTCCGCGCGCGCCTCGGGATCGATGCCAAGCGCGCTCAGTCGCGGCGCATCGATCCACGCCGAGAGGCTCTTTCGAATCATCTTGCGTCGCTGCGAAAACGCAGCACTCACGATCTCGGCGAAATGCGCCTCGTCGCGGGGCTGCAGTCGCGCGGGGCCGAGCGGCGCGAGCCACACGATCGACGAATCCACTGCAGGAATCGGCCGGAAGGCTCCGGGCGGCACATCGAAGCACCGCTCGATTCGGTAGCGGTACTGCAGCATCACCGAGAGCCGCCCTCGCGCGGCCGCGCCCGGCGGCGCGGCCATGCGCTCGACCACTTCCTTCTGCAGCATGAAGGTCATGTCCGCGATCACGGACTCGAAGCGCGTCAGATGAAAGAGGATCGGCGTCGAGATGTTGTAGGGCAGGTTGCCCACGACCCGGAGCGCTCCGCCGCGCACCGCGGCGAGCCGTGCGAAGTCGAAGGCGAGCGCATCGGCTTCATGGACTCGCACTCGCGCCGGAGGAAACTGCGCACGAAGCCGCGCTGCGAGATCGCGATCGATCTCGATCGCGTCGAGCCCGTCGTGTTCTTGCGACTGCGTGTCAAGCGCAGCAAGCAGCGCCTCGGTAAGTGCGGCCTGCCCGGGGCCGATCTCCACGATACGCTCGTCGGGCCTCGGGTCGATTGCTTCGACGATGCGCGCGATGGTGGGCCGATCGACCAGGAAGTTCTGCCCGAACCGCTTTCGCGCCCGGTGCGGCGATTCCAGCGGCTCTGACCTGCTCACGCCGCCACCTCGTCAAGCTCGGAGACGAGTCGTGGCAAAGCCTCGGCCATACCGCGATACGCCACGACCGCAGGGGACATCGACCGAAGCGCTGCGGCCAGCGCCACGGCGCGGGGCTTCTGTACAGCGAGCACCTCGAGGAGCGGGCTCATCAAAATGCGGATGAAGAACACCGCGCGCCCGAGCGCAGGCAGCGGCCACGTCGTCTGACGCTCAACGCGGAAATAGAGCCGCGGCAGAAGCGGTGGCGGATGGGCGAGCGCGCTCTGCCACCCGAGGAGATTCGCATCCGGATGCTGATCGAGTGCGGGTGACGGCACGATCAGCCAGACATGGCGCAGCATCGACTCGCGCTCGAAGGCAAGCCGCATGAAGGCCGGTGCGGCCGAAAGCAGCGCCGCGTTGTCAGCGACTGGTCCATGAATCGTCGCGAAGTCCTGCCCGAGTTTCTGCCGCGGATCCCAGCGCGAGGGGAAAGCGACCGAGAGAAATTCCGTCCGGAACGCATCCGGATCGGCGCGCAGGACCACGAAATCCTCCTGCATGCCAAGCGCAACCGATTCGGCCGTCACGTGGGCATCTGCCCCTTCGGCACCGCCGGAGGCGAAAAACCGCCGCTGCAAGGCCGCGATCGCCTCGAGCACGCCCGCGTGTGGCGCGCCCACCTGCACCCGCGCCAGCGCGCATGCAAGCCGCTGCGCACGCGCTTGGCAATACGCATCGAACAACTCATCGCGAAGAAGCAGTCCGGCCTCTCCTGCGGCTAATCGTTCGAGATTCGGGCGCATGCGAAACGGCGTCGACACGGGCCAGGGCATGTCGGCCGCACGCACGAACGCGTGCGCCTGCCGTCCGAGCATCATGTCCACTGCGCCAGATACTCACGCCAATGCGCGCCCGGCAGCGCGGCGAGTTTCTCGCGGACGAGCGATTGCTCGCGGGCGAGGCCGTCGGCGTCGAGTGCCCCGCGCATCGCGAGGAAGCGCACGAACAGCAGCCACGTGTTGACGACGTCCGTCTCGCAATAGGCGCGGATCTCCTCGATCCTCCCCGCAAGCAGCGCGCCCCAGACCTGCGAGCCGTCCATGCCGAGCTTGCCCGGCAGGCCGCAGAGCTTCGCCATCGCATCGAGCGGTGCATTTGCACGCGGCTGATACAGCGCAAGGAAATCCATGAGATCGAGATGCCGCTCCTTGTAGCGGTTCAGGTAGTGATCGAAGCTGAAGGCCCGATCGTTCGCGCCAGTCTCAAGCAACCGAGGCGCACGCGCCCCAACGATCAGCCCGCGCTGCAGCAGCACCGGCAGATCGAATCCGCCTCCGTTCCACGAGACGAGCTGCGGCGTCTTGCGTTCGACGAGCTCGAAGAACTTGCCGATGATCGTCGCCTCGTCGTCGGTTGCCTCCCCGAGCGACCACACCGCGAGCCGGTCCTCCCCCTCGCGGAGCACACAGGCGATCGCGCAGACGCGCTGCAGATGGTGCGGCAGGAAGTCGCTGCCGTTCCTGATGCGCTGCTGGGCGAAAGCCCACTGCGCCACATCGGCGTCGCTCAAGGATTCGGGCAGATCATGCAAGCGCCGAAGGCCCATCACGTCGGGCACGGTCTCGAGGTCATAGACAAGTGTCGTCATCATGCGCTGGATCGTAGCAGCGCCCTCGCTCCACGGCCCGGTCGAAAGACTTGAGCCTCAAGCGATCGCCAGCCGGATGGGTCCGCGCCAGGGGGCAGTCGGGTCGACACACTCGCCGCGCTGCATGATCACGATCTTCCCCTCCAGGGCGAGCATCCGGGCGACTGCTCGTACTTGATCCATGTGCGCGCGCCAGCTTTCACCCTCGGGCCAGAGGGCGCGCGCGACCTCACTCGGGCAAATCGTGCCGCCAGGACGCTGCGCGGCGCGGCGCGTACACGAGTCAAGGAGCGCGGCAGCGATGGCCGCCTCGGCCGATCCGGGCAACGCCGAAGACTCAGGCATCCGGCGTGTTGGCTACGTCGCGGGCGATCTGCCCGTCCACGAGTTCGATGATGCGGTCACAGCGGCGGGCGAGCCGCGGGTCGTGGGTGACGATGAGGAAGGCGGTACCGTGTTCGCGGTTGAAGCGGCGCAGAAGCGCGAAGACTTCGTCGGAGGTGTGCGTGTCGAGGTTGCCGGTCGGCTCGTCGGCGAGCACGAGCGCCGGACGGTGAAAGAGCGCCCGGGCGATGGCCACCCGCTGCTGCATGCCGCCGGAGAGTTCGTTCGGCTTCTTGTCGATCGCACGCGACAGGCCAACCGCTTCGAGCAGCGCCACCGCGCGGGCGCGGGCCTCGTCCCGGAAGCTGCCGCCTCCGATCAAGTGCGGCATGAGCACGTTCTCGAGCGCAGTGAAGGCGGGCAGCAGATGGTGAAACTGGAAGACGAAGCCCAGACGCTTTGCGCGCTCGCGGGTCAGGGTCGCCTCATCGGTGTAGTCGATGGGCTGCCCGGCGTAGGCGATCGTGCCGGAGCTCGCCGGCTCGAGCAGACCGATCACGTTGAGCAACGTGCTCTTGCCGGAGCCCGAGGGCCCGATGAGCGCGGTGAACTCGCCGGGCGCGAGCCTGAAGCTCACGCCGTGCAGCACCTCGACCGCCACGGCAGTACCCAAGCCATAGGTCTTTCGGATGCCGTCGAGCCGAAGCAGAGGCGTGGGCATGGGCGAGGCTGCGGCGCCGTTGTATGCATGCATCGTCAGATGCGGATGGCCTGGGCCGGGTCGAGCCGCGCAGCGCGTAGCGCCGGGGCCACCGCCGCGAGCGTGCCGCCGACGGTAGCCAGCGCGCAGGAGGTGAACAGCAGTTCAGGTTCGACCGCGATGTTGAACAGTGGCGCACCGGCGCTCGTGCGCACGAAGGTGGTGAAGGCCCAGACGAGCCCGGAGGCAAGCAGACTGCCGAGCACCGAACCCGCCAGCCCGACGATTGCACCCTGCAGCAGGAAGACGCGCGTCATCTGCCCGCGCGAGGCGCCGATTGCGCGCAGGATGCCGATCTCCTTTCGCTTCTGGACGACGCTGACCACGAGCACGCTGGCAATGCCCAGAAGCACCACGATCGAGACGAAGACGCGGATCATCGTCGTGCTCACGCTCTGCGCCGAAAGCGCATTGAGAAGCTGGCTGTTGGTGCTCATCCAGCTCTCGGCATTGATCGGACCGATCCCGCGCAGGCGCTCGGCCACACGATCGGCATCGAAAATTTCGCGGATGCGCAGGTCGATGTTGGTGACACCGCCGGGAATGGCGAGCAGGTTCTGCGCGGTGCGGATGGGCAGGTAGAGCGCACGACGATTGAGGTCCCGGCTGCCGAGATCGACGATGCCGACGATCTGGAAGAGATCATTGGCCGAGGAAGTAAGCACGCGCAGACGGTCCCCAACATCGAGCCCGAGGTCCTTGGCGAGTTCGGTGCCGATCAGGGTCTCGCCGGCGTTTAGGCGAAAGCTGCCGCGGACGAGCTTTTCGGAGAGCTGCACGATGCGTTCGTAGCGGTCGAGTTCGACCCCGAAGAGCACGACAGCACGGCTTGCCTCACCGCGCACCGCAATCGCTGCACCCGAGGCCATCGGCGAGACCGCCAGCACGTCCGGATCGGATGCGAGCGCCGGCATGAGCGGCTGCCAGTTGTCGATCGAACGCAGGCGCTGGGCGCGCGCCTGCACCACGGCGAGCGTGCCCTCGGCGGGCTGTTGAGTCCGCACGACCTCGTCCTGCGGCTTGATGACGATGTGTGCTTGCGCACCCAGGGTGCGGTTGATCGTGTTGGCCTGAAGGCCGAGGATCAGCGCGGAGATGTAGACCACCACCGCCACGCCGGCCATCACACCGCCGACGATCAGGAAGGACTGGAAGCGCCCCTCGCGCAGGAAGCGCAGCGCCACCGTGAGTTCGAATCCCATGTTTGCGCCCCCTTCTTGCGCGGCTCAGCGAGCCCCGGTCACCGGACCTTCCAGACCGCCACGCTCTGCTCGCGGTGACGCCATTCGAAGCCGCACGCGCTGGCCGGGCTTGATTGCGGCATCGACGATCACCGTCGTGCCGGCCGCCACCCCATCAACGATTTCTACGCGTTGCGGCGTGCGGATACCGAGGCGCACGGGGATGAGACGAGCGACACCGTCTTCGGCAACGAGGAGCTGCGTGCGCCCGTCGACGTCGCGCAGCGCGGCGGCGGGCACGGTGAGTGTGTTTGCGCGCTCGGCGGTGACCACTTCGACCGAGACGGTCATATCGTCGCGCAGGAAGGCGGGCGGCTCCTTGACCACGAGGCGCGCTTCTACCGTACCGCGCGCGGCATCGGCCGCCGGCGCGAGAAAGTCGAGCGTGGCGGTGAAGGGCTTGTCCGGAAAGGCGTCGGTCGACGCCGTGGCGGTGAGCCCCTCACGCAAGAGGGCGAGGTTCTTCTCGTCCACTTGCGCGATGAGACGGGTCTCGCCATCGGCCGCCAACGTGAGAAGGCGCCGGGCTGGCTGCACCACATCGCCCGGCTCAACGCTGCGGCCGACGATGCGACCGTCCGCTGGCGCGACGATACGGGTCTGCGCGAGCCGGGCCTCGGCGAGTGCCAGCGCAGCCTGGGCCTCGCGCACGCGCGCGGCGAGCGCCGCAGTCTCCACCCCGCCCGAGGTGTTGCCAGCCGCCTGCGCCTCCGCCGCAGCAAGAACGGCCTGTGCAACTTGGGCCGCGCGCTCTGCATCCTGCAGTCGCGCTTGACCGATGAAGCCCTGATTGAACAGCGCGCGCTGGCGATCGAGCTCTCGCCGGGCGAACTCGGCGTTGCTCCTGGCTTGGGCCACGCTCTGCCGACTCACTGGCTCGCTCACCTGGGCCTGCGCCTTGAGCCGTGCCTCGGCGCTTGCGAGCGCTGCCCGGGCCTGGGCCGCCTGCGCCTCGAGCTCACTGGCCTCCAGTTCCACCACGGTCTGGCCCGCCCGAACCCGGTCGCCCTCACGCACGAGCACGCGGGCCACGCGTCCCGTGACCGTCGAAGCAAGATCCGAGCGCGCGACTGAGGCAACCCGCGCTGAAAAGACGAGACTCTGGCGCAGTGGCGCCGCCGTCACGGTCACGGCATCAGCGACCGCGGGGCGCTGGCGCAGCCAGACGAGCGCCACGATCAGCAGCGTCAAGACGACGAGGGGGAGGAGCAACTGGCGCAGCGGGCGCAAGGGGGGCGTTTTCACTGCTAGGAAAGAGGATCAGCCGGCGAACAGACCCGTCGACAAATAGCGGTCACCGCGATCGCACACGATGAAGACCACAGTGGCGTGTTCGAGTTCTCGGGCGAGTTGCAAGGCAATGTGACAGGCCCCGCCTGCGCTGACGCCGCAGAAGATGCCTTCCTGTTTCGCGAGCCAACGCGTCGTCGCTTCGGCATCGGCCTGGGAGACTTCGATCACGCGGTCGATGCGCGCGTTCTTCGCGATGGCGGGCTTATACGCCTCCGGCCACTTGCGGATGCCAGCGATCTGGGAGCCGTCGGCAGGCTGGGCGCCGATGATCACCACCTGCGGGTTTTGTTCCTTGAGGTAGTTCGACACGCCGGTGATGGTGCCCGTCGTGCCCATCGCGCTCACGAAATGGGTGATGCGCCCGCCCGTCTGCTGCCAGAGCTCGGGGCCGGTGCCACGGTAGTGCGCAAGCGGATTGTCGGCATTGGCGAATTGATCGAGCACACGGCCCCGGCCCTCGCGCTGCATCTGCTCGGCGAGATCGCGTGCGCCTTCCATACCGGCCTCCTTCGAGACGAGCACAAGTTCCGCCCCGTAGGCCTGCATGGCCTGACGGCGCTCGAGCGACTGGTTCTCGGGCATCACGAGCACCATGCGGTAGCCCCGGATGGCCGCCACCATTGCGAGTGCGATGCCGGTGTTGCCGCTGGTCGCCTCGATGAGCGTGTCCCCGGGCTTGATGTCGCCCCGACGCTCGGCCTCGACGATCATCGAATAGGCCGGCCGGTCCTTGACGCTGCCGGCGGGGTTGTTGCCCTCCATCTTGCCGAGGACGACTGTGCTCGCGGGCACGCCGAAGGCGGCGGGAAGTCGTTGCAGACGCACCAAAGGCGTGGCACCGATGGTGGCGTCGATGGTGGGGTAGTCGAATGCTGTGGGTGACATGACTCAACCAACGTGAAGCATGGGCCACGGCCGCTGCGGCGGCCGGATCTGCTCGATCACGCGCGCGAGCTGCAGCACGCCCAGATCGTCGAACCGTCGGCCCGCGATCTGCACACCGATCGGCAGGTCGGAAAGACCCGCACTCGCGGTGTAGCTCCAGTTGATGCTTGCCGCGGGCTGCTCGGAGAGGTTGTAGGGCACGGTGAAGACGATGTGCTCGAGCGCATGCGTCGGGTCATTTCCCGGGCAAGCGAAGTCTGCTTCAAACGCCGGCACCGGGCACACCGGCGAGAGCACGAAATCGTAGCCATGTGTGGCCTGAACGGTCGCCTCGCGCAGCGCGTGCATCGTGTTGAGCGCACGCATCAGGTCGCCACCCGAAAAACGACCTGCGCGATGACTGACCCATTGCAGAATGAACGGAAGGATGCGCTCGCGCTCGGCGCGGTGCATGGCCATGATCTCGGTGTGGCTCCGAACCTCGAAGAAGGCCGCAACCGCATCGAGCGCTTCGACAGTGACCCAGGGCTGGATCGGCACCACGACGGCACCGGCCCGCTCGAGGGCCGTCGCACAGGCCTCGACCGCCTCACGCACCTCGGCATCGACACCCATTGGATAGACCGAGTCGAGAAGCACGGCGATGCGCTTGCCCTTCACCTCGAAGGCGTCGAGTCGGGCCGCATAATCCGTGGCGTCCGGTGGAAGATCCATGAAGTCGCGATACGCCGGATCCGGCCGCGCGATCAGGTTCATGAGCAAGGCAGCATCGCGCACGGTTCGGGTCATCGGACCGGCCACGCGCGCCATGTAGGGGGGATTGATCGGCACCCGGCCGAGCGAGGGCTTGAAGCCGAAGATGCCGCAGAAATGCGCGGGCAGGCGGATCGAGCCACCGATGTCGGTACCCACGTGCAAGGGCCCGTAGCCGGCGGCGCACGCGGCGGCCGCGCCCGCGCTCGAACCGCCCGGATTGCGATCGAGCCGCCACGGGTTGCGGGTGACGCCGTGAAGGCTCGACTGGCCCGAGGTGAGCATGCCGAAGTCCGGCATGGTGGTCTTGGCCACGATGATGGCACCGCCTTCGAGCAGACGATCCACGAGCGGGGCGTTCACCTGCTTGGGCGCGAGCGAACCCGCTGCTGTTCCGATGGGCGAAGGATCGCCGATCGTGTAGAGGTTCTCCTTGAGCGTGACCGGCACCCCATCGAGCGGCGAAAGCCGGCGCCCCTTACCTGAAGTTCTACCCAGGCGGGAGCGCGTCTCCATTGCGCAGGCCAGCGCGTCGAAGTCCTTGCGCAGATAGACCGCATTGAGGTGCGGCTCGCAGACGTCCATGCGTCGCGCCACGGATTCGATGACCCGCGCGGGCTCGACCATGCCGAGCGCGTACTGCCGCTCGAGATCGGATGCAGTCAACCAGCAGAGTCGCTCCATCGCGCGCAGCCCCTTCAATCGACAACCTGCGAGTGTAGATGCCGCTGGCATGAGCGGCCGTGTCATCTCGTGAGCACGGGCTTCCATCGCCGCGCGAGGATTTTCAAGTCCGTACGGCGAGACGGCGCGGCGCTAAGCTCTGAAGCACGCGCCGAACGCCGCCAAAAAAGGACGGGCAAAAAAAAGCCGGGGTTTTGCCCCGGCCTCAAATTGCTGTTGATTCTAACGAAGTCACCCCGTTATTCCGGACGCGACTCGACGGGCTTCCCCATGACCTCGCTGCCGAAAAATCGGACTGACGAGAACGATTATAGCCACAGGGTTTTTGCCCTCCGGAAGGCCGATTTCAGAGGGAAACAGTCGGATTCCCCCTCATGTTGCACGCGGGGCACAAGCTCGTCGCCCGATGGAGACAGCGCCTCTGAAAGGCGCTGCAAAGACATATTCACTGCCTTCGATTACGCCACTTTCACGACCGTCCGACCGGTCACCTGCCCCTTGACATACGTGTCGAAGACGCTGGGAAGGTCGGCAAACGCGACCGTCCGGCAATGCCCCGGCAGATGGGTGCAGCGCCATTCGGCCGCCAGGCGCCGCCAGAGCTCGCGGCGCAGTGACATCGGACAGTTGACACTGTCGATGCCCAAGAGCGACACGCCACGAAGGATGAAGGGCATGACCGTCGTCTTGACTTCCCAACCCTGGGCAAGTCCCACCGACGCGATGGTGCCCCCCACCTTCATGACCCGCGTGAGCCACGACAGCATCTCTCCGCCCAGGTTGTCCACCGCCCCTGCATAGGTCTCCGACCCGAGCGGCTTCTCGGTCATCTCGAACTGGCCGCGGATCAGCACGTCCCTGGCCCCGACTTCGCGCAGGAGCGCTTCATCCTTGGGCTTGCCGGTGACCGCAACGACGTGATAGCCGAGCTTCGCAAGGATCTCGATCGCAACCATGCCGACGCCGCCGGTGGCGCCATTGACGAGCACTGGCCCCATTGCTGGCGAAAGCCCGTCATGCTGCATGCGCTGGATCGCGAGCGCAGCCGTGAAACCGGCCGTGCCGTGCGTCATGGCATCGAAGGTGCTCATGCCGGGCGGCAGCGGCACGAGCCATGCCGCCGGGACGCGCGCCATCTGTGCGTAGCCCCCGTGATGCGACACGCCGATCTCGTAGGCATGGGCGATCACCTTGTCCCCGGGGCGAAAGTCGGGTGACTCGGAGGACTCGACCACGCCGGCGAGATCGATGCCGCCGACGCACGGGAAGCGCCGGATGATGCGCCCTGCCCCGGTCGCCGAGAGCGCGTCCTTGTAGTTCACCGTCGAATACTCGACCCGCACGACGACCTCGCCCGGATCGAGCTGATCGAGCGTCATGTCGACGAGGTCGGTGCGAACGGACTTGCCGTTCTGCGAGGTGAGATAAGCCTTGAAAGTGTCGTTCATGATCGTACCCCTCTCGCGCTCGTCATCGAACGACCAGCCGTGGGGGGCCGGCCTCCACGCGCCCGATCACCGAGGCGTGGGCAAAGCCCTCGCGCAAGAACAGATCGAGCACGCCGTCCACGGCGTCCGGCGCGCAGGAGACGAGCAGACCACCGCTCGTCTGCGGGTCGGTGAGGAGCGACCGATCGATGTCGCTGAAGCCTCCGGGCAGATCGACATCGCCTCCGTAACCCGCCCAGTTGCGCCCCGATGCGCCGGTCACGGCACCCTTCGAAGCCAATTCGCGCACGCCGTCGATCAGCGGTACGCGCGCCCAGTCGATGATGCCGGTGAGTCCGGCCCCACGCGCGAGTTCGAGCGTGTGCCCCGCGAGCCCGAAGCCGGTGACATCGGTGAGCGCATGCACGCCTGGCATGCGCGCAAGCAGCGCGCCGGGCTTGTTGAGCTGGGTCGTGTTCTCGATCATCGCGGCGTAGCCCTCGGCAGAGAGTTCGCCTTTCTTGAGTGCTGCCGACAGCACCCCTACGCCCAGCGGTTTGCCGAGGATCAGCACGTCCCCCGCCCGCGCATCGGCGTTGCGCTTGACATGATCCGGATGCACGAGCCCCATGACCACGAGGCCATAGATCGCCTCGACCGAATCGATCGTGTGTCCGCCGGCGATTGGAATCCCCGCCGCGGTTGCCACACTCTGGCCGCCCGCGATGATGCGCCCAATCGTCTCGACCGAGAGCACATTGATCGGCATGCCCACGAGCGCGAGCGCCATGATCGGCGTGCCGCCCATCGCGTAGACGTCGCTGATCGCGTTGGTCGCCGCGATACGACCAAACTCGAAGGGGTCATCCACGATCGGCATGAAGAAGTCGGTCGTGGCGATGAGGGCCTGCTGATCGTTGAGTCGATAGACCGCGGCATCGTCTGAGGTTTCGATGCCGACCATGAGCTCAGGCGGCAAGAGTCCCGCGCTGTTCTTGAGAATCTCCGAAAGCAAGCCCGGCGCAATCTTGCAGCCGCAACCGCCGCCGTGGGAAAGCGAGGTCAGGCGTGGCTCGGTACCGTTGGGAGGAAGAGGTGCATTCATGGCGGGATCCGTCTCGATGGGGTGCGCAGTCTGCGCATTGTCTCAGCGTTGATGAATGAGCCGTGCGACCACAGTGCGCAGTTCACGCACCTCGCGCGCGGGGTCGAAGAGGCGACGCCGCCGATCGCACTGGCGCATGAGACGCGCAAGGAACGCCGGCTCCGTCTCGGCGCGGCGCATGAGCTGTGCGCAGCCTTTGGCATCGCCGAACTCGAAATACCCGGCATAGTCTGCGCCCAGCATGCCGATGTTGCCGCTCACGCGGCTCGCGATCACCGGAACGCCGGAGGTCACGGCTTCGATGATGACGTGCGCCCCACCTTCCATGCGGCTCGCCAGCACCATGAGATGGGCGCGCTTCAACCGCTGGCGCGTGCGGGCATGATCGAGCATGCCAAGCCAGGCGAGGCGCGGTTCCTCACGCAGCATGACGTCCATGAGCCCGCGCAGATCCGGGTCGAGTGCGCCACCGATCTGCGTGAGCCGAATGCGGCTCGCGGGCGGCAGATACCGAAGCGCCGTGATCGGCGTGAACGGATCCTTTTCGGCGCGCAGATGCCCGACCTGAACGATGTCGAAGCGGCTTGCATAACGGCGGCCGGGCACGAGCGTAGGGGAGGACTGGTAGATGACCGACGTGCGCGCCCGCACAGACGGAGGGAGCTCGTCGAGCGCCTTGGGCTGGAGCACGACGAGCCGGTCGGCCAGTTCAAGTGATGCCTGCGCCGAAGCATCTTCGTGGATGTCCCGATAGACGTCGGTACCCGTGAGCGCGAGGAGCAGACCGCCGCGGGGCTGCCGCGCGCGAAACGCCCGGATTGCGGGTGCGCTCCTTCGTGCATGCAGCGCGATCAACAGCTCGCATTCCGGCAGCCGATCCGAAACGCTGTCCACGATCGTGACCGCATAATCCCGAGACAACACCCGCCGCCAGCGCTCGGCCGTCCGCCAATTGCCGGTGTTCTGGCGAGCTGAAGCGGGCGAGGCAATGCATACACGCGGTTTCACGATACAACTATCGCATGCCGGATGGCGTGACCCGAAGGACGCGCCACCGGCGGAGTCCAATACAACCGGGCATCCCGCACCCGGGTGGAAGCGCGAAGGACACCTCGCGCGGCGCGCGAACGCCGAGGCCTTGGCGCATCGGATGCGCGAGCAACGGGCGGCCATGCTCGGCTTTCTCGCCGACAACGAGGAGCGCCTTCACGACATTCCGCCTCTAGACACGATCAACCCGCCGCTTTGGGAAGTCGCGCATGTCGCCTGGTTCGACGAATGGTTCTGCCTGCGCGGCGCCGGCGACCCCAAGCGCGCCCTGCCGCATGAGCCGCGCTGGCCAGAGGCGGATGCATGGCTCGATTCGAGCCGGATCCCGCATCGCGCACGGTGGGCGTTGCCGGCACTCACGCTCGAACGGGTAAGTGCGCATCTCGTGCGCATCGGCGAGGATGTAGAGGCGGCGCTTTCACGCGCCGAGAGCCATGACGCCGCACTCGACCCCTTCCGTCTGGCGATGTTTCACCAAGCGATGCATCTCGAGGCGCTCGCCTGGCTCGCGCAGACGCTCGCCTGGCCTTCGCCCGCGTGGGTTCAGCAAGACCCACTCCCGTCACTGGCAGAGACAGTCGTCGTGTCACGATCTGATCTCGTGACACTCGAGCAAGACGGCGGTTTCGCTTTCGACAACGAGATCGGGGCGACCTGCGCAGTGAGTGCACCGGTCAGGCTGACGCCGCTCGTGCGCATGGATGCCTACGCCCGTTGGGTCGAAGCCGGGGGTCATCGACGAGCCACGGGGCAGCAGGCCCCGCGCTACTGGCGCCGCGGGGGTCGCCGCGAAGGCAATCACGCGGGCGGCCCTGCGCCCAGCGACCACTGGGAACACCGTCTCTTCGACCGCTGGCTGCCGTGTGACGCCTCGCGGGCGATGGTCCACGTGTCTGCACACGCGGCCGAAGCCTTCTGCCGGGATCACGGCGGGCGGCTGCCGACGGAGGATGAACTCCTCGTTGCGCTTTCGGGGCAGGGGAGCGCCGCGCTTGCTGACGCGGGCCACGTGTGGGAGTGGACGTCGAGCGTGTTTTCGCCCTACGCCGGGTTCAGTCCCGGCCTCTATCGAGACTACTCGGCGCCCTCGTTCGATGGTCGCCACCGCGTGCTGAAAGGCGGCAGTTCTGCTGCGCCGCACGTACTGCATCACCCGCGCTTCCGCAATTTCTTCCGGCCTGAGCGCGACGACGTCTTTGCGGGGTTCAGGATGGCCTTGCCGCTGTGACGTCGTCGCTACGACCCTGCCCCGCGGTCATCGGACTTCGCCGAGCGCTCATCCCGCATTGCCGTCGATGGCGAACAGCGTCCCGGTCCTGCTGACGTCGCCGCCGCGCCCGAGCACTTCTCACATCTCGAGCCGACGAGACACCGACCGGCCCTCCAAGAACGGATAGAGAAGAACGAAAAAGCCGCCCGAAGGCGGCTTTTGAGACGAATTAAACAGCTTTGAACGACTTTATTCCGTCACTCGATGCTGACTTCCACCCGCCGCGCTTCCTGATTGTCCGGGCCACCCTGAACGACTGCAGGCTTCTTCAACTCGGCCCGTGCTTCGTCGATACCCGCGCCCTTGAGCAGTTCCCGCACGGCCTTGGCGCGGTTCTTGGCCAGTTCCTCATTGGTCGCCTGCGACCCCGTACTGTCGTGATAGCCAGAGATCGCCGCCTTCGCCGTGGGGTTGGCCTTGAGATAGGCGACGATCGGCTCGATCTGCTTTGCGGCATCCGCCGGCGCGTCGATCTTGCCTGAGGCGAAATAGAGCTTGACCGGCGCGGGCTTCGCTGCAGCGCCCGCAGTCGAACCCGACGCTGCCATCGTGGGTGCGGGTGCCGTCGCAGTCGTTGAAGCATTGGCTGGCGCGGCTGCAGGAGCAGCTGTGGCTACTGCGGCCGGCGGCGCCGACGCGCCGTTGCTGGACGCCTTGGCGCCCGATGGATCGCCCGCGTGGATCGCGGCGACGATCGGCACGATCAGGAGCGCAACGATGTTGATGATTTTGATGAGCGGGTTGACGGCTGGGCCGGCGGTGTCCTTGTAGGGGTCGCCCACGGTGTCACCGGTCACGGCAGCCTTGTGCGCCTCCGAGCCCTTACCGCCGTGATGACCGTCTTCGATGTACTTCTTCGCGTTGTCCCACGCGCCACCGCCGGTGCACATCGAGATGGCGACGAACAGGCCCGTGATGATGGTGCCCATGAGCACGCCACCGAGCGCCGCCGGCCCGAGCAGGACGCCGACGAGGATCGGCACCGCCACCGGCAGAAGCGACGGAATGATCATCTCCTTGATCGCGGCTCCGGTCAGCATGTCGACCGCCCGACCGTATTCCGGCTTCGCCTGGCCTTCCATGATGCCCTTGATCTCGCGGAACTGGCGGCGCACCTCCTCCACCACCGCACCGGCGGCGCGACCCACGGCCTCCATCGCCATGGCACCGAAGAGGTAGGGAATCAGGCCACCGATGAACAGGCCCACGATCACCATGTGGTTCGACAGGTCGAACGAGACATGCAAACCCCGGCTCTCGAGCCCGTGCGTGTAGTCGGCAAAGAGCACGAGCGCTGCGAGGCCAGCCGAGCCGATCGCGTAGCCCTTGGTCACCGCCTTGGTCGTGTTGCCCACGGCATCGAGCGGATCGGTGACGCTGCGCACATCCTTGCCCAGTTCCGCCATCTCGGCGATGCCGCCGCCGTTGTCGGTGATCGGGCCGTAGGCGTCGAGGGCGACCACGATACCCGCCATCGACAGCATCGCCGTGGCTGCAACGGCAATGCCGTAAAGCCCGCCGAGCCAGTACGCCGCGAGAATCGCCGCGCACACGGCGAGTACCGGGTAACCCGTGGACTTCATCGACACGCCGATGCCCGCAATGATGTTGGTGGCGTGGCCCGTGGTGGACGCCTTGGCCACATGACGCACCGGCGCATATTCGGTCGCGGTGTAGTACTCGGTGATCCAGACCATGGCGCCGGTCAGCACGATGCCCACCACGCAGCAACCGAAAAGCGCCATCACCGAGACACCTTCGACACCGGCGAAGATGGACTGGGTGACGAAAAAGAACAGGACGAGCGAAATCACCGCCGCCACCATGAGGCCGCGATAGAGTGCGCTCATGATCTTGCCGGTACCGTTGTATTTCACGAAGAATGTACCGATGATCGAACCGATGATCGATACCGCCCCGAGTGCAAGCGGGTAGACGGCCGCCGCAGCCGCGTTCGACTTCATGAGCAGCGCGCCCAAGAGCATCGTTGCGATGATGGTCACCGCGTAGGTCTCGAACAGGTCGGCCGCCATGCCGGCGCAGTCACCCACGTTGTCGCCCACGTTGTCGGCAATGACGGCTGGATTACGCGGGTCATCCTCCGGGATGCCGGCTTCGACCTTGCCGACCAGATCAGCCCCGACGTCCGCCCCCTTGGTGAAGATACCGCCGCCCAGTCGGGCAAAGATAGAAATGAGCGACGAGCCAAAGGCGAGACCGATCAGGGGCGCCATGATCGTGTGAAGGTTCTCTTTCATCGGGTTCGGCGTGTGCTCGGCCGTGCCGATCAGAAACCAGTAGAAGCCTGCGACCCCAAGCAATCCCAGGCCCACGACCAACATCCCGGTGATCGCACCGCCGCGAAAGGCCACCGCCAGCGCTGGATTGATGCCGCCCCGCGCCGCCTCTGCCGTGCGCACGTTCGCACGTACCGAAACGTTCATGCCGATGAAGCCGGCTGCGCCCGAGAGCGCAGCGCCGAGCACGAAACCCAGTGCTGTCTTGAAGCCCAGGCCCGGGACGAACGCGATGATTACTGCCATGATCACGCCGATGATCGTGATGGTGCGGTACTGTCTGGCCAGGTAGGCCGATGCGCCCGCCTGGATGGCGCTGGCAATCTCCTGCATGCGGGCGTTTCCCGCTGAAAGACCGAGAATCCATTTGGTGGACCAGATGCCATACGCCACCGCCGCCAGTCCGCAAACCAGCGAGATGATGAGCCAAGTGTCGGACATGAACGCGTTCTCCCGATGTGATTGAAATGTGATGACCCCGGAGCGTTGACCTTCCGAGGAATGACTTCAACCCGTCGGTGGCGGCCGATGGCCGCCCTGCCGATCATGGCTCGGCAACATCGGGCGCCTCCATCACCCGCTGTCGCACCGCTGCTCCCCCTCGGCCTGACCGCTCCCGCACGACCCGAGTGCCCAGTAAGGGGCGGTGGTCGTCAACTGCAAACCCATTATAGGAATGGCTTATTCACGCGTGAATAAGCGGGCTTCACCCTCTGCATCCAGCGCAGGCGCATCTTCGTAGTAACGTTGCGGGACACGGATCTTCCCGAACACACTCCCTGCTTGCCCCAAATGGCCCAGGTAAGTCCACGACGACAGCAATGCGCCCCGCTTGCCGCGATCGCATCGGCCGTACCGGAGACCCTTGCTGCCCCCGCCCAAGCGGCGTGGACGATCGTCGACCGACTCCAACTCGACAGCGTCGCCGAACGCGAGGCGATCCTGCAAGGACTTCTCGCGCCTTCGGCATACCTGGCACCCAAACTGTTTTATGACAGTCTGGGATCGATCCTGTACGAAGCGATCGTCGAGACCGAGGAGTACTACCCGACCCGCACCGAGCACACAATCGTCGAGACCCATCGCGCCGAGATCGCCGCAATCATCGGCCCGCACAGGCAGTGGGTGGATCTCGGCTCAGGCGACTCGCGTAAGGCTGAGCGCTGGTTCGACACGATCCGACCTTCGCGTTATGTTGCAGTGGACATCTGCGCCTCCGCGATCGCACGCGCGCTCGCTCGACTGGCCGGACGTGCCGCACCACCGGAGCTCGTGGGTGTCGTCACTGACTTTTCGAGCGCGCTCGACGTGCGCCATGCGCTCATCAGTGCGCCGACCCTGTTTCACTATCCGGGTTCTTCGATCGGAAATTTCACGCCTCGCGAAGCATTGGACTTCCTGCGCGCCGTACGAGATCACTGCGTCGTACGCGGCAGCGGCCTGCTGATCGGTGTCGACACGGTCAAGGATCGGACGCGACTCGTGGCCGCCTACGACGACAGCCTCGGCGTGACCGCCGCGTTCAATCTGAACGTGCTCCGGCATGTCAATCGACTGCTCGAAGCGGATTTCGACGCGCGCGACTGGCGCCACGTCGCGCTCTTCAATGAGGAGGAATCACGCATCGAAATGCATCTCGAAGCCCGGCGCCCGGTGACGGTTCGTTTACTCGGACGGAGACGATGCTTTCAGGCCGGGGAACGCATCCACACCGAGAATTCGTACAAGTACACCGAGGACGCCTTCCGTCGCCTGCTCGCCGATGCGGGCTTTGGCTCTACGCGGCTGTGGACGGATGCCGCACGCGACTTCTTTGTGTTCTACGCAGAGGCCAGCGGGCGTTGAACCTGCAGACGCGGCCGCGTCTCAGACATACTGGACGTCGATGATCTCGACTTCCCGTACCCCACCCGGCGCCTCGAACTCGACGATGTCACCGGCGCTCTTGCCGATGAGCGCACGCGCGATGGGCGACGACACGGAGATCTTCCCGACTTTCAGGTCGGCCTCGTCATCCCCGACGATCTGGTAGGTCGATCGCTTCTCGGTCTCCAGGTCTTCGATCTCGACCGTCGCGCCGAACACCACACGGCCACCCGCATCGAGCGTGGCCGGATCGATGACCTGGGCGATTGCGAGTTTGCCCTCGATTTCCAAGATGCGGCCCTCGATGAAGGACTGCTTCTCCTTGGCTGCGTCGTACTCGGCGTTCTCGCTGATGTCGCCCTGCGCACGCGCCTCGGCGATGGCCTCCGAGATCGCGGGTCGCTCGATTGTCTTCAGTCGATGCAGTTCGGCCTTCAGTTGCGCCTCGCCGGCCTTGGTGATGGGGAGCTTGTTCATGACGGATCGTGACGAATCTTCGGAAAAGACGATGGGGCGGCGCGCTGCGGGCACGCCGGAAAATCGATCGCTCGGGGAACGGCGCGGACTGTACTACGGAGTGCCGTGACGCTGGAAGCCGTCCGGGCTGTCCCAGGTGACCCTACGCACTTGTGACCGTCTCGCCGAGCAGGCTCTGCAGCGGATACGGGGTGAGCTCGGGTCCGTCAGCGATGCCGATGGCTGCCGCATGAGCGCCGGCGATCGTCGTGTAGGCCGGCAATCGAGCGGCCTGTGCCGCGCGCCGGATGTAGGCGCTGTCGGCGATGGCGCCGCGCGCCTCCTCGACGGTATTGATCACGAGGACGATCTGCTCATCCTTGATGAGGTCGACGATATTCGGTCGTCCTTCCTGCACCTTCTTGACTGTCTCGACCGGTATGCCGGCGGCCGCGATGGCGTTGGCCGTACCGCGTGTTGCACAGAGCGCGAGGCCGGCCCCCACGAGAATGCGTGCGACCTCGATCGCCCGCTCGCGGTCGGCGTGACGTACCGAAAGAAACACCCGTCCCGAGGTGGGCAGCCGGGTGCCTGCAGCGAGCTGGGACTTCTCGAAGGCTTCAGCAAAGCTATAGCCTACGCCCATGACCTCACCGGTCGACTTCATCTCGGGCCCGAGGATCGGGTCGACACCCGGGAACTTGTTGAACGGGAACACCGCCTCCTTCACCGAGAAATACGGCGTGGTCACTTCGCCGCGAATTCCTTGCTCGGCCAGTGTGCGGCCCGCCATGCAGCGCGCGGCGATCTTGGCGAGCGGCCGGCCGGTCGCTTTCGAGACGAACGGTACGGTACGCGAAGCCCGAGGGTTGACCTCGAGTACATAGACGACGTTCTCCCCCTCTTCCTCGCGCACCGCAAACTGGACATTCATGAGACCAACTACACCGAGCGCACGCGCCATGGCCACCGTCTGCCGCCGCAGTTCGTCCTGGAGTTCGGGCGAAAGCGAGTACGGCGGCAACGAACAGGCGGAGTCGCCCGAGTGGACCCCGGCCTGCTCGATGTGTTCCATGATGCCGCCGATCACGACCTCCTGTCCATCGGCGAGTGCATCGACATCGACCTCGATCGCGTCGTTCAGATAACGGTCGAGCAGCACGGGCGATTCGTTCGAGACCTTGACCGCCTCGCGCATGTAGCGCTCGAGATCCTCGGCCGCGTGCACGATCTCCATCGCCCGGCCGCCAAGCACGTAGGAGGGTCGAACCACCAGCGGATAGCCGATCTCCTCGGCCATACGGAGCGCGCTCAGCTCATCGCGCGCCGTCCGGTTCGGCGGCTGGCGGAGCTTGAGCTCATGAAGCAGTTTCTGGAAGCGCTCGCGATCCTCGGCGATGTCGATTGCATCCGGCGTGGTGCCGATGATCGGCACACCGAAGCGCTCGAGATCACGCGCGAGCTTGAGCGGCGTCTGCCCCCCGTACTGGACGATCACGCCGACCGGCTTTTCGAGGTGCACGATCTCGAGCACGTCCTCGAGTGTCACGGGCTCGAAGTAGAGCCGGTCCGAGGTGTCGTAATCGGTCGAGACGGTCTCCGGGTTGCAGTTGACCATGATCGTCTCGTAGCCATCCTCGCGCAGGGCCATCGCCGCGTGCACGCAGCAGTAATCGAACTCGATCCCCTGGCCAATGCGGTTCGGCCCGCCACCCAGCACCATGATCTTTTTGCGATCGCTGGGTTGCGCCTCGCATTTCTCTTCGTAAGTCGAATACATGTAAGCCGTACGGGTGGCGAACTCGGCCGCGCAGGTGTCCACACGCTTGTAGACTGGCCGGATGCCATGCGCATGACGTACGGCGCGCACTGCGTCGGGCGAGGTCTTGAGCAGGTGCGCGAGCCGGCGGTCGGAAAATCCCTTGCGCTTGAGGTAGCGGATCTCCTCACGCGTGAGGGAGTCGAGGCGGCGTTTCTCGATCGCCAGTTCGAGATCGACGAGTTCCTTGATCTGGGCGAGAAACCACGGGTCGATGCCCGTGTCCTCGTGCACCTCCTCGATCGACATGCCGATGCCAAAGGCGTCGGCCACGTACCAGAGCCGCTCGGGTGTGGGGTTCGAAAGATGCTCGCTGATCTTGTCGCGGTCGATCGATTTGAGGTTGAACCCATCGACACCGACTTCGAGGCCCCGAAGCGCCTTCTGCAGACTCTCCTGAAAGGTGCGGCCAATGGCCATCACCTCGCCGACACTTTTCATCTGAGTCGTCAGGTGCGGGTCGGCCTCCTTGAATTTCTCGAAGGCGAAGCGCGGCACTTTTGTCACGACATAGTCGATCGTCGGTTCGAAGGCTGCAGGGGTTGCACCGCCGGTGATGTCGTTGCGGAGCTCGTCGAGCGTGTAGCCCACCGCGAGCTTGGCCGCGACCTTGGCGATCGGGAAGCCGGTGGCCTTCGAGGCGAGTGCCGAAGAACGCGAGACGCGCGGATTCATCTCGATCACGATCATGCGCCCGTCCTTCGGGTTGATCGCGAACTGGACGTTCGAGCCGCCGGTGTCCACCCCGATTTCGCGCAACACCGCGATCGAGGCGTTGCGCATGATCTGGTATTCCTTGTCGGTCAGCGTCTGTGCCGGCGCGACCGTGATCGAGTCGCCCGTGTGTACGCCCATCGGATCGAGGTTCTCGATCGAACAGACGATGATGCAGTTGTCGGCGCGGTCGCGCACGACTTCCATCTCGAACTCCTTCCAGCCCAGAAGCGATTCCTCGATCAGGAGTTCGTTGGTCGGAGAGAGCTCGAGCCCGCGCTTGCAGATCTCGATGAACTCCTCCATGTTGTAGGCGATGCCGCCTCCAGTTCCACCCAGCGTGAACGAGGGCCGGATCACGGCCGGAAAGCCCACGGTTTTCTGCACCGCAAGCGCCTCTTCGAGCGAGTGTGCGATGCCCGAACGGGCCGAGCCGAGACCGATCGCGGTCATCGCCTCCTTGAACTTGAGGCGGTCCTCGGCCTTCTCGATCGCATGGGCGTTTGCGCCGATCAGTTCCACGCCGAGACGCTCGAGCACGCCGCTCCTGGCCAGCTGCATGGCGGTGTTGAGCGCCGTCTGACCACCCATCGTCGGCAGCAGCGCATCCGGACGTTCGCGCTCGAGGATGCGCTCCACCACCGCCGGCGTGATGGGTTCGATGTAGGTGACATCGGCCATCTCCGGATCGGTCATGATCGTGGCCGGATTCGAGTTCACGAGAACGACGCGGTAGCCCTCTTCGCGGAGCGCCTTGCAGGCTTGGGCGCCCGAGTAGTCGAACTCGCAGGCCTGACCGATGATGATCGGACCGGCGCCGATGATGAGAATGGATTCGATGTCGGTGCGTTTGGGCATACTCGCCTCGCCTCTCTTTTCGCTGCCACGCCACCGGATCGTGTCACGACGGCGCAGCGTATTGGGTTCATTTCTCGATCGATTCGAGCGCCACGTCATCGAGCGGCTCGAGATGGGTCGCGTCGCCGATGCGCAGGCACTCGAACACCGGCGCTTCGTCTTGCCAACGCACACGCCACTCGCTCAGCGACGCGTTGGGCACGCTCCACGTGCGTTCGCTCGCATACCCGAGCGCTTCGGAGTGCCGGTAGAGCGAGCTCACGACGCCCCCATGGGTGACCACGGCCACTGCCGCGGCATCGCTCGTCGTCACGACGTGCTCGATCGCCGCGACGCATCTGGCGATGAACTCACGCGCTGTCTCGCCCCCCGGTGGCCCGTAATCCGGGTCGCCCGCGCGGAAGCGCCGCAGGCTCTCGGCGTCGGCCGCGCGCCATTCGGCATAGGTCACGCCCTCGAGCTCACCGAAATGCCGCTCGCGCAGACTCGCGTTCACGATGAGCGGCAGGCCCGTCAGCGCGACGATGGCCCGCGCGGTGTCGAGCGCGCGCGACAGGTCGCTCGAGTGGATCACCGACACGTCGCCAAGCAGCCCAACGTCGACCAGATGCCGGGCGGTGCTCGCCGCCTGCGCCCGGCCGAGCGCATTGAGCGGTGCGTCCCGCTGGCCCTGGATACGTTCCTCTCGATTCCACGTGGTCTCGCCGTGGCGGATCAGGATCAACCGCGACGGACGCACCCGATGGGCCACCTGCCCCGACACGATCAGCGTGCCTCCATGAGCGCGATGAAGCGGTCGAAGAGATAAGCCACATCATGCGGCCCGGGGCTCGCCTCCGGATGTCCCTGAAAGCCAAAGGCAGGGCGATCGGTGAGGGCGATGCCCTGAAGCGTGCCGTCGAAGAGCGAGACATGCGTGACCCGAACATTGGGCGGCAGGCTCGCCGGGTCCCCCGCGAAGCCGTGGTTCTGGCTCGTGATCAGCACGCGACCGTCGTCGAGGTCCTTGACCGGGTGATTCGCGCCGTGATGACCGGTTTTCATCTTCATCGTGCGGCCGCCGCTCGCGAGCGTCAGGAGCTGATGCCCGAGGCAGATGCCGAAGGTCGGCACGCGTGCAGAGAGCACCTCGCGGATCGCTTCGATCGCGTAGGTGCAGGGCTCGGGGTCTCCCGGGCCGTTTGAGAGAAAGACGCCGTCCGGCTTCATGGCCAGCACGTCGCACGCGGGCGTCTGCGCCGGCACCACGGTGAGCTTGCAGCCCCGTCCGGCAAGCATGCGCAGGATGTTGAACTTGACGCCGTAGTCGTAGGCCACGACGTGGAAGCGGGTCTCGGTCCGCTTTCCGTAACCCGAGCCCAAGGCCCAGGGCGTTTGATCCCATTCGTAGGGTTCTCTGCAGGAGACGACGCGCGCGAGATCCTGTCCCGCCATCGAGGGTGCGGCACGGGCGGCCTCGACCGCCTTCGCCTCGTCGATCTCGCCGGCCTGTATGCAGCCGTTCTGCGCCCCGCCATCACGCAGGATGCGCGTGAGCCGCCGGGTGTCGATGTCCGAGATGCCGACCACGCCCGCCGCCCGGAGGTAGGCATCGAGCGGCTGTTCGGCGCGGAAGTTCGAAACGGCGAGCGACAGATCCCGAATGATGAGGCCTGCGGCGAAGACCTGGCGCGACTCGATGTCCTCGCCATTCACGCCCACGTTGCCGATGTGCGGGTAGGTCAGTGTGACGAACTGCCCAGCGTAGGACGGATCGGTGAGGATCTCCTGGTAGCCCGTCATCGCGGTGTTGAACACGACCTCGGCGGTCGCCTGGCCGGCAGCACCGATCGAACGGCCGCGGAAAGTCGTTCCGTCAGCCAGCGCAAGAAGCGCGGGTTGGGTGGCGGGAAGGAGCGTCGTCATGAATCAGGCTCGGGTTGAGAGCGCGCGGCCGCTGGTCCACTGCTGCGACGCCGCCGAGACACCCCTGTGGCGTGGTTCCGCGGCAGCCCGTCGTTCGACGGCGCAGGAAAGACGCGCATGACAGCGTTCGCGCGCGCCCCAGACGTGCAAAACGGGATTTCGTTATGCACCGCGCGCGGTCTCGCCAGAGCCGGTGTGGACACCGGTCTAGCGAAGCGGACGGCGACGAAATCCCGTTTCTGGAGCGACGAAATTATACCGAGGGCGAAGCCCTCCTCACTTGCCCTCGAGCCATTGGGCAAGCAACCGGACACGCGCCTCACCCGCCGCGCTGAAGCTGCTCACGCCGAGGACCTTGAAGGCTGCGTGATCCTCCTCGAGCCCCGATAGCGCGCTTTCACCCGGTCGCCGGCAGCGGGATGGGCTTGCCTCCTGCTGCACTTTTGTCTTCGATGGCGATGCGCAGTTGCGCCGACACGGCTGCCGGCAGGGCGCCCATGAGGGCTGCCAGCATCCCGGCCCAAACGGCATCACGAATCAAATGAGCGTCAGCGCGCCGCGTTGTTTGCACGATCGTCCCCCAAATCTTCACCTGGGCCGACCGACGGAGTCCAGGCCACCTGCGCAAATGGAGTCGGGCGCTCGCCGATGGCGGCGCCACGCGCGGTTGCCTCAAGTCTTTCCAGCGGTGTCATGCCAGTCTGTCGGATTGCGCCGCCCCGGACAAGTCCGACTACCCGCCGAGCACGTCGCGCATGTCGTAGAGGCCGGGCGCGCGGCCTGCAACCCACTTTGCGGCGCGAATGGCGCCCGCGGCGTAGGCGATCCGGCTTGCGGACTTGTGCGTGATCTCGATGCGTTCGCCCGCCCCGGCGAAAATGACGGTGTGATCGCCGACCACGTCGCCGCCGCGCAGAGTGGCAAAGCCGATCGCGCGGTCTGGGCGCGGCCCGGTGTGGCCCTCACGGCTCCAGATCGCTCGGTCTTCGAGCCGCGTGCCTTGCGCCTCGGCGATGACCTCCCCCATCCGCACGGCGGTGCCCGAGGGGGCATCCACCTTGTGCCGGTGATGCATCTCCACGATCTCGATGTCGTAGCCCTGCGCGAGGGAGCGGGCGGCCTGCTCCAGGAGCCTGAATACGGCATTCACGCCCACCGAGAAATTGGGTGCCCACACGACCGGCACCACTTGCGCCAACTCGCGCATGCGTTCGATCTGCGCTGAACTGAAGCCCGTCGTGCCGATGACGTGCGCCAGCCCAAGCAACGAACAACGTTCGAGGTAGTCGATGCTCGCCTCGGGTCGCGTGAAGTCGATCAGCACGGCACCGGGAGCGACCCCGTCCAGCCGATCCTCCACGCGTACGTCGACGCCTGCGCCAAAGCTGTGGACACTGATGCCGATGGCAGCGCTGCCGGGCGCGTCGAGCGCTCCGACCACACGAACCGTCGGGTCCGCGGCGGCCGTCTCGAGCAGCATGCGCCCCATGCGCCCGCTGGCCCCAGCGATGATGAGTTCCGTCGTCATCTTGGTTTCCCGCCAGGCTCAGGATGCGGTTCCTTTTTCCACCAGTCGGTCAACCAAGGCCACCAGCCTCGTCTTTCGCTCGCGGACGCCCCGGGCTCGAGTGCGGCGTAGGCCGGATCGCGATCAACCAGCGCGGACGTCGGCAGCTCGGCGCTTTCCCAGCGCTTGACGCGGTCGCCCTCGAAATGGACGGTCAGCCGGTGCTGGGTGATCTGACGACCGCGACGCTCGAGCGAGTAGTGGTAGTCCCAGCGGTCGGCGTGGAACACGCTCTCGACGACGGGGGTGCCGAGCAAATTTCTCACTTGCTGGCGCGTCATGCCCTCGCGCAAGCGCTCCGCCGAATCGCGCGTAACGTAGTTACCCTGGTTGATCTCCATCTTGTAGACGAGTCCGCAGCCCGAAGCCGACAGCACGAAAGCGGTGGCGACGAAGAGGTTTTGCACGAGCGGCGGCAAGGCAGTTCCACGCATGGGGGCAGGGCAACTCGGCGGCGTCCGCCGATGTCGATCGAAAGTCGGGGCGCTATGATAGTCCGGCATCTTCCGGCGAGCAGTCTTCCGGCGAGCGGGCTTCCTACGGCGTCCATGACGGGGCTACGGCGAATCGAGCCCGTTGCCCGCAGCGCCACAGACCCGCCTGTCCCCGACCCGTTCATCAGCATGGCACGCGAACACGACCTCAAAGCCGCTGGCCTCAAGGCCACCTTACCGCGGATGAAGGTACTGCACCTCTTCCACAAGTCGAAGGTCCGCCACATGACGGCCGAAGACGTCTATCGGCTGCTCATGGACGAGGGTCTCGATGTCGGCCTCGCCACGATCTATCGCGTGCTCACGCAGTTCGAGCAGGCCGGCATCCTGAAGCGCCATCACTTCGAAGGCGGCAAGTCGATTTTTGAACTCTCCGAGGGCGAGCGCCACGATCACATCGTCTGTGTCAACACCGGGCAGATCGTCGAGTTCCACGACCCGGAAATCGTCCGCCGCATCGAGAGCATCGTGCGGGAGCACGGCTTCGAACTCGTCGATCACGTGCTGCACATCCGGGCGCTGGCCCCGACGGGCGGCGTAGAGCGCGGTACGGCCGCACCCGCTCGACATACCGGACCGACCGCCACGCGGCGAGCGCGCTGAGCGAGAGAGGCGGCACGTGCCGCGGGTCACCTGTCCATCTCGGCCCGTCTCCGGAAGTCGCGAAGTCGGTACCCCATGAGTCCGAGCATCAAGACGTAGGTCATCCCGCCGACGCCGAGCACGCCCGTGAGCACCGCAATGCGCTGGACTTCGCCCGCGTCGAGCCACCACTGGCCGGCCGGCAGCGCCATTGCCATCGCCGCGGCAGTGAATCCGGACGCCAGGAGAACGTGTCGGAGGAAACGTGACCAACCTGCCGCCGGCGCGTAAAGCCCTCGCCGGATGAGCCCGCGGTAGAGCCACCACGCGTTCAACACGGCGCCCAGGCTGGTCGACAGGGCGAGCGCCGCATGCAGGTGATGCGGCGCCCAGTGCCGGAAGACGAGGAAGACGAAGATCAGGTTGAAGACCTGGGTTGCGAGCAGAACGCGGATGGCGATCCGCACCGGCGTGCGCAGGTCCTGGTGCGCGTAGAACGCCGGCGCGAGGATCTTGATCGCCACGATGGCGACGATGCCGACCGCGTAGGCGGCCACTGCGGGTGCCGTTCTCATCGTGTCGAGCGCGGTGAAAGCGCCGCGCTGGAAAAGCACGCTCACCACCGGCAGCGCGAGCAGCAGCATGACCACCATGGCCGGCAAGGTCGCAAGAATCGAAAAGCGCAGCCCCCAGTCGAGCAGACTGGCGTAGGCGCGGTCCTGCTTGCGCGAGCGCATCGCGCCCAGGGCCGGCAGGATCACCGTGCCAATGGCCACACCGAGGAGCGCCGTCGGCAACTCCATCAGGCGGTCGGCCTTCTTGAGCCAGCTCACCGCGCCGGTGCCAAAGTGCGAGGCATAGTTCGTGTTGATGAGCAGCGACACCTGCGCCACGGACACCCCGAGCAAAGCGGGGCCCATGTTGCGCAGCACGCGCAGCACCCCCTCGTCCTTCGGGCTCCAATCGAAGCGTGGAAATGCCCCGATGCGCGAAAGCGCCCAGAGCTGGAGCGCAAGCTGCAGGATGCCGCCCACGATGACCCCCCAGGCGAGCGCCTCGATCGGACGCGCAAACCACGGGGCTGCCCACACCGCAGCACCGATCATCGCGAGGTTCAGAAGCACGGGCGCGAACGCGGGCACGGCAAAGCGCTTCCAGACGTTCAACACCCCGCCCGCGAGCGCCACCATCGAGATGAAGAGGATGTAGGGAAACATGATCGCGAGCAGATCGGCCGTGAGCGCCTCCTTGCCCGGCACGCGGTCGAAGCCGGAAGCGATCAGCGGCACGATCCACGGTGCCGCAAGGATGCCGAGCCCGCTCACCCCCAGAAGGACGATCAGTTGAAGCGTGGCCACCCGATCGATCAGCTGCCGGGTGGCCGCCTCGCCGCGCTGGGCACGATACTCAGCGAGCATCGGCACGAAGGACTGCGCAAACGCCCCTTCGGCGAACATGCGGCGCAGCATGTTCGGAATCTGGAAAGCAATCTCGAAGGCGTCATTGGCGGCACCGGCACCGAAGACGCGCGCCATGACGACTTCTCGGACGAGCCCCGTCACGCGGGAAAGCGTGGTGAGCGCGGAGACGCCGATGACGGCGCGGAGGATGTTCATGACGGGGTTGCGAAGGACGGACCGGGGCGGACGGGCCGGGCGCTTGCTGCACAGCCGGAATCCCCAGCTTGCGATCTACACGCGACTCACCCTATAATATCTTGCTATCCCAATCATTCACGCGCCCTCGGCAGCGCAAACCGTGTCTCCGCGGTCGAGGGCAGGGTCGACAGCCTGCGGGCTTCTCAAACAGGTTCATCCACCCTGCGACCCCAGCCTAGGGAATCTTTCAAGTCATGGCCAATTCAGCCCAAGCCAAGAAGCGCGCGCGTCAGAACGACAAGCAGCGCGCCCATAACGCAGCACTCCGCACCCGGCTCCGCACCGCCATCAAGAAGGTCCGCAAGGCCATAGGCGCCGGCGATCAGGAAGCCGCACTCAAGCAGATGCAGGAGTCGCAATCGATCATCGACCGCATCGCGGACAAGAAGATCGTCCACAAGAACGCCGCTTCACGCACCAAGAGCAAGCTCGTGCGCGCCATCAAGGCCATGAAGACGGGCTGAGCACGGCGCCACGCCTCTAGCGGATGAATGGGCACCTTCGGGCGCCCATTTTCATTTCACGATCAGGGTGCTCAGTAATCTTCGTTCGTCGAGGAAGGCACCGGAGCAGGCACGCCCTCGGTGGTCAGCCGAGCAAGCGCATCCGGCAGCACCGACGCGACGGCGTCGGCGTCCATGGTCACCTGCAGTTCGTTGTCGAGCGCGAAGCCGAGAAAGAAGCGGAACAGCCGGGGCTCCAGCTCGGCCAGCTCGCCCCGTACGAGAACACAGCGCACACCGCCGCGCATGGCGGGAGCCACCAGCGGGCTGTAGCGAAGCTGCTCGTCTGGCCCGAACGCCGACATGACGCCACAAAGGCGGTCCGCCCAGTCGCTGGGTCGAAAGGTCTGGCCGCTTCGGGTGATGCCCTTGATCAACAGATCGGCCTGAGCAGACTGCGCGGCCGACCGCTCATTCCCCGCATTCGTCCGGGAGCCGCTCGCAGTCATGATGAGTGATGAGGAAGGCGTGGCGAAGAGAAATTGCCCCCGGGGCGCCGACCGAGCGTCTCCGGTCCAGTATCTCGCGTGAATAAACGAATTCTAGGTGTCTGCCCGGCGGCACACGCCCCGGCGGTTGCCTCATCGATCTCCCATCGAGTCCGACGACTAAACTTTTGTTTTTGAGGTCATCGGATCGCACCATGATGTCTACCCCGACCGGCCATGGCGCGGGCACCGCAACCGCGACGAAACCCTCACCCAAGGTTCGTCACTTCCTCCGGATCGCGGATTTCAGCGCCGACGAGTTCGCCTATCTTTTCGAGCGAACCCGCATCATCAAGGACCGCTTCAAGCGCTACGAGCTCTACCACCCGCTTCGGGACCGTACGCTGGCCATGGTCTTCGAGAAAAACTCAACGCGCACTCGGGTGTCGTTCGAGGCGGGCATGACGCAGCTCGG
Source organism: uncultured Burkholderiales bacterium (assembly GCA_937944385.1). Taxonomy (GTDB): domain Bacteria; phylum Pseudomonadota; class Gammaproteobacteria; order Burkholderiales; family Casimicrobiaceae; genus Casimicrobium. The sequence continues at coordinate 25,769 of CALDYQ010000063.1, read as the reverse complement.
GGGCGCGGCGATCTTCCTCACGAGCGAAACCTCGCAGATCTCCCGCGGTGAGCCGGTCGAGGACCTCGCGCGCGTGATCTCGGGCATGGTCGACGTGGTCATGATCCGCACGTTCAAGCAGGCGGTGGTCGAGCGCTTCGCCGCCTACTCGCGTGTTCCGGTCATCAACGGGCTCACCGACGAACATCATCCCTGCCAGGTGCTTGCGGACGTCTTCACCTACATCGAGCAGCGGGGCCCGATTGCCGGGAAAACCGTCTGTTGGGTGGGCGACGCCAACAACATGCTGAACTCCTGGCTCGAGGCCGCGCGGGTACTGGGGTTCACGGTTCACGCCTCGACCCCCCCGGGCTATCCGATCGACCCGGCCATACTCTTGGCGGCGGGGGATCATGTGCGCGTGTTCTCCGATCCGATGGATGCGGCGCGTGGCGCGCACATCGTCACAACCGATGTCTGGACGAGCATGGGCTTCGAGGCCGAAACCGAAGCGAGGAAGGCCGCCTTCGCCGACTGGTGCGTCGATGAAGAGATGATGGCCCTCGCTGATCCGGGCGCACTTTTCATGCACTGCCTGCCGGCGCACCGCGGCGAGGAGGTCACCGCGGGCGTCATCGACGGGCCACAGAGCGTGGTCTGGGAGGAAGCCTGGAACCGGATGCACGCGCAAAAGGCGCTGCTCGAGTACCTCGTCATCGGTGAAGTCCGCTCTTGAGACACCGCCCCGCCTCGTCGCGCTCGGCCCAGACTGGATCGCTCTCGACAAACCAGCCGGTCTGCTCTCGGTCCCGGGCCGCGGCCCCGACAAGGCCGATTGCGCCTGGCGGCGGCTGCAGAAAAGCCATCCGGAGGCAATCCCCGTGCATCGGCTGGACATGGAGACCTCGGGCCTTCTGCTCTTTGCGCGCGATGCCGACGCCCACCGCGCGCTCTCGCGCGCTTTCGAGCGGCGCGAGGTCGAAAAGCGCTACGTGGCCATCGTCCACGGTTCTCCTCGCTCGGATGCAGGCGAGATCGACCTGCCGCTGATCGTCGATTGGCCCCGCCGGCCGCTCCAGAAGCTCGATCTCGACTGCGGCAAGCGATCCCTCACGCGCTGGCGTGTGCTCGAGCGGCACACGGCAACGACCCGCCTCGCCCTGGACCCTCTCACCGGACGCTCGCACCAGCTTCGCCTGCATCTCGCGGCGCTTGGCCACCCGATCGTGGGCGACCCGCTCTACGGCAGGCCAGACGCCGCGCCGCGACTCATGCTGCATGCCGAACGTCTGGCTCTGAGCTACGCGGGCGACGCGGTCGAGCTCTTCGCACCCACCCCGTTTTGAAAGCTGCCTCCGGCTTCGGCCTCAGACCATCGCCTCGGCGAACTCTCGGGCCGAAAACGGGCGCAAATCATCGATCCCCTCGCCTACGCCAATGAAACGCAGCGCTACCGGCCGCTCCTTGGCAATTGCGCAGATGACGCCGCCTTTGGCGCTGCCGTCGAGCTTGGTCATGATGAGGCCGGTCAGGCCGAGCGCGGCATCGAACGCCTTGACCTGGGCGAGGGCGTTTTGACCCGTCGTGCCGTCGAGCACGAGCAGCACTTCGTGCGGCGCACCCTCCTGCGCCTTGGCGATCGCCCGCTTGGCTTTCTTGATCTCCTCCATGAGGTGCAGCTGCGTCGGCAGGCGTCCGGCGGTGTCGCAGATGACGACATCGACGCCACGCGCGCGGCCCGCGTTGACGGCATCGAACATCACGGCTGAAGGGTCACCACCCTGCTGCTGGATCACCTGCACGCCGTTGCGTTCGCCCCAGATCGTGAGCTGCTCACGCGCCGCGGCGCGAAAGGTGTCCCCTGCGGCGAGCAGCACGCTCGCGCCCTCGCGCTGAAGAAGCTTCGCGAGCTTGCCGATCGAGGTGGTCTTGCCGGCCCCGTTGACGCCGGCGATCATGATCACGTAGGGCGCGGCGTCCGCATCCACGACGAAACGCCGTTCGAGCGGTGCAAGCAGTTCGGCCAGTGCATCGACCAGAAGCTGGCGAGGCTCGACGCGACCGCCGGAGGCCTTCCAGCGCCGTCGCAGATCGCCGAGCAGATGCTCGGTGGCCGGCATCCCGCAATCAGCCATGAGCAGCTGCGTTTCGAGCGCCTCGAGCGTGTCCTCATCGAGCCCCCGGGTCAGGAGCGCCGTGAGGCCCAGCTTGTCGCGCGTCGCGGCGAGCCCGCTCTTCAGCCGGCCGAGCCAGCCGCTTCGCTCCTCGCTCCTCTGGGCGGCATCGGGCTCGGACCGCGTCGAGTCGGGCTGCGCCGAGTCGAGCTGCGCCGACCCGACCACCGCTTCGGCCGCGGGGATGAACGCGTCTGCGGCCTCACCCGCAGGAGCGGGCCCGGCGACGGGGGCGGCATCGGCTGCTGGATCGGGTGCAGGATCGGGCGTGGCGGTCTTTCGCCGTTTGAACAGGCCCCACATGGCGGGCGCTCCCTTGGGTGCAGGTAGTGCGAATGCGCAAAATGCCATTCTATGAACGCCCCGACGCCCCCCCAGCGGAACCAGCTGCGCATCATCGGCGGCAGCCACCGCGGGCGCGTGATCCGCTTTCCCGAGGCAGGGCGCATCGCGGGCTTCCGCCCCACGCCCGACCGCGTGCGGGAGACGCTTTTCAACTGGCTCGGGCAGGACCTGACCGGCTTGGCCTGCCTCGATCTGTTCGCAGGCTCCGGGGCGCTTGCCTTCGAGGCGGCCTCGCGCGGTGCGGCGCGTGTGGTGGCGGTGGAGCGCGAACGCGCGGCTTTCGCTGCCTTACGACGCAACCGCGATCTGCTGAATCTGCCCGCGGTGGAGGTCATCGCAGCCGACGCGCTTGCCTGGCTGGGCAGCGAACGCCGGGCCTTCGATGTTGTCTTCGTCGATCCGCCGTTCGCGAGCGATTTCTGGCGCGATCTCGCGCGGCTCGTCCTGCCGCGGCTCAAACCGAACGCGCTCGTCTACTGTGAGGCGGGCAAGGCGCTTCGCGAATTCGCGACCCTGCATCTCCACCGTCAGGGACGGGCTGGGATGGTGCACTATCATCTTTTCGTCCATGACTCGGAGGCGGTCCGGCCGCCCGCGCCCACGACGTGAAACGCGTCATCTATCCCGGCACCTTCGACCCCCTCACCCGAGGTCATGAGGATCTGATCCGCCGCGCCGCCCGACTCTTCGACGAGGTGGTGCTCGCCGTGGCGGAATCCAAGCGCAAGGGGCCGTGGTTCACGGTGGATGAGCGGGTGGCACTCGCGCGGACCGTACTCGCCGACATGCCGAACGTGCGTGTGGAGCCCTTTTCCTGTCTGCTGCTCGACTTCGTGCGGCAACAAGACGCCCACATCATCCTGCGCGGCCTACGTGCAGCCAGCGATTTCGAATACGAATTCCAGATGGCCGGCATGAACCGCGGCATGGATCCGAACGTCGAGATCGTCTTTCTCACGCCTTCGGAGAGAGTCATGTTCATCTCCGCGACGATCGTGCGCGAAGTTGCCTTCTTCGGCGGTGACACCTCGCGCTTCGTGCATCCTGCGGTGGGCGATGCGCTCGCCCGCCGGGCTGCCGAACGACGCGGCGCCGGGTAAGCGCGCCCGCGCGGGGGCTGGAGCATGGCGCTCCTCATCACCGATGCCTGCATCAACTGCGACCTCTGCGAGCCGGAGTGCCCGAACGCAGCCATCGCGATGGGCGATGAACACTACGACATCGATCCCGCCCGCTGTACCGAGTGCGTCGGGCATTTCGAAGCGCCCCAGTGCCGCACGGTCTGCCCAGTCGACTGCATTCCGAACGATCCGGCGCACGTCGAGACTCGTGAACAATTGCAGCTCAAGTATTTTTCGCTCACGAAGGCCTCCCGATGATCCAGCGCCCTGCACTGACCGCCGCCGATGTCGAACGCATGGCGCGCGCCGCCGAAGCCGAAGCCGTGAAGAACGGCTGGGCCGTGACGATCGCGATCTGCGACGACGGAGGGCACCTCCTGTTTCTGAAGCGCCTCGATGGTGCCCCGCCGGTATCGGCCGCGATCGCCCCGCGCAAGGCGATCACCTCAGCCATCGGCCGACGCGAAAGCGGCGTCTACGAGAAGATGGTCAACGAAGGCCGGGTGTCGTTCCTCTCGGTCGATCAGGTCACGCCGCTCGAGGGCGGGGCGCCGATCATGGTCGAAGGGCACTGCGTCGGCGCGATCGGTGTGAGCGGCGTCAAGTCGAGCGAAGACCTGCAGGTCGCGCGAGCCGGCATCGCCGCGCTTTGAGAGCAACCGTCGCCATTCGCCCTGGTCCGGCCAACCATTGAGCGCAACCGGCGGCCGGCAGACATGCCCGTAAAATTCGGGCGATGAAACGAGCGCTCCATGACCGGCTCGGGCCCACCCTTCGACGACGCTGGGCGGCGTTCGCCGCGCTCATGGCTTTCGTCTTCACGACCTTCGGCCCGACAGCGGCGCTCGCCTTGGCGCGCGCCACGAGCGATGCGCCCGTCGTCGTCGAACTCTGCTCGTCGAGCGGCATCAAGCGCGTCGTACTCGATGCCGCCTCGGTCGGTGAACCGGCCAAGCCGCAGGACGACGCCCGTCCCGCGCCCGCCGACTGCAAGTACTGCAAGCTCCTCTCGGCTTCCCTCGCCCTGCCGCCCGGTGAACTGCGTATCCCACTGGAAGCGGGCTGCGGCGCGTCGCTGGCGCGTGAAGCGGCCGCCCGGCCTCCGCTCGATGCACCGTGGCCGGGCGCCTCGCCCCGCGCCCCGCCGGTTTCCTGAGACCCACGTCGGCAACTCACACGCCCGACTCACCGCTGCGCGCGGCTGTTCGACTCGTCTGCGACAGGACGCGCCGGATCACTTCTTTCTTATCAGGAACCCACTCATGAAACACGCACTCTCCGCTCTCGCCGCATCGCTCAGCCTCTTCGCCGCTGGCGCGCTTCAAGCCCAGGTCGTAGTCAAGGACCCGTGGGTCCGTGCCACCGTGCCTCAGCAGCGCGCGGCCGGCGCCTTCATGGAGATCCGCGCCGAGCAGAACATGCGGCTCGTCTCTGGCCGCTCGCCCGTCGCCGGCAAGGTCGAGATCCATGAAATGGCGATGGAGGGCAACATGATGAAGATGCGCGAGATCCCCGGTATCGACATCCCCCAGGGCCAGACGCTCACGCTCAAGCCCGGCGGCTATCACGTCATGCTGATCGACCTCAAGCAACCGATCAAGCCCGATGATGTGGTGCCGATCACGCTCGAGTTCGTCGGCACCGACAACAAAAAGCACACGGTCGAGGTCAAGGCGCAAGGCCGCGCGATGACCGGAATGCCGGGTAAGGCCGAGGGCATGAGCCACGGCAGCCACGGCAGCCACGGCACGCACAAGCACTGACGCTCCGGCCCGCACGGAGGACCACCCGATGTGTACCCCATCGCCCACGCGGCGAGGGCCGGCCTTGCCCGTCCTGGCCACGCTTGTCGCCAGCGCGCCCCCGATCCATGCGCAGCCGCTCGCCGCTCCCTCCGCGGTCGAGACCGTCTTCGTCACGGCCAACAAACGCGGCCAGCCGATCGCCGATGTGCAGGCCGCCGTCCAGGTCATCACTGCGGAAGAGCTCGCGACCTTCGCAGGAATGAACGTCACCGAGGCGCTGCAACTCGCCGTTGGCGTCGATGCGCGCCCAAACGGCGCGAACTCCACGGTCAGTATCCGTGGCTTTGCCGCCAACGCGGGCTCGCCGGTGCTCGTGCTGATCGATGGCTTCCGACGGCCGGCCAAATACGGCGGTGTCAACCTCAACCTGTTGCCGGTCGAGTCCGTCGAACGCATCGAAATCGTGCGCGGGCCGATGTCCGCGCTCTACGGCGCCGATGCCGCAGGCGGAGTCATCAACATCATCACCAAGCCACTCGGGCGGGCTGCCTCCGGCAGTGGCAGCGCCCGCCTCACGCTGGGGACCATGCAGCACGACCAACGTGAGACGCTCGGTGTGGCTGCAACCGTGAACCTGGCGGTCGGTCCGACCCAGCACCGGCTTTCGGTCGAGCATCGGCGGCGGGAAGCCTTCCGCTACGTACCATCGAACTACTTCGCCGACCTTGGCCGGATCAACGAACAATTCGTCAATTACGCGGGCGAATGGTCGATCGGCGCGGCGCAGCAGCTCAGCTGGACGCTCGAAGGCACCTGGCAGCGTGACACCTCGCCCAACCTGCTCGCGGCGAATCCTCCCGCCCGACCCAACCCGGTGCCTTTCACCGGCTACGAGAAAGAGACGCGCCACTACGGTCATCTGCGCTACCTCACCGCGATCGGCCCAGGAGAGCTCACGCTCGAGGCCTCGCATGGGGCAACGGACGGCGCCACTACGCGCTCCTTCCCGAACATCGAAACCACGGACTTCAAGCAAACCGAACTGCGCGCACGGTATGAGCTGCCGGTCGGTCTGCATCGACTGATCGTGGGCGGGGGCTGGGCCCGTGACGATATCGATGTCTCGATCACCTCTGGGGCGCATCCCCGCGAGACCTGGCATGCGCTCGTGCAGGACGAATTGCAGCTCACGCCCGCAGTCACACTGCTTGCAGGCGTCCGGCGCGACGCCACGAGCGACTTCGGCAGTGTGACGACCCCGCGTCTGTCGCTTGGCTGGCGTGAGGGGCCGCTCACGCTGCGTGCCGGATATGGCGAAGCCTTCCGCGCCCCGAGCGCGCTCGAGCTCTACTCGCGCTTCTTTCGCGGCCGGTTCGTGATCGTGGGCAACCCCAACCTCCAGCCCGAGCGGAACAAGTCAGCCGAGGTCGCCATCGGCTATCAGACGCGCGCGTTTGGTGCTGAGATCGTTTACTTCGATGCACGAGCCCGAGATCTCATCCAGACCGTGACCCGCCCGCGTCTGCCCGCCGACCCGCCGAGTGTGACGCTACGCAGCGAGTATTCGAACGTTGCCCGTGCGCAGCTCAAGGGTGTGGAGATGAGCGCCCGGGCGCGCCTCGGTGTCGGCTTCGACATGCTTTTGGGCTATGACCATCTCGATGCACGCGATGCCTCGACCGGCGGACGCCTGAGCGGTCGTGCCCGTGACAACCTGCGGCTCGGCCTGCGCTTCACGCAGGGACCGTGGCAGGCGGATCTGCGCCACCGGCACTGGTTCGGCTTCCACGCCGCAGACCCAAATGCGCGCACCGCGCCACCGTTCAACAGCACCCATTCGCACACCGATCTGCGGCTCGCCCACCGCTGGTCGCCCCAAGTTGAAACCGCGCTCGGCGTGGACAATGTGTTCAACAAGCGGCAACCGCTGAACTGGTCGGCCGTGGGCGGGACGATGGAGCCGGCCGGGCGTTTTTTCTACGCCACGGTGCGCTACGGGTTCGGGCGATGAGCACCACACGCTTTCGCCCTGCGCCCATCGAGCGGACCGAGTCTGCCGCCTGCGACCTCAACCACACGCAGCGAAGTCCGGACGCCTTGTTGATCGCGCGCTCCGCTCTGCTCGCGCGGGGTGCCCACCTGCATGGGCCCGAGATCGCCCAACGTCTCGGCGTGACCGAGGCCACGCTCATGGCTGCACGCATCGGCTTTGGCGCCGAGGCGCTCGTTCCCGATCTCCCGGCGCTGCTCGCACCCGTGGGCGCGTGGTCGAAACTCCTGCTGGCAGTGCGCTCGTCCTTTGGTGTCGCGCTTGCGCTGGGTCGCTTCGCGCAGGTCGAGACGGAAGCCGCCCAGGTCACGATCGCTAACGATGAACACCGGATCTCGGTGTCCTACCCCGCCGTGGCGACCGCATTTCTGGTCGATGAGGAAGACCCGTTCCACGGCCACGGCGTGAGCATCAACGCGTTCGACGCCAACGGCGATGCCCTGCTGCGGGTGTATCTGATGTCGAAAGATGGCCGGGACGTCGCCGCTGGCCATTTGGAGCGCTTCATCATTCACGGTGCAAGCCGCCTCTGGCAGCCCACCCGCAGCGAGCAACCGCCCGGAGTGCCGCCGCTCGGTGCACCTCCAAGCGCACCCGACAGCACCGAGCGCGCCGGGCGCATCCTCAGGCAGGCGCTGCTGGCCCTGCCTGAGGCGCCGACCGCCACACTCGAGTTGCGTTCGAACACGAGTCACCTGCGCACCACTGCGCGCGCGACCCAGTCGCACGAAACACCGCCAGTCGTTCATGCGACCGGTCCGGCGCTCAAGCTCCATCTGCGCCCGAGCGTGGCCCATCGGCTGTATCAGACCTCCGAAAGCTCGGGCATCGCGCTCAATTGGGTCGCTGCCACAGGGGATCGCTTGTGTATTGGCCCAGCCACGACCGAGCTGACAGCCGAGTTCGATCGCTGGCGCCGGGCCGTACTCGACCCAGCGATGGTGCTCACCCAGATCGGAGGAGTCGCGGCATGAACCGCACGACGGCACCCGCCGTCATGCGCCGTGCGCTGCTCGCGATGCTCGTGGGACTATGGAGCGCGATCGCGGGGGCCGCAGCCGGCGTGAGCGAGCGGTGGATCGTGATCAACGCCCATGTGGCCGAGATCGTCGTTGCGCTCGGTGGCGCCGAGCGCATCGTCGCCGTCGGCGGAGGTGCCGATCACTTGCCTGAGCTTGCCCGTGTGCCCAGTCTGCCCGGCTTTCGGCAAACCTCGGCCGAGCCGATGCTCGCGCTCGCTCCGACGCATCTGCTCGTCACCGATGATCGCGTCGCCCCCTCGGTGCTCGAGCAGCTGCGCGCTGCCGGGGTGAGGCTCGAACCACTCGACGGTGAGCAAAGCCTTGCCGGCGTCGAGCGACGCATCCGGCACGTTGCGCGGCTACTGGGCAAGACCGAGTCCGGCGAAGCGCTCGTTGCGCGACTACGCCGCGAGATGGCGGATCTCGCCCGTGAGGTGGCCCAGCGCAAGCAGCATCCGCGCGCCGTGTTCATCCTCGCCGGCGGAAAGCGCCCGCTCATCGTTGCCGGTCGCGGCACGAGCGCAGGTACGCTCTTGGAGCTCGCCGGGGCCAGAAATGTCGCTGGCGCGATCGAGGGCTTCAAACCGATGAGCCAAGAGGCGATGATCGAGGCCGCGCCCGAGGTGATCCTCACCAACCACGATGGCCTCTCGCCCACTGCCGACGGCGTGCCGATCGTGCTCAAGGCGCCCGGCGCGCTCGCGACACCCGCGGGCCGCGCCGGCCGGGTGATCCACATCGCCGACCGCTATCTCGGCGGGCTCGGCATTCACACGCCGGAAGGCCTACGCTTGCTGCTCCGTGAACTCGACTCGGTCCACCGCGCCGCCGTGCGCAAGTGACCTTCACTGCGAATGCGACTTGCCCTGCCTGCCGGCGCTGTGTTGGTCGCCGCCGCTGTCGCCCTCTGTTCGACGGCGCTCGCTGCGCTTGCGCTCGGCGCCGTCGCCATCCCGCCGATGAAAGTCCTCGCTGCGCTTACGGGCCGACTCGATGCCAGCGAAGCGATGACCCAGACGATCATCCTCAATGTGCGGCTGCCGCGCGTACTGCTCGCGCTCATCGCCGGGGCCGGACTCGCGGTCGCTGGCGTGCTCATGCAGGCGCTCTTTCGTAACCCGCTCGCCGAGCCTGCGATCATCGGTGTCTCCGCAGGCGCCGCGCTCGGGGCGGTGGCCACGATCGTGCTCGGAAGCACCGTCTTTGTCGGGCTCACCCGGCTGCTCGATGTCTGGACGCTGCCGGTAGCCGCATTTGCAGGTGCCCTCGCGACCACGCTCATCGTCTTTACGCTTGCCCGCCGCGACGGTGTACTCGATGCGACCACGATGCTGCTCACCGGGATTGCGATCAACGCGCTTGCCGGGGCGGCGATCGGGCTGCTCATCTTCATCGCGACCGACGAGCAACTGCGGAGCCTGACCTTTTGGAACCTGGGCTCGCTCGGTGCCGCCACCTGGTCGGCGCTTGCTGGGGCGAGTCCGCTTGCACTCGCCGCGGTGCTATCCGCCCCCTTTCTTGCGGGCTGGCTGAACGCCCTCCTGCTCGGCGAGAGTGAAGCGCTGCACCTGGGCGTACCGGTAGAGACGGTCAAGCGCGTGGTGATCGGACTGTCGGCGCTCGCCACGGGCGCCATCGTCGCCGTCACTGGCGTGATCGGCTTCATCGGCCTGATCGCACCCCATCTGGCACGGCTCGTGGTCGGGCCGGATCACCGCGTGCTCCTGCCGCTCGCCGCGATGCTCGGCGCGACGCTGCTCACGCTCGCCGACCTCGCCGCGCGCACGCTTGCGCGGCCGGCCGAGCTGCCGCTTGGGGTGCTCACCGCGCTCGTCGGTGCGCCGTTCTTCCTCTATCTTCTCCGGCGCGGTCAAGGCGAACGATGAGGGCCGATGAGCCGCTACTCACAGCCGATGAGCTCGTGCTCGACCGGGCCGGGCGGCGCCTGCTCGACCGGCTATCGCTCCGCCTCAGCCCGTGCGAGACGGTGGCCATCGTCGGGCCGAATGGCGCGGGCAAGTCCACGCTCTTGCGCGCACTCACTGGCGAGTGGCCAATCGCCTCGGGTGCGGTGCGTCTCTTCGGCGAACCACTCAGCCTCTGGCGCAGCACACGCGCCCGGCGCGAGGCGCTGGCTCGACGCCTTGCGGTGCTCACCCAGCAGCCGCGGCTCGACTTCGATTTCACCGTGGCCGAAGTCGTTGCCCTGGGCCGTCTGCCCTGGCGCGGTGCGGGCGCAGCCGCCGATCGCAGGGTGGTCGACGAGGTGCTCGTCTTGCTCGGGCTCGACGGCTTCGCTGCGCGGCGCTACCTCATGCTCTCGGGCGGTGAACGACAGCGCGTGCAGTTCGCCCGCGTGCTCGCGCAGCTTTGGGCAACCCACGACGGCGGGCTGCTCCTGCTCGACGAGCCGACGAGCGCGCTCGATCTCGCGCAGCAGGTGAGCGTGCTCGATCACGCCACAGCGCTCGCCGCGCGCGGCATTGCCGTCGCGGCCGTGCTGCATGATCTCAACGCGGCGCTCGGCTGGTTCGAACGCGCCGTCCTCCTCGCCCAAGGCCGCATCATGGCCGATGGACCCGCCGCCGCAGCCCTGAGCGCCGACACCGTGGAGCGGGTCTACGGGGTGCGGCTCGACAGTCAGCTCGCCGCCGGAGCGGTCCGCCCGGTCATCATGCCGGTTCGTTCAACGCAATGAGCGCGGCAGACCGAGGAGGTCGTCAATCATCGATGGCTGCCGCAGCCGTCGGCCGCTCGCCACGCTCGAGCCGCGCCTCGATTGCAGCGAGCACGCCACGCAGGTCAGCCACGGTATCGATCAGGTCATCCGGACGCGCCGCATCGAGTCGCGCTGCGACCCGCCGTCGAACGGCGGCACGCTCCATTTCGTTCATCGCCTGCCACTCGGAAAACCTCAACCCTGCCTCGTTGCCCGAAGCGAGTACACCCACGGTCCACGCGCCAGCAAGTGCGCCCTCGAGGAGACCCGGCACGGTGTCATCGACCTTGACCACAGCGTATGCGGGCCAGACGGACAGATCGAGAAAGGTTCGATACATCGCAAGCGGTGTGGGTCGCGAGACGGGCACATCGTCAGCGCAGACGAGACTGTCCGGTGCGAAACCCTGCGCAGCCGCGATCGGTGCAACCTCGGCCATGATCGCGCGGTTGTAGCCCGTGGTCGAACCCATCCTGAGACCCGCCTCGCGCAGGTCGGCCACGAGCGCCGCCACGCCGGGGATCAACCCGGCGTGGGCACATGCCGCCCGCGCACTCATCGGCGTGAAGCGCGCGTAAAGGCGATCGACATCAGCCCTGGTCGGGGCCGCGCCCTTGGCCTGGGTCCAGGCCGCGGCGACCCTCGGCGCGGTCACGAGCGCATGGATGTGCTCCCACTTGGGCAAGCCCATCGGTGCGCGCGCCTCCTCGATCGTGATCGCGACACCCTCCTCGGCAAAGAGCTCGACGAAGGCCGCCATCGGCGCATGCGAGCCGAAATCGATGACCGTGCCGGCCCAGTCGAAGACGACCGCGCGCAAGTGCTTGAACGCGGGCAATTCATCCATCGGCAAAGGTCTCCTCGGCCAGGGCAAAGGCCGTGCTCGCGCCGGTGCCGCTCGTCACGACAACCACATCGAGCCCGCGCTCAGGTGTGACGCGCACGGCGTCGCGCCCGCCGCCGATCGGATAGACCCCGGTCCAGCGCTCGATCACTTCCACATCCTCGACCGCAACCGCCTCACGCAGATGGCGGAGGATCCAGCGGTCGACGGTCTCGCTCGCGAAGGGCCAGGGTGCCGCGTCGTCATGATGCGAATCTCCGACCACGAGCGTGCCATCTGCCGACTGCACCGCGATCAGATGGATGCCCGCGGCCAAACTTTCGGGCTCCTCGGCTTCGAGATGCGCACGCAGCGCCGCCGCTTCGGGCAGCGCGGCATACCCGGCGTAGCGGATGAGCGAGAGGTCACTCATCACGGCGCTGCCGAGCCGGAGGGCGGGCAGCGGCCGCACACGCAGCATCTGAAGCCGGGTGAGTGCGAGCGGCCGATCCGCGAGATACGGCCCCGCCACACCGGTGAGGTCGCTGCCCGGACAGAGCACCACGCGACCGGCCTCGATGCGCCGTCGCGCCGTGCGAACACCGCGTGGACCCGCTTCGAGCACGGATTCCGACCAGAAGAAGTGCACGCCGCGTGCTTCGGCGAGCCAGGCGGCGAGCCGAGGAATCGCCTCGCGCGATTCCACGCGAAGCTCGTGCGGACTCCAGAGTGCAGCCTGGGCGCCGCGTACATTGAGCCAGGGCGCCCGCTCGGCGGCCTCGCCCGGTGAAACGACCTCACATTCAGCACCCATCTCGGTCGCGGCGAAGGCTTCGAGCACCGGCACCGCAAGTTCATGGCGCGCGAGCACCCACAGTCCGCGATGCGCGATCGGGATCTGGGCAAGGGGCGCCACCTGGGCCCAGATATCGCGGCTCCGCCGCGCGCGATGCCAGGTCTCCCCGGCGCGCTGCCCGGTGACGGTGACGAAGCCGAAATTGCGGATCGAGGCCCCGACCGCGCGCGCATCACGCTCGACCACCGCCACCGAGAGGCCGCGCTCGGCCGCGGCCCAGGCATGAGCGAGCCCGACGATTCCGGCGCCGGTGATCACGACATCAAACTTCGCATTCATTCAACCGCTCCTCCGTCCGAGCTCAGCGCAGACGCCAGCGATTCGTCCGGGTGAGCGCCCAACGCTCGACCGCCATGAAGCCGAGCCGCACCAACGCGGCCGTCACGAAGATCAGCACGGCCATCGCTGCCGCAGGTGCGATGTCGCCGGCATCGTCCATGTTGAGCACCGCGACCGAAGCGAGCTGGGTGTGCGGCGCATAGAGGAAGACCACCGCCGAGACCGTGGTCATCGCATTGACGAAAAAGTAGCCCGCCACCTCGAGGAGCGCCGGCAAAACGACCGGCAGATGCACCCGCGCGAGCGTCTGCCAGAACGGCACGCCCAGCGACTCGGCGACGAACTCGAACTCACGGTCGAGCTGGCTGAGCGCCGTGACGAGCGTGAGATGCGCCACGGAAAAGAAGTGCACCACGGTGCAGACGACGAGGATCGTCATCGTCGCGTAAAGTCCGGAGAGCGGATTGGACGGCGCGTTGAAGAACATGATGTAGCCGAGCCCGAGCGCAAGCCCTGGCACCGCGAGCGGTACGGTGGCGAGCAGATTGACGGCATCGCGAAGCGCACCGAAGCGCCGCGGCTTGACCACGAACCAAGCGGTCAGGAAGGCCAAGACCGTCCCCGCGAGCGCGGTGCCGAAGGACAGGCGAAGCGAGTTCCAGAAGGTGATCCAGCCCCCGCCGTCCATCTGGTCGAAGTCGTAGTTGCGCAGGCTGAGCGACAGGTCGTAGGGCCAGAGCCGCACGAACGAGGCATAGACGGCCATCGCGAGCACGCCCACGAGCAGCGCGCTCACGAGGGCGCAGTAGCCCCAGAAGAGACGATCACGCAGCGCCCAGGGCTCAGGCATGTAGGGCACCGCGCGCGCACCGAAGGCACTCGCCTGGCGTCGGCGCAGATGCCGTTCGATGAAAAAGGCGCCGATCGCTGGCGCGAGCAGCACCGCGCCCACCACTGCCCCCATGGCGAAGTTCTGCAGGCCAACGACCTGCTTGTAGAGGTCGGTGGCCAGCACGTTGGCCTGCCCGCCGATCACCTTGGGCACGCCGAAGTCCGTGATCACGAGCACGAAGACCACGGCGAAGGCCATCGCGACCCCATAGCGCGATGCGGGCAGCATGACGGTGCGAAAGACGTCCCACGGGGATGCGCCCATCGTGCGCGCGGCCTCGACGAGCCGGGCGTCGATCGCCGAGAGGCTGGCGATCAGGATCAGGAGCGCGTGCGGAAAGGTCCAGAGCACCGAGCCCACGACGATACCCAGTTCGCCATAGATCGGTCGGCCAAGCCAATCCTTGAGCAGCCCTTGATGGCCGAACAGGTAGACGAGGCTGATCGCCATCAGGAGCGACGGCGCGAGCAGCGGCAGGAGCGCCGCCGCGCGAAAGAACGTCTTGTGCCGCATCTGCGTGAGCGTGAGCCCGTAGGCATAGCCGTAGGCCAGCGCGACGGTGATCGCCGCGGCGATGGCCGACAGGCGCAGGCTGCGCACGGCGGAGTCGGTGAGCGCCGGCGCGGCGAAGTAGGCCGAGAAGTTGCCGAACCCGACGAACTCACCCGAACCGTCGAAGAGCGCGCGAGCGAGGAGCGCAAGTACCGGAGCCGCGATGAAAAGTGCTCCAGCGGCAAGGAGCGACACACCCAAAGCACCCTGGGCAGGAGCATCGAGGCGCGCCGACATGCCGTGGCCGGTCGTGCTGACCGCCGTCATGATCTGAGCACGCGCAGGGCCTCAGCCGGCAATTCGGCCCACAGGCGCTCCCCCTCCCGCCACGGCAGTTCGCCGGTGGGTGTGGTGGCCAGCTCGGCATCGAATGCATCCTGCGTCTCCCCGAGCGCCGGTGCACGCAGGTGCAGCGCCACCGTCGCTCCCGAGAACGTGGTCCCCGTCACCCACGCCGGCACCAGATTGAGCGGAAACGGTTCACCCGGAAGCGCCTCTTTCTGACGCCACGACGCCCGCTCTGCCGATGGGTCGTGATGCCGAAGCCGCACATGCGATGGGCGGATCGCCACGCGGATCGGACCGATCCGCCCCGGCGCGTCTGACAGCCGAAGCCGCGCCTGCCCCACGCGAACGATGCCGTCGCCTTCGTGCTCTCCATCGAAGCAGTGCACGCGGCCGATGAAGCGTGCCGCGAACTCACTCGCGGGCGAAAGGTAGAGCGTGCTTGGGGTCCCCGCCTGCTCGATCGAGCCGTGGTTCATCAGCACCACGCGATCGGCCATCGACAGCGCTTCTTCCTGGTCATGCGTGACCATCACCACCGGCATCGACAGCCGCTTGGCGAGCATTCGGATCTCGCTGCGCAGGTTGAGCCTCACCTGCGCATCGAGCGCCGAGAGCGGCTCATCGAGGAGGAGCAACCTCGGCTCGGGCGCGAGCGCGCGGGCGAGTGCCACGCGCTGCTGCTGTCCGCCCGAGAGCTGAGCGGGGTACTTGAGCGCGTGACTGGCGAGCCCCACCAGATCGAGCATCTCGCGCGCACGCGCCTCGCGTCGCTCACGCAAAAGCCCCCGCAAGCCATAGGCAACGTTGTCGAGCGCGCTCAGGTTGGGAAAGAGCGCATAGGACTGAAAGACGATCCCGAAGCGCCGCTCGGCCGGGCTCGCGCGGGTGATGTCCTGACCATCGAGCAGTACCCGTCCTCGGTCGGCACGCTCGATGCCGCAGAGGATGCGCAGGAGCGTCGTCTTGCCGCAGCCCGAAGGGCCGAGCAGGCAGACGAACTCGTCGTCGGCCACTGCAAGATCGACTTCGGCGAGCACGGTTTGCCCGCCATAGCGCTTTTCGATGCCCTGAGCGCGGAGAAATGCCCCGCCAGAGTTCTCCAACACGTCCCCAGTACCGCGAAGCCCGGGGTCGTTCAGCGCTTCTCGGCCTTCGCCTCGTAGCGGCGGCTCCACTCGGCGAGGATGCGATCGCGGTTGGCTGCCGCCCAGCCGAAGTCGTTCTTCACGAGCATTTTTTCGATGTCAGCATCGATGAATTGGAGCTTTTCCTGCACGCCGGGAAGGGCCACGATCGCGAAGTTCTTCGCGTAGAGTTCATTGGCCTTGCGCGAGGTTGCCCAGTCGGCCAGCAGCTTCGCCGCCTCAGGCCGTTTCGTGGTCTTGAGGATGGCGGTTGCTTCCATATCCCAACCCAGCCCTTCGGCCGGCAGGACGATGTCGATCGGCGCACCGTCCTTCTTCGTCTTGTTCGCACGGTACTCGAACGACAGCCCGATCGGGAACTCACCGGCCCCGGCTTGGCGGCAGGGCTTCGAGCCGGAGTGCGTGTAAACGCCCATGTTCTGGTGCAGTGCATCCATGAAGGCCCAACCCTTCTGCTCGCCCATCATCTGCAGCCAGGCGCTCACCATCAGGTAGCCCGTGCCCGAGGAGGCGGGATGCGGCATCGTGATCGCGCCGCGATAGACCGGCTTCGTGAGGTCCTCCCAGGTCGCGGGCTTCGGCAGGTTCTTCTTGCCAGCCTCGACCGTGTTGAAGCAGATGGCCGAGGACCAGACGTCCATGCCCACCCAAGTCGGCGGGTTACGCGCGTCCCGCATGGTTGGCTTGATCGCCGCGAGATTCTTCGGTGCGTAAGGCATCAGCATGCCCTCGCGGTCGAGCAGCATGAGCGAGGTCGCCGCGAGCCCCCACACCACGTCCGCCTGCGGATTGGCCTTCTCGGCGAGCAGCTTCGCGGTCACGATTCCCGTGGAGTCACGCACGAACTTGAGACTCACATTCGGGTGATCCTTTTCGAAGGCTTCCTGGTAGGCCTTGATCTGATCCGCCTCGAGCGCGGTGTAGACGAGCAGTTCGGTCTTGCCCTGCGCGAGCGCGGCAAGAGGAAGAAGCGCAGCGGCCAGTGCGACACTCGCCATGGCGCGATGGATGCGGTGGAACATGTCATGGACTCCGGGAGACAATTTGCCAAAGTTTTCCAGCGCTCCATGACCGAACCGTGACAGCTTCCTCAACGTCGCTTTCTTCCGCGCTCTCTTCTGCAGTGCACGCTGTAGGTTCAGCGGAGGAACTGCGCGCGATCCTCCTCACCCGGGGCTGCGAACGCTACACCGGCGAGCCGGTCAGCCACCTCGAACATGCGCTGCAATCTGCCGACTTCGCGGAACGTGCCGGCGCAGCCGATTCGCTCGTGGTCGCAGCACTCCTGCACGACATCGGTCACTTGCTCACGTGCCATTCCGGCACGCCCAGTGCAAACGGGATCGACGATCGGCATGAGATGGTGGCTGCCGCCTGTCTCGCCCGACTGTTCGAATCGGATGTGCGCGAGCCCGTGCGGCTGCACGTCGCCGCCAAACGCTACCTTGCGGCCGATCCGGTCTACCGGCGGGCGCTCACCGAGGATTCGCTAAGGAGCCTCCAGCTTCAGGGTGGAGTGATGTCCGCCGAAGAACGTGCTGCTTTCGAGCGGGAGGCGCACGCCGAAGCCGCACTTCGCCTGCGGCGTTGGGACGATGCCGCCAAGCGGCCGGGCCGGGTCACACCCTCCCTGACTGACTTCTGGTCGCGGGTCGAGCGGCTCGCGCTTCGGTCATCTCCGGGCAGGAACGATCACAACCAGCCGAGCGCCAAAGCGACGCAGACCGCCCAGAGCAGCTTGTAGACCACGAGCACGACCGCAACCGCGGCGCTGCCCAGGTCCTTCGCTCGACCCGAGAGCGGATGCGCTTCGAGAGAGATACGATCAACCACGGCTTCGATCGCGGAATTGATGAGTTCCACTGCCAGCACGACGGCACCCGCCATTGCGAGGAGCGCAAGGTGCAGCCACGGCACAGCCGCCCACCATGCGATCGCAAACGTGATCGAGAGCAACACAAGCTCTTGGCGGACCGCCGCCTCGTGCCGGAATGCATGAGCAAATCCCTGGAGGCTGTAGCGGGTTGCGTTCCACAAGCGGCCCACTCCGCCCCGGCTTTTGAATCGGCTCTTTTCCTCGGCGTCCATCAATCGATTTTCGCCTGCGCGGAACGCTCGGGCGACTGCAGCCACGCGACCCACCGCTCCCGCGTGGCGGATTCGGCCGGCTGCGCCACATGCCCCACACCGTGCATGACGATATTCATCGCGCCGTCGAGGTGCGAGGCGTCCTGCGGCAGGATGATCGTGTCGTGCACGCTCCAGAGGGAGAGCACGGGCAGACCGGGCGGGAGCAGGCTTGCGTTGAGCCCAGCGAGCCACGGGTTGCCGATGCGCATCTGCCCTCCGTTCGGGCCGAGTGCGAGGCGTGCCATCCGCGTTCCGTGGTGCGGCGTGCCGATCGTGACGAGCGCCTCGAGCCGGGCGGCACCGCGCCGGCGAACGTAGGCGCGCGCGATCAGCCCGCCCATCGAGTGGGCGACGAGCGTGAGCCGCGTCTCGCCCGTGGCGGCGAGGATGGCTTCGATCCGTGCATGGAGCCGTTCGGCCATTGCCTCGATGTCCTCCCAGAGGGGCTGGTCGATCGTGAAGACGCGATACCCCATGGCCTCGAGCGCACGCACGCTGCCCCACCAGACCGCGCCGTTGTGCGAATAGCCATGCTGGAAGAGCACGACCGGCCCGCCAGGGAGGCTGCGCCCCGCCGCGATCGCCCGGTCACCGCGGCTCCGGAAGAAGCCGGGAAACGGCAGTTGGATGAAGCCGTGCGACAGCAGGTGCAGATACTCGCCCACGAGGTAGCGCAGCCAACCGCGCAGATCGAGCCGCTGCCCCGGAGCGAGTGGCACACCGTGGCGACGCGCGCCGATCACGCCCCAGGCGAGCACGAGCGCGCGGGCGAGGAGCGGAAGGACGATCACGGCCGCCACCGCACCCGCCGCCGAGAGCAAGCCGAACCGGTAGAGCACGAGCGCGATGCCCAGCCAGAGTGAGCACTCGACCGCTAGCGCGATGCGGAAAAACGTGGCGACCGACATGGGCAGTATCGAAGGCGGTGTTCAAGCGCGTCGGACGGTCGCGGCAAGTTTCGCGGCGTTTCTCCACGCCAGGGCGTAGATCGAAAGCTGCGGATTGGCCCCGATGGAGGTTGGGAAAACCGAGCCGTCGATCACGTGCACGTTGCCGAGTTGATGATGTCGGCCATCGACCGTGACCACGCCCTCCTTCGCGTCCTTCGCCATGCCGCAGCCACCCATGACATGTGCGCTCGCGACCCGCGTCGCGTACGGCCGTAGCTCGATCGACGAGAGCGCGCGCTTCGCCTCGGCCCAGCTCGTGAAGCCGTCGATGCGCTCATCGACCGGATAGACCGCCTTCGCACCCGCGGCGAACTGGATCTCCGCCATGGCAAGCAGTGCGCGGCGCGCGGCGTCGAAGAAGAAATCGTTGAGCGGATAGTCGAGCACGGGATGCCCGTCGCCGCCCACGTGCACCCGGCCACCGGGGCTTTCGGGATGAAAGCCGTCGCGGCAGAGCGCGATGGCCACGTGCGTGTGGGCCAGATCCCGCATGCGCTCGCGATGCCGCTCCCCGAAGCCGTTGACGATGATCGAGTAGAGCACCGGATGAACCGGAGGGACCTCGAGCTTGAAGCCCATCGGCCCGTCGATCGGTTGTGTCGCGAGGTAGTGGTCGCTGTAGGTGGTCTGCGGTGCGCCCGACCAGGCTTCGACCGGCTCGGGCATGGCCGCGCCCGAGATGAGCGAGGGATGCAGAAAAGTTCGCCGACCGAGCCGCTTGTTCGGATCCGGTGCACGGGAACGCAAGAGCAAGGCCGGTGAGCCGATCGCGCCCGCCGAGAGCACGAAGTGCTTGGCCTTGACCGTGAGGCGATAGGGACCCGCGTCGTAGCCCGTGCCCCGGAGGCCCACGCAGTCGAGGCTTTGCGCGTACTCACCCCAGAAGACGAGCCGCTCGGCACGCGCCCGGGTGACGAGCACCGCCCCGCGCCGGAGGGCCGCTGGCAGCGTGGTCACGAGCATCGACTGCTTGGCGTTGGTCGGGCAGCCCATCCCGCAATAACCCAGGTTGTAGCAACCCTTCACATTGCGGCGGATGCGCTCGACGCGGATGCCGATCTTCTGTCCCCCGCGCTCGAGAATCGCGTTGTTCTCGTTGGGCGGATAGGGCGAATCGATGATGTTCACGAGCGCCTCGGCGCGGGCGAACCAGCCGGCCATGTGCTCGTCGGTGAGTTCGGTGAGGCCGAAGCGATCGCGCCAGAAGGCGAGCGTCTCGGGCGGTGTGCGAAAGCTCGTGGTCCAGTTGACCGTGGTCGAGCCGCCGACGGTGCGCCCCTGCAGGATGCCGATCGCCTTGTCGCGGGTCTTGCGCGAAGCGCTCTCCTGATAGAGCTCGGGATAGGCCTCGCGCTCGAGCATCCTGAAGTCGCGCGAGGAGCGAAGCGGCCCCTCCTCGATCAAGACGACCTTGAGCCCGGCATCGGTGAGGATGTCCGCGGTGATGCCACCGCCCGCGCCGGTGCCGATGATGCAGACGTCGGCCTCGAGCACGGCGTCCTTCGTGAGCTCCGAAGCATCGAGGTGGAGCCCGCCCGCGGCAATGGCCTCGCGGATCGGGTCGGGAAAGACACTCGCGCTCATGGCCCGCTCCGAGTCGGCGAGGCGGGGGTTGCGGGGAGCACGGTCGCCGGAGTCAGGCCAAGCGCGGCGTAAGGCGGCCCCGGATAACCCGAGACGGCCCACGTCGCAGGCTCGGCATAGAACGCGCCATAGACCAGATCATGCAGCGCGAAATAGATCTGGGCCTTGAGCCCAAGGCTGCTCGTGCGGAGCGCCTGGAACCAGGCCGCTATCGCGGAAGCGTTGCCCGCCTCCCATCCCCCGGTGAGCCCGAGGAGCGCACGGGCCGGCGCGAGATCGAGCAGGGTCAAGAGATCGGCGAACTCCCGCCGCGTGCCGGGGGGAAGGCTGTCGAGCAGTTTGGCGGCCTCGGTGCGGACACGGGCCAGTTCGCTCGAACGGAGCGCGGGCTCGGCAGGCAGCGCCGGGCCGAGCAGCGCCACCGTGACCGAATCGAAGAGACTCAGATGGGTCGCCAGCAGCGCCAGAGCGGCGGGCGGCGGTCCGTTACGGGTCTGACGCAGGCCAAGCGCGCCCAGCCCAGCGAGCGCGAACGCACCGCCCGCCCCCGTGAAGATGAGTCGTCGTCGCGTCCAGCCGGATGTCGCATTCATCGGACCATTGTAGGAACGGGCACTAGAGTCTTTGGACTACCCCGTATCCCCGCCGGGCGCCCTCGGTAGGGCCCGAGCCGGCGCGCGCACACGCCCGCGAGCGCGCCTGACAGGCTCTTAAAATCGAATGCAATTTCAAGCACTTGAGCGCACCTCTTCGGGCCAACCGAAGGGCTGCTTCAGCACTCGGTACGTCGCCATGTCCTCCCCTGCCCCCCGCCTACAAGCCGTCCGCGGCATGAACGACGTCCTGCCTGATGAATCGGCCCGCTGGGAGCATTTCGAGGAGACGGTCACCCGGATCGCACGAAGCTACGGCTATCGCAACATGCGTGCACCGATCGTCGAGCACACGCCGCTCTTCATCCGCTCGATCGGGGAGGTGACCGACATCGTCGAGAAGGAGATGTACTCCTTCGAGGATCGGCTCAACGGCGAGCAACTGACGCTTCGGCCGGAGATCACCGCCGGGCTCGTACGCGCGGCCATCGAAGCCAACCTCACCTATAACGGGCCCGTGCGCGTCTACTCGATGGGAGAAGTCTTCCGCCACGAGCGGCCACAGAAAGGCCGCTACCGGCAGTTCAACCAGTTCGACGTCGAATGCTTCGGCTTTTCCGGCCCGGACGTGGACGCCGAGCTCATGATCATGACCTTCCGCATTCTGAAGGCGCTCGGGATCGACGATGTCCGCCTCGAGATCAACTCGCTTGGGGATGCGCACGAGCGCGCCGCCTACCGCGCCCGGCTCATCGCCCACTATGAGGCGAACCTCGGTGCGCTCGACGAGGACGCACGCCGCCGGCTTCACACGAACCCCATGCGCATCCTCGACAGCAAGGTGCCCTCGGTGATCGAGGTCAACCAGACTGCCCCGAGCCTGCTCGATAGTCTCGAAGCCGACTCGCGGGCGCATTTCGAGGGGCTGCAGGCGCTGCTCACCGAAGCCCACGTGCCCTACGTGCTCAACCCGCGCATCGTGCGCGGCATGGATTACTACAACCGCACCGCGTTCGAATTCGTCACCGACCGCTTCGTTGCGGGCGGCGGCAACCCGCTCACGGTCTGCGGCGGCGGCCGCTATGACGGGCTGTTCGAGCAGTTGGGCGGCAAGCCCACACCGGCGATCGGCTTCGGCATGGGGATCGAACGCATTCTCATGCTGATGCCGGCGTCCGTGCCCAATTTTCGTCTCGATGCCTACGTCGTTCATGCGGGCGAGGCCGCCGGACGCGCCGCGCGGACGCTCGCCGAGGGCTTGCGCGAGCAGGGCCTCGCCGTGGCCGTGCACGCTGGCGGCGGCAGCTTCAAGAGCCAGATGAAGAAAGCGGATGCCTCGGGCGCCCGCTTCGCGCTGATCCTTGGCGAGGAGGAAGCGGCGACCGGGCGTGTGGCGGTCAAACCGCTCCGCAACGCCGCCGGAGAGGCGATCCAGGGCGAGCAGGCGATAATTGAGAGCTCGTCCGTTGCCGCGCAACTGCGCGGGAAGACTGGCAACGCTCCCTGAACTCCCGCCCCGCGTCATGGCCGCCTACGACCTCGAAGAACAAGACAAACTCGCAGAACTCAAGTCCTGGTGGGCGCGTTACGGCACCGCGGTCACGGCGATCGTCGTCTTCGCGGCACTCGCCTTCGCCGGCTGGAATGGGTGGAAGTGGTGGCAAGCCAAGCAGGCGCAGGAAGCAAGCGCGCTTTACTTCGCCGTGAGCGAAGGGCTCACCAAGAACGAACTGGCCAAGGTCAAGGACGCAACCGCGCAATTGATCGAGAAATACGCAGGCACCGCCTATGCCCCCCGTGGTGCGCTGCTCGCAGCCCGCGCGGCGTTCGAGGCGGGTGACTTGAACCAGGCGCGCACCCATCTCGACTGGGTGATTGCCAACGCCAAGGAAGACGAGCTGCGCGCCATCGCACGACTTCGGCTGTCCGGACTCCTCCTCGACCTCAAGAAACCCGAGGAGGCGCTCTCCGTGCTCGACGCCAAGCACCCGGCGAGCTTCGAAGGCCTCTTCCTCGATGCCCGCGGGGATGTCTTTCTGGCGCTTGGGCGCTACGCCGATGCGAAGACCGCCTTCGAGGCCGCCCTGCCCAAGCTCGACGCCCGGGGCGCCCTGCGCAATTACACGCAGGTCAAGCTCGACTACGCTTCGGGAGCGGCCAAGTGATGGCGCCTCCCGCGCTTTCCTTCCTTCGTCGGGCGGCGGCGCTCGGCCTCGCGGCGCTCCTCGCCGGCTGTTCGTCCTTGCCGCCTTGGCTGGGCGGAACGCGCGCCGAAAATCTCGCCCCGCTGCCCCCGATCGACGGCGGAGCCGTCGCAGGCATCCTCTGGCAGGTGCAGCTCGGTGGCCGGCACGCTTCACTGCTGACGCCCGCACTTGCGGGTGATCGCATCGTCGCAGCACATCCGGATGGCACGATCATCGTCGTCGATGCTGCAAGCGGCGCGCAGACGCTGCGCTTCTCCGCGGGGAGCGAGCGTGGCGCGCTCGCCGGTGGTGTTGGCGCAAGCGACGACCTGATCGTCGTGACCACCGTCCAGGGCTGGACGCTCGCCTTCGACTACACGGGCAAGCGTCTCTGGGAGGCGCGCGTTCCCACCGAAGCCGCCGCCCCGGCGGCCATCGCCGACGGCATCGTGAGTGTCACTGCGGTCGACGGCAGCATGAGCGGGCTCGACGCTCAGACCGGCAACCGCAAGTGGTTCTTGCAGCGGCAGCTGCCGCCCCTCACGCTGCGCTCGGCCTCGATCCCGATCGCATTGCGCGGCGGCGTTTTCTGGGGCACACCTCTTGGGCGTCTGCTCGCCCTCGATATCCAGACCGGCGCGATCGGCTGGGAAGCCACAGTGGCCAACCCGCGCGGCGCGTCGGAACTCGAACGCCTCATCGATGTCCTCGGCCGTCCGAGCGTGGATGACCAGCGCATCTGTGCCGCGGCCTATCAGGGCCGCGTTGCCTGCTTTGACCTCATCCAAGGCACGCTGCTTTGGAATCGGGAGATTTCCTCGCTCGTCGGCACGGTGATGGATGCACGGCATGTGTATTCGGTCGATGAGAAGGGCGTCGCCTACGCGCTCGACAAGTCGACCGGCGCTACTGTCTGGCGGCGCGACGTGCTGGCCGGTCGACGAGCCAGCGGCCTTGCCCTCGTGGGCGATCGCCTGGCCATTCATGACCTCACCGGTCACCTGCACTTCGTCAGCACGAGCGACGGCCGCATCGTGGCCCGCGCCCTCGGCGATGGATTCGCTGCGTCCGCGCCGATGGCCTCGACCGGGCAGGCGGCGGTCGTGCAGACACGCAGCGGTCAGCTGCTCGCGGTGAGCGTGCGCTGACATTGATGCGATGACGCCTCGCCCCGCTTTATGCTCCCGTCGATTGCGCTCGTCGGCCGACCCAACGTCGGCAAGAGCACCCTCTTCAATCGGCTGACGCGCTCCCGCGCCGCGCTCGTCGCCGACCTGCCGGGCCTCACGCGCGACCGGCAGTACGGCCAGGGGCGCGTGGGCGACCGGCGCTTCGTGGTCATCGACACCGGGGGCTTCGAGCCGGTGGCGAAGAACGGCATCCTGCGCGAGATGGCCCGACAGACGCTGACAGCGCTCGATGAGGCCGACATCGTCATCTTCGTCCTCGACGGCCGAAGCGGCGTCACTGCACAGGATTCACGCATCGCGGACCTGCTTCGCCGACGTGGGCGTCCGGTGTTCCTGGCGGTCAACAAGACCGAGGGCATGCAGGCGGATCGCGCGGTGCTCGAATTCCACGAGCTCGGGCTGGGCCAGCCCTATGCCATCTCGGCGGCGCATGGCGACCGGGTCAACGCCCTGATCGAACTCGCGCTCGACAGTCTCGGTCCTGCCGCTGGACGAGCGGACGAGGAGGATGCCGCCGTTGCCGATGAGGCAAGTGACGGGCAGCCGGCCGCGGTCGCCGCCGAATGCGCCGCGGCCGACGACGAGGCTGCGGAGAGCGAGCCGCCCCCGGAAGGCCGCGCGAGCCCGCTGCCCGAGCGCTGCAAGGTGGCCGTCGTCGGCCACCCGAACGTCGGCAAGAGCACGCTGGTCAACGCGCTCCTCGGTGAGGAACGCGTGATCGCCTTCGACGAGCCCGGCACCACGCGGGATGCGATCTATCTCGACTTCGACTGGCGCGGACAGCCGTACACGCTCATCGACACCGCGGGCGTGAGAAAGCGCGGCAAGGTGACCGAGGCCGTCGAGAAGTTCTCGGTCATCAAGACGCTGCAAGCCATCGAGGATGCGCACGTGGTCGTCTTCGTGCTCGATGCGACGCATGGTGTGTCCGATCATGACGTGCAACTCGCCTCGTTCGTGCAGGAATCCGGCCGCGCGCTGGTCGTTGCCCTCAACAAATGGGATGCGATCGACCGCGAAGCGCGCGACGCCCTGAAGCGGGAGTACGAACGGAAGCTCTACTTTCTCGACTACGCCCAGGCCCTGTCGATTTCCGCGCGCTCGAAAAGCGGGCTCGACCGGCTCCTGAGCGCGGTCCGGCAGGCG